>NZ_CP091740.1:1257780-1572225 GCF_022014595.1 Solitalea lacus | reverse complement strand
TCCAATGGAGTACATCGCTGTGAACGATTCATTTGGCGAAAGTGGTACTCCTGATCAGTTAATGACAAAATACGGATTGGATAAAAACAACATTGTTGAAGCTGTAAAAAGAGCTATCAGCCGTAAATAATTTTGCTTTTAAATCAAGTTTCGAAACGCTGGCTTACTACGTAAATTTTATTATTTTAGGCAGGGCACAAGCAAACGACTCTTGAACTTCATGAAAGAAGAAATAAGTGACAAAGACTTATTAACAAGGTTTCGCAGTGAATCCACGCGAAACCTTGCTTTTAGTCTGCTAATTGAAAAATATCAAAAACGCCTGTATTGGCATATCCGTCGATTGGTAATTGATCATGATGATGCCGATGATGTTATTCAGGAAGTCTTTATAAAGGTTTGGAAAAATCTCGACAACTTTAGAGAAGATTCACTGCTTTATACCTGGCTGTACCGCATTGCTACCAACGAATCTATCACCTTTTTAAACCGACAAAAGATGAGAGCCTCAGAAAACTTTGAGGACCATGCCGGTTATTTGGTTGACAAACTTACCGATAGCATCTATGTAGATGGCAATCATATCCAGATGAAACTGCAAAGGGCAATTTTAACCCTACCTGAAAAACAACGCATTGTTTTCAATATAAAATATTTTGATGAAATGAAATATGAGGACATGTCGGAAATTTTAGGCACGAGTGTTGGTGCTCTAAAAGCTTCGTACCATCATGCTGTAAAAAAAATTGAAGAATACTTTAAGCAAAATGAATAACACAATCATTATTAAGTTTTTTTAATTTAAATATTAAACCTTTTACTACTTAATCATTCTATCATATTAAAAGGATTTGAGGTGGAGAATAACGATCTAGAAAATATTATCCCTAAACCAGAGCAGTCATCGCCATATACAGTACCAGAGAATTACTTTAATTCTTTACAAGGACGTATTATGGAAAGAATTCGGCTTGAGGAAGAACCCTCACTTTCAATTCCGGGTCTTGATAATAAAAACCCTTTTATAACACCTGATAACTACTTCAGTTCTCTTTCTAAAAAAATACATACTCAATTAGGAGCAGAAGAAGATTCAATAGATTTATCCATCCCTTCTCCAAATAATCATCTTCCATTTACTATTCCAGAAGGGTACTTTGATACATTATCTACTACAGTAGAAGAAAAAATCTTCTCCGATATTGCACTTAATGAACTCAAAAATGCAAACAACACGTTTATTAAGCGATTTTATCGTTTAACCATGGCAGCTTGCTTTGCATTATTATGTACCTGGTTTGGATATAACGTTTATCAAACCAGCCGCATTGACAGGCAAATGAATAGCTCTGTCAATGTTGTAAAAATTGACAATCATAACTTCGATCTAAACTATTTTGACGAATCAATGCTGATTGAAGAAGTGATAAACAAGCCTAAACCGAATGAAGTTTCCGAACCTGAAAAAACGGGTAAACTCGAAAACTATATTTTAAATAATATTGACGAAGAACTTTTATTGCAAGAATTATAATCAGATGAAGAAAACTTTTGGTGTATCTATTTTATCTCTCGTTTTTTTACTTTCTATACCTTCGATATTAAGAGCACAAAACTTTAACCAACGCAAAGCTGATATTGAAGCGCTTAAGGTTTCCATAATTACTACAAAAGTGGGGTTAACAGTGGAAGAGGGCAAGCTTTTTTGGCCGGTTTACAACGAATATGATGCAGAAAAGCAAAGACTTTTAAAAGAGCGTCGTCAAAAAATGGTTGTTGCTCGCATGCAAGCTGAAACTCTTTCCGACAAAGAAATTGAGGACTTAATTCTCAATGATTTTTCCATTAAACAGAAAGAACTTGATGTTGAACGAAAATATTACGATCGCTTTAAGAAAGTTATTCCGTTAAAAAAAGTCGCACTTTTATATATGGCTCAAGAGCAATTTAAACGTGAATTACTAAAACGATTACGTAGTGAGCAAACACCTGGTCAAGACTAAAGCCACCGCTTTCGTTTAAACCAAAAGAAAACGACTATGGATACCGCTATCATTACCAACCAAATTAAAAGGTAACCATATCGTGCTTTAAGCTCAGGCATAAACTCGAAATTCATACCATATACACCTACAATAAAGGTAAGCGGCATAAAAAACACTGAAAAAATAGTTAACACACGCATAACCTCATTTGTGCGTTGAGAAGATAACGAGATGTAAACGTTCATTAAATTGTTGGCTGAATCAATCTGCTGATCGAGATTAGTTTCTATTTCAACATAAGTATCCTTTAAATCCTGCATAATTGGCCCTTTAAGGTTCTCTGAAAGTTTATAAAGAATATCTTTGGACAAAAAAATAGTTCGTTTTAAGACATTTGCTTTTCGTTTTAACTGATAAAAGTGCTGCAAGAGTTTAGGCAACTTGGTTTTCAAGAACATTCTCTCCTCATAAAAATCCATTAATTCACCAATTCTCCTAATTGGACTTTCATATGATAGGAGGACTTCATCCATAATCAGGGCAAGCAATTGAAATCTTCCGGGGGCCTTTTTCATCTTAATACATTTCTTTTGCAAACTAATTAAAAATGGCTGTGGAGAACGATGTATGGTAATAACAAGACCATCAGCTGAGAAAATGGCCACCTTACGAGTTAACCAATTAATACTCAATTCATTATCATTTGCATTGTCATCAAAAACCCTAGCAATAATAAATACTACCTCGTCAATCTGCTCATACTTTGGCAAATGTTCAGGATCAAGGCAATCTTGTACGGAACTAGAATGTAAATTATATTTTAAGGCTATATCGTTTAATTCTTCGGCAGTTGGGTTTTCTACATCGATCCAAGTAAATCCAGCTGTTTCTTTCTCTTGTAAAGTAGTAATCATATTGCAAAATAATCAATTGAAAAATGGCCCTCAATTCCTAACACAATGTTAACAAATTTCAATTGCCATTATTGTTCAATTGCTTAAAATTGCTCAGAAATTATTGCAATCGAAAATGTAGTCAACTACCTCCTCATCACCTCAATTTTAACTTAATCATCTTATACTTTAAACATGAGCAATTTATTAAGCTTTTGGTGGGTGCTTATTCCCATCGTTATGATCGTTTTTTATAAAATGATCTTCAGAGTTTTCTTCGGAATTGTATTTGTTCCGGAAGACAAAATTGGATTAGTAACTAAGAAATTTGTTCTTTTCGGACCAAATAAAAATTTACCAGAAGGAAGAATTATAGCCACAAAAGGTGAAGCTGGATTCCAGGCTAAACCTTTACCGCCGGGAATTCATTTCGGCTACTGGCTATGGCAATATGAAATAAAACTTGAAGGCCTTACCGTAATTCCTCAGGGAAAAATCGGGCTGATCAATGCTAAGGACGGTGCCGAACTTGAAAGCGGTCGTATCCTTGGACGAAAAGTGGACTGTGATTCCTTTCAGGATGCAGAGAAGTTCCTTGTCAATGGTGGAAGAAAAGGCCGTCAATCACAATTCATTACAACAGGTATTTATCGTATAAACACCAACCTCTTCGAAATTCAGTTTACAGACATGACGGTTATCAACGAAAACATGGTTGGTATTGTAACTACACTAGATGGTGAATCATTAACTCCGGGAAATATAGCCGGTAAAGAAATTAATGGGCATAACATGTTCCAAAATGCTGATGCATTTTTAGAAGCTGGGGGAAATAAAGGCTTACAGCCTCAGGTAATGTTGGCGGGTTCTTATTATTTGAATCCATGGTTTGCACAAGTCGAAGAAACTAAAATGACCGAAATCCCGATCGGACATGTAGGTGTAGTTATTTCTTATGTGGGACAAGATGGAGAAGATTTAAGCGGAAGCGAGTTTAAACATGGAAACATTGTTGCAAAAGGCTATAAAGGGGTTTGGGCCGAAGCTTACGGACCAGGAAAATATCCGATTAATAATTACATCATGCGTGTTGAATTGGTACCTACTACCAACCTTGTATTAAATTGGGCAAGTGCAAGAAGCGAATCGCACCAATTAGATAAAAACCTGTCAACCATAACGGTTCGTTCAAAAGATGGCTTCCCTTTCAATTTGGACGTTTCACAAATCATCCATATCCCAACAAACGAAGCACCAAAAGTAATTGCACGATTTGGTAACATGACTAACCTTGTTAGTCAGGTTTTAGAACCTACAATTGGTAACTATTTCCGTAATTCGGCACAAGATTCAGATGTAATTGCTTTTCTGGGGACTCGTAAAGAGCGTCAGCAATCAGCGAAAGAACACATCAGGCAAGTTTTGGATCAATATAACGTAAACGGTGTTGATACATTGATCGGTGATATTGTTCCTCCAGAATCATTAATGAAAACCTTAACCGATCGTAAAATTGCTGAAGAACAAAAAGTAACTTTTGAAACACAGAAACAAGCGCAAGAAACTCGCCAGCTTTTGGAGAAAGAAACTGCATTGGCAGAGATTCAAAAGGACATTGTGAAGGCAGATCAAGGTGTATTGATTGCAAAACGCGTCGCTGATGCTTCTGTTGAAAAAGCAACTGGCGAGGCAGCAAGTGTAAAACTACAATCTACCGCTGAGGCAGAACGGGTAAAAGTGTTGGCAAGTGCTGAAGCGGAAAAAACAAAGATGCTTGCATCCGCCGAAGCGGAAAAGATCTCAAAAACCGGTAATGCAGAGGCAGAGAAAATTTTGGCAATCGGCAAGTCATCAGCCGAATCATACAAACTGGCTGTAAGCGCAATGGGTGGCGATAACTTTACACAATATAAGATCGCTGAAACAATTGGCAAAGACCGCATCAAAATTATTCCTGATATATTGATTTCTGGAGGTGTTGATAATACTAATAGTTCAATTAGTGGATTATTGGGATTGAAACTAATGGATGAATTGGCCCGAAAAGGAGGTAGTGAGGCTAAGCCTGAAATAAAGTTTAAAACAGATAAGCGTGATTAACTCATAATACTTTATCGAGCCGGGACTAAAATCCAGGCTCGTTTTTTTTGAATTATGAATTCAATTCATTCGTTTTTATTTAATATTACATAAACCAAGTGCGTGGCTGTAAAAAATTCCCCAATTTTGCAACATGATTCCATTACGACAGTTATTTCTTCAATATAACGCACAAACTACCAATTTCCCCTTAATGCTAGAATTTACGCGAGCAGAAGGGATTTACCTATACGATAAGGATAATAAACCTTCAATCGATTTAATCTCCGGCATTGGAGTTAGCAATATTGGACATTGTCATCCTGAAGTAGTTGAGGCCATTAAAAAACAAGCCGAAACATACATGCATCAAATGGTATATGGTGAGTATATTCAAGCCCCACAAACATTGTTTGCTGAAAAACTTGCAACTCACCTACCCGAGCAATTACAATCAGTTTATTTTGTTAACTCAGGCGCTGAAGCGACCGAAGGTGCATTAAAACTGGCCAAACGCTTTACGGGCCGCACTGAAATTATTGCCTGTAAAAATTCTTACCATGGTAGTACCAACGGAGCATTGAGTGTAATGGGCAATGAAGACTATAAGTATGCGTTCAGACCATTATTGCCGGACATTCGCTTCGTTAACTTCAACCACTTACCCGACTTAGCTTTAATCACTCCAAAAACAGCATGTGTAATAATTGAAACTATTCAGGGAGAAGCCGGTGTGCGTGTTCCTTCTAAAGAATATATGCTAGCTTTACGAAAACGCTGTACCGAAACGGGCACGTTACTTATTTTAGACGAGATACAAGCCGGAATGGGTCGAACGGGCAAACTGTTTGCCTTTGAACATTTTGGAATTATTCCTGATGTATTGTTATTGGCCAAAGCTTTAGGAGCAGGAATGCCAATTGGGGCTTTTGTTTCATCATCAGAGATTATGTCGAGCTTAAAAACTGATCCAATCCTTGGCCATGTTACAACTTTTGGCGGGCATCCGGTAAGCTGTGCCGCTGGCTTAGCCGGTTTTGAAGCTTTATTAAAAAGCGAATTGATTGAACAAGTGGAAGCCAAACATCAGTTATTTAAAAGTCTTCTAAAGCATCCTGCAATCCTAGACTTCAGAGGGATGGGTTTAATGTTTACCATTGAATTTGAAAACTTCGAAATCAACAAAAAAATAATTGATAAATGTATTGAGAATGGGGTACTTACCGACTGGTTTTTACATTGCAGCAACTCAATGCGCATAGCCCCTCCCCTTATCATAACTGAAGAACAAATTAAGGAGGCTTGCCGCATTATTTTGGAAAGTATAGAATTTTCGATCTAACAACAAACACTGCAAAAACCTTAAAGATAAAATCATTTAGTACTTATTACTTCAAAATCTTAATTTGGTTCTTATGAATGTTTTGATTCTTGAAGACCGTTATAGCTTATCAGATGAAATAGCCAAATTTCTGAAGCAAGAAGGCTTTTTGTGCGATTTGGCATATACTAAAAAAGAGGCAGTTCAAAAGTTGTTTGTTAACACTTATGACTTTATTTTACTCGATTTGGGACTGCCTGATGGAGACGGTTTGGAACTATTAAAAGAATTCCGACAATTACCTAATCGCGAAGACGCGGTGATTGTGTTAACTGCCAGAGGGGCAACTGAAGATAAAATAAAAGGCCTTGACTTAGGTGCAGATGATTACCTAAGTAAACCGTTTGACCTTTCAGAGTTACATTCTCGTATGTATGCCATCCTACGACGCAAACATCGGCTTGTGAAAAACGAGGTGGATTTGCACGGTTTCGTCATTGATATTCAAAACAGAGAAGTAAGCTTTAATAATATAAAACTAAACCTTACCAAAAAAGAATTTGACATTCTTAATTTCCTAATGCTGAACAAAAACAGAGTAATTTCTCGCTTACAGCTTACCGAACATGTTTGGGGTGATATTTTGGAAATCAACAGCGATTCGAACTTCGTGGATGTACATGTTAAAAACCTTAGAAAGAAATTACAAGCGCATTCACCTATAGATTGGTTCGAAACTGTAAGAAGTATAGGATATAAAATCAAGCAATAAAATTGGCAAGTCATTACTTTAAAATCTACCCTTAAAAATGCGATTACAAGCCAAATTTGCGCTCTATAATGTATTGACTAAAATAGCCATTATACTTTCATTGGCTTTATTATTTAATTTCAGTACAGAACAGGTTGCTTATAGTCACTTAGATGCCCGAATACTGCAGAAAAAAGAGCAGTTCATTAAAAACTTATCAGGAAAGGAAATCTCCGAATATATTTCGGAGCAAGACACCGACTTTACCAGCTATAATATTTTTAAAGAAGAATATATTTTATTAAAAACAATTTCTTCTGGAAATCAAAAAGACGGAACAGGAATATTTTCTACGGAGTCACGCATTATCGAAAACCAAACTAACGACTACAGAATATTAACTTACAATTTCGACTTTGAAAGGCGTCATTATCAATTAGAAATTGGCGAGAGCCTTGCAAGCATTAAACAATTTAAGCAAACCCTCCGTACTTATACACTTGTGGTATTATTAGTTGCTATTTTACTTACCCTGATTACCGATTTTTTATTTACCGGTTTTCTGCTTAAACCGCTTGCTGCAATAATAAACAAACGATTACAAGATGTTAATGATCCTTCTCATTTCAATTTCGAACCAATAGCTACTTCAACCTCCGACTTTAAACATCTTGACAAGCAGCTTAAAGAAATGCTTACAAGTATTTCACAGTCGTTTCATACGCAAAAAGAATTTATCGGCAATGTATCACATGAATTATTAACACCAATTTCAATACTTAAAAGTCGCTTTGAAAATTTATTAAATGAGAACAGTATAAGCGATGAAGTTCAAAACAAGATTTACGCCTCTTTAAATACATTATACCAATTAAAAAACATTGTTAACAGCCTGTTGCTTATTTCAAAAATTGAGAATGAACAATTTAAGCCTAATGAAAGTATCGTTGTTAATAAATTAATTCAGGAAATAAGTGAAGAATTAAAAGATCGATTGGATGACAAATCATTACACTTCAACGCAGATCTAAAGTATAACTACCATTTCATCGGCAGCAAGTCACTTATCAGAACGATGCTATTCAACGTAATAACTAATGCAATTAAATACAATGCTGAACAGGGAACAATTACTATATCGGATAGTATTGTGGATGAAAAATATCAGTTAAGCATTGCAGATACAGGCAAGGGTATTGATGAGGAAAGGTTACCTTATATATTCGACCGGTTTGAAAAACTTAATACAAACGAAGAAGAAAGCCATGGACTAGGACTCGCTATAGTAAAAAGCATAGCCAACTTTCATAAAATAGACATCAACGTTTATTCGCAAATTAACAAGGGAACAAGGATCACCTTCACCTTTCCAAGGCTTTAAAACAATTAAATCAATTTAAAAAACCTTAGTTTCTTCATTAAATCTTCATTTGGTAAATGGATCTTGAATCCACTAAAACAATAAAGAAAATGAAAAAATTAATGTTAATGGTTGCAATTGCAGCCTTCTCAACCGGAGTATTTGCTCAAACCGCTCCTGTAAAATCAGAAAAAGCAACGACTTCTAAAGAAAAAGTAGCAGCTCCAAAACCTCACAGTGAGAAAAAAGAAGTAAAAAAAGCAAAGTCAGCTGAAACTAAGAAACCTGACGCAACTCAGAATAAGAAATCTGACGCAACTCAGACTAAGAAATCTGACGCAACTCAGAATAAAAAAACTGACGCAACTCAGAAAAAACAATAAATTTTTGGTAGACGGTTAAAGTCAAAAATCCTGGAAAGTCAGGATTTTTACATCATTCTGTTTCGCTTAACCAAATAAGCATTTAGTACAGGATAAAATCCTTCGTTAATATCAGCATCTATATAATCTATCCGATATTGCGCACATTTGAGCATCAAGGTCTGTTTAAAATCAGCCATAGCTTTTAGATAGGATTCTTTTACCTGGCTAGGCTGCACCTTTACTTCCTCTCCACTTTCTGTATCAACAAAAACATAAGGTCGGTTATCAAATTTAAACTCCTGTTCGAGGCGTTTATCTGTTACATTAAATAAAATCACTTCATGCTTATTATGTTTCAAGTGTTGTAAAGCAGAGAAAACAGCATCTTCATTTTCTGCGCTTTCCATCATATCACTAAATATTACCACCATGGAACGTTTGTGAATATTTTCAGCAATTTCATGAAGTGCATTTACTAACGCCGTAGTTTTTTTTACAGGTTTGGCATTCAACAATTTTTCTAATTCGAAATAAATAAAGCGTTGATGAGGTGTGGTAGATTTTGCCTGGGTTGACAATAGTACCTGTTCAGCAAAAACACTTAATCCGAATGCATCGCGCTGACGCTTTAACAAATTGATTAATGAGGCTGCACAATAAACAGAGAATTGAAGCTTATTAACTGAACCATCCGGATAGTACATCGATGAGGAGGCATCTATTACTAACTGACAGCGCAAATTGGTTTCTTCTTCAAATCGCTTGGTAAATAACCGATCAGTGCGACCGAATAACTTCCAATCAATATTTTTAACCGATTCACCTTTATTGTATAAGCGATGCTCGGCAAACTCAACTGAAAAGCCATGAAACGGACTCTTGTGCAAACCGGTAATAAATCCTTCTACCACCTGATTAGCTAATAATTCAAGATTGAGTTGCTGTAATTCTTCTTTATTTTCGAGCATAACTATGAATCTGAGATTTAAAAATTGAGAGATTTTCAGACTACCTCATCAAATCAAATATACTTTTATCAACTTATTATCTAAAAATAAAAATGGCCTAGGAAATTCCAAGGCCATTTTGAAACTATTGTATTAATATGCTTATCCTAATTGTGCTTCCAATTTACCGGCTAAGACTGATTTTGGAACGGCACCAATTTGTTTATCAACGATTTCACCGTTTTTAAAGAACAATAAAGCTGGGATATTACGAATACCAAATTTCATTGATACTTCAGGATTGTTATCAACATCTACTTTTCCGATAACAGCTTTGCCTTCGTATTCGCTAGCCAGTTCTTCAACAACAGGACCCACCATGCGGCATGGACCACACCACTCAGCCCAGAAATCAACTAATACAGGTTTATCTGATTTCAATACAACTTCTTCGAAGTTTGCGTCGGTTATTACTAAAGCCATATTTTAAAAATTTACGTTTGCAAATATAACAGATTGAGTCAATAATTGTTCCAACTCCAACTTTATGATTTTATTCTGACAGAATTACTTGTCGGTTTATACTACTTAAGTTACTGACAATTCAAAAATCAACTGACAAACTGCCAAATCTTCATTCCTTTCCAAATTTATTTACCAGGCAATTTCTTTGGAAACAGTAATTACTTCCTGGAGCTTAATATCTTTTGATGAAGAACCCACCATTAGTGTGAACTGGCCTGGCTCTACGACTTTTCTCATTGTTTGATCAAAAAGAGCTAAATCCTCACCTACTAGGGATAACTTCACCACTTTTTCTTCTCCAGCTTTTAAGTGAACTCGTTTAAATCTCTTCAATTGTTTAACAGCTGTAACTACAGAGCTTACATTATCTCTTATGTACAACTGAACCACCTCGTCTCCATCAAATTTACCCGTATTGGTAAGCTTAAATTCTGTCTCAACATTTATATCAGACCCCGTTTCCGAAACTTTAACCTTCAAGTCCTGATAAGCAAATGAAGTATAACTCAAACCAAACCCAAAAGGATACAATGGTTTCTCATCTATTTCGACATAGCCATGAGGAGAAGGTTTCTTATGATTGTAATACACTGGGAGCTGTCCTACCGATTTCGGCACCGAAACAGTCAAGCGACCTGCTGGGTTAAAATCACCAAATAATACATCTGCGATAGCATTTCCACCTTCTTGCCCAGGGTACCATGCATCTACTATAGCCGGAACATTTGCCGCAGGCCAGTTAAGATTAAGAGGACGGCCTTTAATAAGTACCAACACCACAGGTGTCCCGGTTTTTACCACTTCTTGTAAAAGTTTCAACTGATATCCCATCAAATCAAGTGTTGAGCGATCAAACCCTTCCCCACTTTCCATATCACTAATGGTTTTCTCAGAAACAAGAGCAGCTCCGGTATTTTGATACTCTGTTTTAAAATCGCGCGCGCTTGACCCTCCTAGCACTAATATGGCTACTTCTGATTTTTTGGCCACCTCTACGGCTTGAGCAATTGATTGTTCTGTTGTATCACGAATATTGCACCCCTTTATGTAATTAACCTCCATACCTTTCCCTACCTTATTCTTTATTCCTTCAAGAACAGTAACGATTCGTTCATCTGGTTGAGGAGCCGTATAATCGCCTAACTGATTGTAAATATTATCAGCATTAGGACCAATAACTGCTATTTTCTTTAGGTTTTTGCTAAGGGGCAAAAGTTGTTTTTCATTCTTAAGTAAGATAATCGATTTCTTAGCTACCAGGTTAGCCAACTGGGTATTTTGAGTTGACCCTACCAATTTTGAAGCATTGTTTTGATCAACAAATGGTTGTTCAAATAAACCCATTTCAAATTTCAGTCGAAGGACCCGGGAAACAGCCGAATCAAGTACGACCTGAGACACTTTTCCTTGTTTAAATGCTTTAAGTAAAGCCTCACCATATCCGTAACCACCCAAATCCGAATCCAAACCTGAGTTTATTGCCAGTGTTGCGGCATCTTCTTTTGAGGCTACCACAGCATGATTGCTATAAAGACCTGATATGCTACCAAGATCCGAAACCGTAAAACCTTTAAACCCCCAATGATCTCGAAGAATTGATTTAAGCAGATATGCATCTCCTGTACATGGTATTCCATCCACAGAATTATATGCCGTCATAACCGACCTAGCTCCTGTCTTAACTGCAGCCTCAAAAGGAGGTAAATAAAACTGAAACAGTTCACGCTGCCCTACTGCGTTGCTACCTCCATTATGGCCACCATCCGGATTGCCATAGGCAACAAAATGCTTAAGTGTCGAGGCAATATTTTTCCCACTCTTAAGATTATTTCCCTGAAACCCTTTTACCATTGCTTTGCCCATTACTGAATTCAGGTAAGTATCTTCCCCATAAGTCTCTTCCAATCTTGACCAACGAGGCTCCCTCGCAAGATCCAAAATAGGCCCATACCCTATGTGTGCACCTTGAGACCTTGCTTCGGAAGCAATAACAGCGGCCATTTGTTCAATTAATTCAGGGTCCCAAGTACTTGCCTGACCAATAGCCGTTGGAAAAACTGTTGTTCCTATGGCCATATGCCCATGCGGGCACTCTTCAGCAAGTAACAATGGAATTCCTAACCGGGTATTATTGATCACGTACCGTTGTAATTCACTAGTAGCCCTGGCCGCCAGTGTAGGATTCAATCCTGATAACAATGTTTTCTTCGTCCAAGGATCGGCCCTTAATGTAGCCCAAAGCATTCCGATATGTTGTTCGGCTACAGATTTCTTAAACAAATCACTGACTACAACCTGTTTCCCATTTTTTAAATACATATCCCAACCTAACAACGTTGATAATTGCCCCACCTTTTCTTCGGTAGTCATTCTACCAAGTAGGTCGCTTATCCGGCTATTAATCGGAGCGCTGGCATCTTTATACAAAGGATTCTGAGCATAGGTCAGAGTGGCAAAACACAAAACCAACAGTAAAAGAAAAGTACTTCTAAAATTCATATAAAGTCTTATTACTCAATTGCAACATTTTTTTCTGCAACATTCCATCCTTGCAGTTTAATTAGAGGAGCCGCTTGATTTGGGTTCGGTTCAAATTCTATAACCACTTTCTTTTCAGCACCCGGCAAAACCGACAGGTAGTTATCTGAGTAAAACACAGGAAGGATTCTTTTTGATGTTTGTTTATCAACTACAGACAATCTGTTAAAGAATGCTATCCTTCCCCCTTCTGGATTCTTCAAAGTTACCTCCACTGTACCCGGAGATAATTTCCGAACTTTTAATTGAAGATCTGCACTTTTCATTTCTTGCAAACCCGAATACTTCCCTTGAGAATCAGGCAGCCAGTAAAAATTATCACTCAGTACTTTTTTATTTTCATCAAGTAACCTTAATGATAAAAATGCTCCTTTATCTTTTGCTACCACATCAACTTCTTTTTTTATTGAAAGATATTTCTTTACACTTGATGCATCAATATTTGAAAACACCTGCGTAAGAAGCTTCTCTTTTCCCTCCATGTCAATTACCTTAACCTCTAGCATCAGATTCCGCTGTGCTTCGACACCATTATTAACCACCATCACCATTCCATCCACCGGATTACACATGATGTGCAAAAGCTCACTTCCTGACCTTAAACCGTATAAACAGGCATTGGGATCAAGATAATAATCGTACATCTGCCCTCTCATGGCAGTCCATGGATTTTGGGTTTTCCAAATAATAACTCCGGTATACCAATCCCACATCTTTGAACTAAAGCCTTCAATTAACCCCCTATACTGATCATAATTTACCAGTTGTGCTTTTAGGGCAAAATCTTCAATGTCTTTCGGCTTACCATAGGGCTCTATAAATTGGCCGTACCCCACCCCTGAATATTTATGATAAGTCCATACAGAATCTGTCAATTCAGCTGGTTTCATTCCTGGCTGTAAAAAAGGCACAATCATATTTTCCTTGGGAATAAATCGTTCAAGAGATTCGTAATCACCTATTCCCACTGACCCAACTTCACTATTGAAAGGATAAGTTTGCTGCTCCCAAAAAGTACTGATCTTTTGAATTCCATACGGGCCATCGCCATTTCCGCCTATTGAATTGTACGACATCTCATCGGCATTGGAATATTCAACAAACCATCGGGTACCATCCAAAGCCGGCAAAATAGAGTCCCTTAACGCAACTAAGATATCTTCGGGTGGAGTCATTTCATTTCCTCCACACCACATGGCAAGCGATGGATGATTGCGCACCATTTTAATCATATCAGCAGCTGACTCAAGAAACAACTTATGATCGTCCGGATATTTCCTTCGTGTCCACTGATCCTCCAATTTCATAGGGTCTATCCATCTTCCGTTACAATCTCCTGAAATCCAGAAATCCTGAAATACCAGCAACCCGTATTTATCACAAGCTTCGTAGAACTCCGGTCGTTCCACCAGTGCTCCTCCCCATATCCTGATCAGGTTTAAATTCATGTCTCTGTGAAAACGCACTTCAGCATCATACCGTTCTTTAGAAAATCTCAGCATTGCGTCAGATATAATCCAGTTTCCACCTTTAATAAATATCTTCTGTCCATTAACCAATACCTGCTTACTTCTAGTTCTTTCATTCCATTCAGTCTGTATTTCCCTAATCCCAAACGAAACAGTTTCTGCATCTGTAACAACAGTTCCATTTTCCACAAATTCAAGGTTAATTTTGTAAAGAGGTTGATCTCCATAACCTGCTGGCCACCATAAACGAGGAGTATTGATTGTCAGCACTGGTAAATTTACCGTTAAAACAGAATTGGCCTTTAGTAATACTGCTTTAGATATAGTCTTACCGTCAAAATTATAGCGTAAAACACCCTGTATTGCTTTATTAGTGGCATTGTGTAAATCAGCCGATACTTTAAGCTGTGCAGGAGCCTGCCTCCCGGTGGTTTTTCTTTTTCCAGGAACCAATGTTACCACATGCGGATCATTGACATTAACAGCTCCAGTTTGTTCGATATAAACCTTATCCCAAATACCTGTATTTCGATCGCGTATAGGTTGTATCCAGTCCCAGCCGGCAACATATTGATGAGATACATTTCGGGCTATGGTCCCATCCCCACCCTGTCCACCATTGGGATTACCTACTGGATCAGGAGGATACACAATTACCACCAAACGGTTATTTCCGGATTTTGATAAGAGAGAAGTAATATTAAAGGACTTTCTGAGGAACATTCCCGCAAAAGGTGAAGCATTTACTTTTTTCCCATTTAAGAAAATATCACAGCTGTAGTTAATACCTCTAAATGTAAGCCATACTTGACTATTTCCTGATGGAATAATTTCCTTGAAATCTTTAGCGAACCAATATGTGTAATAATCTCTTCCAGTTTGATAAATATCAGGTATCTTCTTATTATTCATCCCCCAAAAAGGATCTGGGATTTCTTTGTTTGCCAGCATTGTGGTTAAAACGGTACCTGGAACAACTGCAGGTTTCCATGATTGTAAGGAATATGGAAGCGATGAAATAACCGTCCCGGCATCCTTAACTAAAGTCTTTGGTGCGCAAACCCAACCCGAATTCAGTTCGTACCTATTTTGAGCTGTTAACCTGGGAGTAATGGAGAGTAAAACTACAATTAATAAGCCTAATCTTTTCTTCATGTTTATGCTTGTAAAAGGTTTGGACGAATAATTATGTTGTACCATTAAGTTCATTACAATTATTCGTAAACCATTATAGATTTTACGCTAAAAATACAATTTTACTAAAACGATTTAGCAAGTATTGTAAATATTACAACAATACATTCAATCTAATAACATTCTCCCGGGTTAAAATACCAAAAATAAAGGCTACCCCTTTATGAGACAGCCTTCGATAAATTAATCAATTTGTTAATTATTTCTTTACCCCACCAAAATGAAAACCAACACCAATACTGAATTTATCCAGGAAATTAGAATTAAATCCTCTACCATAAGAAGATAGGTTACCATTAACAATTTCAGTTGCTTGAGAGATCTTGTACTCTACCGGCTTTATATAAGAATAACCTACATCAAATAAATTCAAACGAATCTTAAAGCGGCTTGTTGGAAAAAAACCAGATTTCCAGCTATTTTGGCTGCAAATACATTACTCTTTGATGTTGTATTAGTTGTTATTGTTGAATAAATACGGGAGTAATTAAGCATTCCTTCTGCAGTAGCTAGTTCAAACTAAAGTTTACGTTTTAAACTTTAAGCAATAACTGAAGAAATTTAATTAACATAATTACTTCTTGAAACCAAAGTGGTATCGAAGGGTAAACATTATATTATCAAGTGATTTTGCAAAAGAGAAATCAAATAAAGAAACTGAACTGTCAGAATCTAACTCATCATTTGAATTAAAAGATTTATTTTTTGAATATCCTATATTTACAGCCCCAATTCCGGCCTCACAGCTTAATCGTTTAAATGGAAAGAATGCTATACCACCTTGCAAACCAAGACCAACATTAAAATATTTATAATTACTTAGGAGCAGTGATGCATTAGCATCGTAATTATGACTTTTAGCAATCGTTGTTGATAAGTTTGCGGCCCCAAATGCACCAAATTTATTTCCGAACATAAAGTATTGCTTACCAAAGACACCTGCGGTATAATTCTTACTATTTTGATCGGTGCCATTACTTGAATTATCGTACCTAGCATCATTCTTACCAAAACCTGCAAATAGTCCCAATGAAACCTTATCTTTTATAAAATAAGCATAGTCAATGTTAACTGAAAAATTACTTTGATCACTCGTGTATACATTAACTCCACTTACAGTGTAATTACTATTCCTAGAACTAAAACTAAGCCCAATCGATTGATTCCCTTTATTAATTTGTGCATTAGCCGCAATAGATGTTGCAACTAGGACAACAATAGCAAATAGATGTTTCATTTTTGATTACGTTATTTAATAATTAATTATCAAATATTCATTTAAGTAATTAATTCAAAGTAAAGATTTAGTAACAAAAAAGATGTAAACATCAAAAAAGCCTCAATATTTTAATACTGAGGCCATTATTTTTAAAATTCAAAAGACTAATTCAAACTAAAGTTTACATTCTTAAACTTTCCAATCTCACTCATGAAATTGTTATTTGGATCTACTTTTATCGATTTTGAAGGAAGATCTAACACAATCCGTTCAAGTGCATCAATCACATTCAACTTTAGTTTACAATTACCCGGATTAGCTTTACATAATGCTTCCAGATTATCAATAAATTCTAACGTAAGTTCATGCAGTGGAAACGATAGAGTAACATTCTTTGCCATTTTCTCCCGTATTTCCGACAGTAATTGTATGCTTTCCACCTTGAACTCTAAATTATCAGCCTGACCGAAACGAGGTTTAAACGAGCCTCGAACAAATACCAATAGTCCCGACTGGAAGAAGTGTTTATTTTTTAGATAATCCTCTGAAAACATAATCATCCGATGACTACCCGAATAATCTTCGAAAGTGAATCCGCCAAATGGTTTTCCATGTTTGGTTAAACGCTCTTCAGCCGAAGTAATAATACCTGCCACTACCAATGTTCCTGGTTTTGGAGTTGCTAAATCAATTATCTGAGAATTACAGAAATTCTCAATTTCCAGCTTATAATCATCCAAAGGATGGCCGGAAATGTACATTCCAACAACCTCTTTCTCGAAACTCAACTTCTGCAACAAACTCCACTCTTCCGAATCCGGAAGTGGTGGTTCCGGCACATGGGCATCCGCCGTCCCTCCAAACAATGAGTTCTGAGCGCTGTTTTGGTTGGCAACGAAATCGTTTCCGTATTTCACCAGGCGTTCAATACCATTTAATCGATCCGAAATGTTTACACCAAAGTATTGTGCACGATGGTACTCTCCATAGCAATCGAAAGCTCCTGAATACACTAAATTCTCCCATGATTTCTTATTAACCGCACGTAAATTCACTCTTCTGGCAAAATCATAAACCGATTCATAAGGACCATTCTCTTTACGTTCGGTCACCAAACTCTCAATGGCCGCTTCACCCAAACCTTTAATACCCGACAAACCGAAACGAATCTGCCCTTTCTTAGTTGCAGTAAAGTGAAGCGCACTTTCATTCACATCAGGACCCAAAACTGGCACACCGATACGTTTACACTCTTCCATGAAGAAAGTGATCTTATCAATCTGTCCTTTGGTATGAGTTAATACCGAAGCCATATATTCAGCCGGATAATGCGCTTTTAAGTAAGCAGTTTGATAGGCAACGAATGCATAGCAGGTGGAGTGCGATTTATTGAACGCGTAAGATGCAAAGGCCTCCCAGTCAGTCCAAACTTTTTCTAACACTTTGGCATCATGCCCTTTTTCTTTGGCATTATCAATAAACTGCGGTTTCAGTTTATCCAACGTTTTACGGTCTTTTTTACCCATCGCTTTACGCAGCACGTCGGCATCACCTTTGGTAAAGTTGGCAAGTTTCTGCGAAAGCAACATCACCTGCTCCTGATAAACGGTAATCCCATAGGTATCGAAGAGGTATTCCTCCATGTCGGCCAAGTCATATTCTACCGCTTTACGTCCATGTTTACGCTCAATAAAGTCGGGAATGTACTCGATCGGTCCCGGACGATACAGGGCGTTCATGGCAATCAAGTCTTCGAACTTATCGGGCACCAGATCTTTCAGGTATTTCTGCATACCCGGACTCTCAAACTGGAACGTACCATTGGTTTCGCCACGTTGGTAAAGCTCAAAGGTCTTCTGATCATCCAACGGGATATAATCAATATCGAATTCTACTCCATGATTTTCCTTGATCATACGCAACGCATCACGGATAATGGTAAGGGTCTTCAAACCCAAAAAGTCCATCTTGATTACGCCGGCATCTTCAATTACCTTTCCCTCGTACTGCGTAACCAACAGATCAGAATCTTTGGCTACTGCTACGGGAACGATATTCGTTAAATCTTCTGGGGCAATGATGATACCCGCTGCGTGGATACCTGTTCCGCGGATAGAACCCTCCAAAATCAGGGCTTCCTTAATTACTTTAGAACGAAGATCAGATCCTTCACGAATTTCGCGAAGCTGCTTCACGTTCTCTATATCTTCAGGACCAAGTCCCTCTTTATCTTTCAGTGATTTATCCCCATCGATAGGGGCGTTCATCACCCTATCCAAAGAAATACCAGGCTTATCAGGTACGAGTTTGGCCATGGCATTCGAATCGGGCAAAGGTAAATCCAAGGCACGAGCCACGTCTTTGATACTCATCTTGGCGGCCATGGAGCCGTAGGTAATGATTTGTGCTACCTGTGTCTTGCCATATTTATCAACCACATAATCAATCACGCGCTGACGGCCCTCGTCGTCGAAGTCCGTATCAATATCGGGCATTGACTTACGATCGGGATTCAGGAAACGCTCAAACAGGAGATTGTATTTAATCGGGTCAATATTGGTGATACCGATACAATAAGCCACGGCTGAACCCGCAGCTGAACCACGGCCCGGACCAATGAATACGCCCATATCGCGTCCGGCCTTAATGAAATCGGATACGATAAGGAAGTAACCGGCAAATCCCATTGTACGAATGGTATGCAGCTCAAAATTGATACGTTCTTCCTTATCCGGTGTCAGGTCATCTCCATACCGTGCCCTTGCTCCTTCCCAGGTAATATGCTCCAGATATTGCATCTGATCGACAAAGCCCGGTGGAATTGGGAAGTTCGGAAGCAAAATGTCTTGCTTTAGTTTCAGCAGGTCAACCTTATCGACAATCTCATTGGTATTATCAATTGCTTCCGGAATGTCATGAAACAAGGCATTCATCTCTGCCTGAGTTTTGAAGAAGAACTGGTCGTTAGGGAAACCAAAACGATAACCTTTACCACCTTCCTCATCCGTTGCAATTGGAGTCGACTGAATATCACCGGTGTTAATACACAGCAAAATATCATGGGCATTGGCATCTGCCTGATCCACATAGTGCGAATCATTGGATGCAATCACCTTTACATTGTATTTTTTAGCAAAGCGAAGAAGCACTTCGTTCACTTTTACTTGTTCGGGCAGATTATGGCGCTGCAGTTCGATATAATAATCTTCACCGAAAATATCCAACCACCATTTAAATTCCTTTTCTGCTGCTTCTTCGCCCTCATTTAAAATGGCCTGCGGAACCGAAGCCCCAATACAACAGGTAGTAGCAATAAGGTCTTCATGATATTTTAAAATCAATTCCTTATCAATACGAGGCCACTTACTGTATAACCCCTCCATGTATCCATACGAACAAAGCTTGGTAAGATTCTTATAGCCATTGGCGTTTTTGGCAAGGAACAACTGGTGATAGCGCTTATCTTTTTTCTCTTTGGAAAACTTCTTTTCATGACGATCGGCCACTACATAGAACTCACAACCAACAATCGGTTTTACCTTGTTATCATGCTTACCGGCTTCGGCAACGAACTTGAACACGCCGAACATGTTACCATGGTCGGTAATGGCAAGAGCGCGCATGCCGTCATTGGCCGCCTTTTTAAAAAGCTTGGAGATATCCGCAGCTCCATCGAGCAGGGAAAACTGAGTATGTACGTGCAGGTGACTGAATTCAGGCATTTCTTTGAGAGTCCTTGATCAATAATTAAAAGCCTAAAACCTAGACTATCAACCTATTGAAAATTAACAATATCTAAAATAAAGGAATTTCAAAGGTAATGAAAAGCCGGAATTGTTAAGAGGTTGTTGAAAACCTGTTTCAGTTAGCGGGCATCAACCGCTCGCCCATATGTTATCCGTTCCTTCTTATTTGCCTTCCGACTTAGGAGTTGTAGGATGATATTCAATTTCAAACCTGTTTCGTTTCATTTCGAACTCGATTTGAACTTCCGTTATATGATCAACCAAGTTTGCGGCTTCTGTATGCACATCGATTAACTTGTCGTCAAGCTCTTTGTCGCTCAAAGTCATATTATCGATATCCATCTTCGCAATTTTTTGAACCACGGCCGCCTCACTATTTTTCAAATCCTCCATTTCCCGAAGGATTTTATCCATCAGTTCTAATTTTTGAATCGCTTCCATAATCCTCGTTTTTAGTGTTTATCCAGATTTCAGGGATAAGGACTGACTTTCATTACCAACAAACCTGTGCGAGTAATTGTTTCTTAGGCCGGACAAAGAGTTGAAGTCATAAATCTGTATTTTAACTAATTATTATTAATTATTACTTAAATAATTTTGCATTTAACCTGTGGTTAATTATATTCATTCCACATCAATTTCAAAAGGAAAACATTTTTTAACATCTAATCTCAATCGTATGAATAAATAACGAAAATTTCTTATAGATAGAGGAAAAAATTAGCGCTTCAATAAATACCAAACATCTTTATTTTCTGATACTTACAATTTACAGGATACATTTATTTATAACCTAATATTTTTTATGAGACAACTCCTACTGAGTTTTATATTGTTTACCTGTGCGTATACAGTAGCACATGCGCAAATCGCAACAATTGAATTGAATGTCAGAAATGCTAAAAACGATGATGTAACTATAAGCATACCTATTAATCATAATTATTTTGCGGGCAACGAAAGACATGCAAAAATCTCAAATTCGGGAACCTTATCAATTCCACTTAAAGAAGATGAAACCGGCCCGATAACAATAAAGGTATTGGACAAAAAAGCCTTCTTGTATGTACAAAAAGGCAACTCAATAAAAATAAGTTTGGATACCGCTAATAAAACCAATCCTTGGCAATTCGAAGGCAGTAACGCCACCGGACAACATTTTTTAACAGAGAACTTCTTGCCTAAAGGAAGGTACGTATCTCCCATAATGTATGAAGGCTATCAATACTTGACTGATAGCGCTGCTGTTGATGTGGAAGAAAAAATCAATCGCAGACGTTTAAGCACCTTTGCTGAGGAAGAAAAACTATTTAATCAATTTCAAATAGATACCACTTTTTTTAACTATTTAAAAATATCAACTAATTATTACTTTGCTGGGATTACCGCTTATGCAATAGTACATCAATTTAGAAAACAGGAATTACCTAAAAACCATAAGCTTTATCAAAGTTCCTTACCTTCTGATTTTGAAGCTTTGTGGCACAAAACCTATCAACTATACCCACCAAACAGCTTTAGCGCCACTCAAATGCTTTGGGTGTTTGATTATTATTATACCTATCTGGTAAAATATAAGCATTATCTAATTAAAAAATCAGGTCAGAACCCGCCTAGTGAACGTGAAAATGACGATTTAAAAAGAATCGGAAACACTATTAATTCTGAATTTAAAGACCACGCTGCAGAGTATGCTCTAGCCAATATAATTTATTCAGATGCCAATAGCAAACTTTACCAATCGGCATTAATTGAATTATTTAACGATTTCAAAAGACAATTCCCCTACAGCAAATACGCTCCTTTAATTCAACCATTAATAGAGGATGTTATTGCTTTTCAAATCAAAGCAAAAGCCAAATATGCAAGCGGCGAGAAAATTGGATCAAAGTATAGCCAAATAAACACACTAAAAGAGCTTACTGATCAATTTAAAGGCAAAACTATTTTAATTGACACCTGGGCCACATGGTGTGGACCATGCAAAGCTGAATTCCAATACACTAAAGAATTGAAGAAATTCCTGAATGAAAAGGATGTTACCATGCTGTATATTTCCATTGATGAAGACAAATACGATACGCGATGGAAAGAAATGATTAAATACTATGAGTTAGAGGGCACTCATGTTAGAGCGAATAAAGAGTTACAAAATGATATCAATAAGCTTATTTGGGATGGCAATGGTTACAGTGTACCCACTTATATAATTATAGATAAACAAGGGAATATTGCCGAAAAAAAAGCCTATCGACCTAGCCAAAAAGAATTATTGTTTGAACAAATTTCAAAGCATTTATAACATTCATTCCACTACTAGTTTGAAGTCTCATCTCAGTGAGGCGTCAAACTATAAATTAATTCAGGCCTCCAACCGGCATATTATACTAAACCTTACAAATTCACAACTCACCCACCTCCTGCTCGAGCGGAGCTCAGACTCTGGAAAAGGTGCATAAACAAACAGTCCTTGCCAATAATTAACAAGGACTGTTTTTAGTGTTGAAAAACTATCAACTTATTTTAGGACGCCTCAAATAAAAATCTACCAAAAATTTAATTCTTAAGGGCTTTATCTATCATCGTCGTCAACTGCTCTTCAGAGCTTGGGCGAGGTGCTTCATTTGAGATAATCTCTCCGCCTTTTCCAATCAAATAGTACCGGGGTATACCATTCACCATGTATTTCTTAGGAACATCACTGAAAAATCCATTGCTAATTAAATGAACGCCCTCAATCTTATTTTCCTCAATACCTTTTTTCCAAGCATCTTCCTTTTCATCTATAGAAACATAAAGAAATACAACATCCTTATTGTCCTTATATTTTTCTTTGATTCTTTTAGCATAAGGCATTTCCCCTCTGCATGGCCCACACCAGCTTGCCCAAAAATCAAGGTATATAACTTTATCTTTAAAATCGCTTAATGAAACTTCCTTGCCATTCAAGTTTTTCAAAATAAATGCTGGTGCATTTTTGCCGGGAGCAAGGTTGAACAACAATTTTTTTGTTTCGGCAATTTTTTCATCAAATGATTTTTGATTATCAGATGCTGGGAATCGTTGACTTAAATCCTTGATAAGTTTGTCAGCAATTAGGAAATCTCCATTTTCAATTAGTCGATTAATTACACTAACAGATTCCTTTTCTGCTAATACAGGTGGAAGCACTTTATTAATAACATTATACTGCCTAACATTATAATCTTCTTGCTCCAATGCAAATCTCAAATGTAATCCATTGTTATAAAGAAGGTAAAATCCAAAGTTATTAAGTTTGGCATCTTTAAAGGGAAGGTCCTTAATGAACTCAACAACATATTCTGGAGCCTTTCCGCTATAAATCTGGTTAATATTTTCCCTGTCTTTTGTTATTAATTGCAACTTGGTGAGATAAGTAAAATAATAAAGCTCTTCTTTCAAATGAGTAATGGCGGCAGAAGAAAGCACTTTTGAATACTTAGTATTTAATCCTTCCTGGGCTTGTTTTCCCAATTCGTCGATTTTTGTAAAAGCTTTACTAAAATCTTTGGATTTACTTATGGTAGTATCAGAATAAAAAATAGCTTCTAAAAATTGGCAACCTACTGCTCCTCTACCATTAATTTTGTATAATTTGTCCTTATCTTTAGATTTTGAATCAAATGACATTGTTGCATTAGCGCCTGGCTCTAACAGTAAAGTATTACCCCAATCTCCATATTCAAATTGCACAAATACTAGTTCGGAAAGGTTTTCTTCAATTTTAAAATTTCCTTTCTCATCTACTTTGTAAATTTTCGCATCCGCATTCTTCCGAAAATTTCGAAAATCATAAAGGTATTTGAATTTTATTTCAGAAATCCCAGCTTGTGGGTTGGTAATTTTCCCTGTAATAACAGATTTTTGCTGACCCAGGGATGCAAAACTAATAAGCACAAAAAAGGTTAAAAAGATGTTTTTTTTCATTGATATTTATTTTATAGATAAGTGTTAAATTTACACTAATTACCAATAAGTAATAAAATAAAATATAAAGAATTAATCATAATAATCTGTATTGTTTTATATTTTCTGGCAACTTCAGTGCTAGGTACCCCTATTATAAAAAGTGCATAGCTTGTTATTATAAGGGCTTCGGCAATTTTTAGCCTTCCTCCCGATACACATGCCTGGCACGCTATAAAAGACAAAAGGATTTGTAATTCAAATCCTTTTGTTGCTATTGCAAATTTTTATATGCATTCTCCACCCTAATCTGCATCATTTATTGGTTTCAATCCAAAGGCAGAATAATTATTTACTGTGCATCAAATCTTCAAATAAATTTTGATTTATTGTACCATAATTTGCAGCAAGATGAGCATATAGCTCCGTCTTTACTGCTTTTTCATTATTAGGATAAAGGTTTTGTAAATTATTACGAAGCACTGCTAATTCAGCGAGTATTTCAGCTTTATCAACTATAACAGGGATAAACTTTGCTACAGTTTTTGACTTAGGGACTCCGTTGGTGCTCTCTTGAAAACAAAGCATAGTGTTAACGTAATTATCGGAATTTAATATACCCCCACTTTCATCAACAAAAAGACTCTTGTTAAAAGCAATAGCATTCTCTTGTTTTGGTAATTTCTTCAATACAGTTTTTCCATTGATTGTATATTGAAGAAAGAAAAAATTCCCACCCTTAGTTGAGTATATATCATTTACAGGAATCCACTCGTTTTCGACAATTAAAAAACGATCATCAGTACCGGTTTTAAAATAGGCTTCCGGATCCACATTCTGATCGGATAAAGAGCGTGTACTTAAATGATAGGTTCCGGTGGCTGGAATAAGGCTTGAGCGTAAAACAGCTAATAACTCTCCTTTGCTGCCTGCCTTAGCAGATAGAGCACTAATATCAAATCTACCTTTTGATGGGCTTATGCAAGAAATCTTTGCGTTTTTATCACTAAACACAAGCTTATCTTCTGGTTCTAGCGCATCTCCAATTTTAACCTGTTTTTTTGTGCGCTCTAAAAGAACAGTCCCCTTTATAAACGTGACATAATATTTTTCAGCTGGCAAAAAAGCCATTAAAATCCATAATAAAATTGCAAGTAAGTTTCCCATCATTATTTAAAATTAAAATAAGTTTCACGTAGAGCTAATGCCCATTCTTTTAACTGATCCTTACTCCACTCAACTTGATTAAGTCGAATGATGTATCGGAGAAGAGTAATATATAAAGTTAATATCAAGACTTGAAGATGAATATTAAACATTAAATAAGAGGCTACAGAAAGAACAGAAAGATAAGTTGCGCTTCCTAAAAGTGGGCCGATCCAGTTTATTTTTTTGATTTTTTCTGAATCATTTTCGGGAAAAAGCATTAATCTTGAGAAAATGGTATATGCCATAAGCATAAAAACAACCCACCAGTAAGTTACAAAGTGATATCCCGCCTTAAGTGTCAAATAAACATTGAGAAGTATGAGCGTGCCCGGTGTAGAACCAAAAATTGTTTCATGTACATCATTGTTAAAATCTCCAATCAATACAATTCGGTTCTTTAAAAATTCATTCACAATTACATCTTCCGGAAGCATAAGAAGTTCTGAAAGGTTAACCACCGGATATTCACCTTGCTCAAATAGTTCATGACTGCGTATTTGATAATCAATTATAGTAGAATTTAAACTCAATTTTCCGTTGTCGAAATAGAGTCCGTTTTGATGATCAATTTTACGGCCTTTGGTTTTTTCATATAAATAAACCGGAATGGTGGAAAGATTATCGTCCTGAAAAAGCTTGAATTTCAGGAATCCTCCGCTTGCCATTCTATAATCAGCAATAGCATGAGGAACATTCAAATCAAGTTCTTCAGGCTTTCCATCCTCGCCGTGATGCGTTGGAAAAACAATATTCTTGATTCCAGAAATACTACTTTGAAGCAAGCTATCACTTTCTGATTTTCCTTTAAGAAATACATCACAGACTGTAAATTTAACCGACTTCTGATTCCGTTTAAGAATTTCAAAAAACTGTGCAAGCTTTACCCTGTCAGTAATTACTTCATTCCCCAGTCCTTCTTCTCTTGGAATTAATGCCTTTTCATAAGCCAAATTGATAAATAAATAATCTTCTTTAGGAGGGTCTTCATCTATATTGAAGACCACTCGTTTAAGAATAGATGACCATTTTACAAGTAATTGCTCATCGCCATAACTAAAGTCTGTATTTAGCCAAAAAGCAGTAAGTACAAGCAAGACAATTGCATGCCCAAAACTAATCAGCCATTTTATCCAATTTCTCATTTCTTCGTAAAAATAAAATCTCCACCCACATGTCCGGCAGCTTCAAGCGTTCCATAACGAGGTTCTGTTTTCGTTTCGGTCATGACCGCTTCAATAATTTGAGTGATGAACATTTTCTGCGCGGTGAGGTATTTATCTTTATTTTCAGACAAGGCTTTAACCAGGTATTTCATGAATACTGATTGATCAGGCACCTCCGTATCATTACCCGAGGTAATGGCAACACGACTGATCCTTTGGCTCATTTCCCGCACAGCTGCTGGTGCATCGGCTCCAATGCTCCGTGTTTTGAATACTGAACCAGAGAAACATGCATCGGTAATCAACAATGTATGGCGTGAAGGAAGTCCGGCAATCATATTTAAAACCTCCTTGTTAGGTAGCCACGTATTTACATCATTTCGAGTGGCGTCTGTCAACAACCAATATCCTTTCTTTTCTTTATCTACCCAAATACCATGACCGGCATAGAAAATGATCAGGTTGTCTTCAGGCTGAATGATCTCAGATAGCAGTAAAAACTGTTTCTTAAAGTCAGAGCGGCCCGGATTAAACAGGGTGATGATATTCTCGTCAATAAAATTATAACTGTTTTTGAGGATCAATTTCAATTTTACAGCATCAGCAATAGGGTTTTCCAAAGATGGAATTGAACTGTCGTCATAATTTTGACTGGCAATTAAAACCGCGAAATTTCTTCCTTCTTTTTCTTTTACAGGGACAATATCATTAACCGCTACCGGAGTTATTGGCTTTTCAATATCAAAAGTATAATCAGCTGTATTGCCGGCCATATCCGTTGCAGCAATCACGATTTTGGAAGATCCTTCTTTTAAAGCAACATTCCCCCAAAAATTTCCAGCTTCCTGTGAATACGCAGCTTGTCCGTTAATGGTTACCGCTTTTAAACCCGAAGGATCTATAGCGGTACCCTTTACCATGATATCATTTCCGGAAGCAGTCACTTTTAATCCTCGGTTTACAGAAGGTTCAGTCACTGTAATTACGGGAGGATTTTTATCTGCTTTACGATCTTGCACCATCCTTCCTTCTAATTTTGCAATTCCATTTAAAGCAGGCTCGTAATCCGGATTATACGTTAATGCAGCTTCATAGTCCTTTCTTGCCTGGATTAAATCACCAAGCCCTTCATAAGCTTCTGCTCTTTTAGTATAGTGCTTATATTTCCCCACTGGTTCGACTCTTAAATACAGAACCATATAACCTTTAATAGCTTTGTTAAACCGATCGATCGCTTCTTGGTATTTTTTTTGATTTAAGGCAATTAACCCATAATGATAATTATAGTAGTCCTCACCAACTAAAACACTTGACGTTGATTGTTTTATTGCTTCCAGCGCTTTTTCATTTTCTCCCATTTGAGTATAAACAACTGGCAATAAACTTTTTGCCACCATTTTAGAGAACATAAACCCACCACCTTTTTCTAAAACGTTCTCGATTTTTTCAAGTGCCTTTGTATAGTCTTTTCGAACCAAGTTCAAATAAACAAAGCTTAAGAACTCACCATATTCTCCGTTTTTTACTCCCGAAGCTTTCTCATGTAATTTTACCAGAGCTTTTTCATCATCAAGGGCAAATGCTGTCTCACAAGCATTATAATAAATACTCTGAAAGTATGTTCGTTCAGATTCCGTAACCTTTTCACCCATAGACTCAACAAACTCCAAAGCAGTTGATAATCCGACCTCCGGATTACCCTTTTTAAAGTTGTTATCTATTTTCTCATAATAGTATAGATTTAAAGTCGTTCTGGAAAATTGGGGTTTCCCTTTAACGTATTCAGTTTGATCTTTAATGAGGATATCATAAACCGAATTGGCCCCCTTTACATCACCGATTTCGAATTTCTTTTTTGCTAATGTCCATAAATACGACACGTTTCCGGTATTTGAATAAGCCTTTCTATAATGCTTTTCAGCTTCAACATAATCTCCATTTTTCCAAAGTTTTTCAGCTTGATTATAGGTTTGGGTATCAAAACCAGGATTTGAGAAAATCGACTGTGAATAGACAATCGAAACAGATATTGAAAGTATTAGAGTTAGTAGTATTTTTCTCATAATTATTGCAGTTTACTTCTTTGTAAAAATAAAATCTCCGCCCACATGTCCGGCTGCCTCTAAAGTGCCATAACGAGGTTCGGTTTTCGTTTCGGTCATGACTGCTTCAATAATTTGAGTAATGAACATTTTCTGCGCGGTGAGGTATTTATCTTTATTTTCAGACAAGGCTTTAACCAGGTATTTCATGAATACTGATTGATCAGGCACTTCCGTATCATTACCCGAAGTAATGGCAACACGGCTAATCCTTTGGCTCATTTCCCTTACAGCTGCAGGTGCATCGGCTCCAATGCTCCGTGTTTTGAATACTGAGCCAGAAAAACATGCATCGGTAATCAACAATGTATGGCGTGAGGGAAGGCCGGCAATCATATTTAAAACCTCCTTGTTAGGTAGCCACGTATTTACATCACTTCGCTGTGCGTCCGTCAATAACCAATATCCTTTCTTTTCTTTATCCACCCAAATACCGTGACCGGCATAGAAAATGATCAAATTGTCTTCAGGCTGAATGATTTCAGATAGCAGTAAAAACTGTTTCTTAAAGTCAGCTCGGCCCGGATTAAACAGGGTGATGATATTCTCGTCAATAAAATTATAACTGTTTTTGAGGATCAATTTCAATTTTACAGCATCAGCAATAGGGTTTTCCAAAGATGGAATTGAACTGTCGTCATAATTTTGACTGGCAATTAAAACCGCGAAATTTCTTCCTTCTTTTTCTTTTACGGGGACAATGTCATTAACCGCTACCGGAGATATTGGCTTTTCGATATCAAAAGTATACTCTGCTGTATTGCCGGCCATATCCGTTGCAGCAATCACGATTTTGGATGATCCTTCTTTTAAAGCAACATTCCCCCAAAAATTTCCAGCTTCTTGTGAATATGCAGCTTGTCCGTTAATGGTTACCGCTTTTAAACCCGAAGGATCTATAGCGGTACCCTTTACCATGATATCATTTCCGGAAGCGGTCACTTTTAATCCTCGGTTTACAGAAGGTTCAGTCACTGTAATTACAGGAGGATTTTTATCTGCTTTACGATCTTGCACCATCCTTCCTTCTAATTTTGCAATTCCATTTAAAGCCGGTTCGTAATCCGGATTATACGTTAATGCAGCTTCATAGTCCTTTCTTGCTTGTATCAAATCACCAAGCCCTTCATAAGCTTCTGCTCTTTTAGTATAATGTTTAAATTTTCCTGCAGGCTCTATCCTGTGAACTAAAAACATGCGACCTTTTATCGCCTTTGTGAATCGATCAATCGCTTCCTTATAATCTTTTTTATTGAGCGCGATTAACCCATAAACATAGTGAAAGTAATCTTCTCCTAATAGTATACTTTCTTTCGCTCTGTCTATGGCAGCCAAAGCCTTCTCATTTTCTCCCATATGAGCATAAAGAGTTGGCAATAAGCTTCTGGCAACTAATTTAGAGTTCGTAAAACCGCCACCATTCGTTTGTACGTCTTCAATTCTTTTGAGAACCTTTTCGTAATCTTTATTCAATATATTGAGATATACAAAACTTAAAAATTCACCGTATTCGCCATTTTTTACACTTGCAGCTTTCTCATGCAATTTTTTGAGGGCTTCTTTATTATCCAGAGCAAAGGCAGTCTCAGTTGCCGAGGTATATACAACTACAAAGAAATTACTTTCAGTAAATCCAATCCTATCCCCCATTGTTTCAACAAACTCAAGAGACGAGGCCAAACCCACCTCCGGATCACCTTTTTTAAAGTTGTTATCTATCTTTTCAAAATAAAACGGATTTAAATGATTCGTTCGGAAAATTTGAGGCTTCCCCTTTACGTATTCAGTTTTATCTTTAATGATGATGTCATAAACCGAATTGCCACCCTTTACATCACCGATTTCGAATTTATTTTTTGCTAATGTCCATAAGTACGAAACATTCCCACTATTGGTATAAGCTTTTTTATAAAACTTTTCAGCTTCAACATAATCTCCATTTTTCCAGAGTTTTTGGGCTTGACTATATGATTTATAATCCTGATTAGTTGAGTAAGGTGAGAGAATCGACTGTGAATAGACAATCGAAACTGAAATTAAAAGTAATAGAGTAAGCAGTATTTTTCTCATAATTATTACAGTTTACCTCTTCATAAAAATAAAATCTCCACCAACATGGCCGGCTGCTTCAAGCGTTCCATAACGAGGTTCTGTTTTGGTTTCGGTCATCACCGCTTCAATGATTTGAGTGATGAACATTTTCTGCGCAGTGAGGTATTTATCTTTATTTTCAGACAAAGCTTTAACCAGGTATTTCATAAATACCGATTCATCTGGCACTTCTGTATCATTGCCCGAAGTAATGGCCACACGGCTGATCTTTTGACTCATTTCCTTTACTGCTGCAGGCGCATCGGCTCCAATACTCCGTGTTTTGAATACTGATCCCGAGAAACATGCATCGGTAATCAATAATGTATGGCGGGAAGAGAGTCCGGAAATCATATTTAAAACCTCCTTGTTCGGCAGCCATGTGTTTACATCATTTCGTTTGGCATCTGTCAGCAACCAATACCCCTTCTTCTCTTTATCCACCCAAATACCGTGGCCGGCATAAAAAATGATCAGGTTATCTTCCGGTTGAATCATCTCCGTTAAGTGCAAAAACTGTTTTTTAAAATCAGATCGTTCAGGGTTAAATAGAGTGATGATATTCTCGTCAGTAAAATTATAACTGTTTTTAAGGATCAGTTTCAATTTCACCGCATCCGAAATAGGGTTTTCCAAAGATGGAATTGAACTGTCGTCATAATTTTGACTAGCAATTAAAACAGCGAAATTTCTGCCTTCTTTTTCTGCTATAGGTACAATGTCATTAACTGCAACTGGATTTATTGGTTTTTCGATATCAAAAGTAAACTCAGCTGTATTGCCAGCCATATCAGTCGCGGCAATCACAATTTTGGATGCACCAGCTTTTAAAGCAGCATTGCCCCAAAAACTTCCAGCCTCCTGTGAATACACTGCTTGCCCGTTAATGGTTACCGCTTTTAAACCTGAAGGATCCATAGCGGTTCCTTTTACCATGATATCATTTCCGGAAGCAGTCACCTTTAACCCTCTATTTACCGAAGGCTCAGTAACAGCAATAACAGGAGGTGTTTTATCTGCTTTACGATCCTGCACCATTCTTCCTTCTAATTTTGCAATTCCATTTAAAGCAGGTTCATAATCGGGGTTGTATACCAATGCAGCCTCATAATCTTTTCTTGCTTGAATAAAATCACCGAGGCCAAGATAGGCTTCGGCTCTTTTGCTATAATGCTTGTATTTTCCTACAGGCTCTATGCGAACTATAAACGTATAACCCTTTATGGCCTTAGAGAAACGATCAATCGCTTCCTTATAATCTTTTTTATTAAGCGCTATTAATCCATAAACATAATGAAAGTAATCCTCTCCTATTAGAATACTTCCTTTCGCCCTGTCAATAGCTGCCAGCGCCTTCTCATTTTCTCCCATATGGGCAAAAACAGTTGGCAATAAACTATTAGCAACCGTTTTTGAGGACATAAAACCGCCGTTCACTTGTACATCTTCAACCCTTTTAAGTACCTTTTCATAGTCCTTATTCAACAGATTGAGATATACGAAACTTAAAAACTCGCCGTAATCAGCATTTTTTATACTTGCAGCCTTATCATGAAGCTTTATGAGGGCTTCTTTATTTTCAAGGGCAAAGGCAGTTTCAGCAGCCGAAGTATATATAGGTAGAAAAAGATTACGTTCTGATAGTCCGATCTTATCGCCCAACGATTCCATAAACTCAAGAGTCGAAGCTAGCCCAACCTCCGGATCTCCTTTTTTAAAGTTGTTATCTATCTTTTCATAATAGTACAAATTCAAAGTCGTTCGAAAAATTTGAGATTTCTCTTTCTCAGCTTTAATGATAATATCATAAACTGAATTGGCACCCTTTGCATCTCCAATTTCAAATTTCTTTTTTCCTAATTCAGCTAAATAGCTAGTATTACCACTATTTGTATAAGCTTTTCTATAAAACTTTTCAGCTTCAACATAATCTCCATTTTTCCAGAGTTTTTTAGCTTGATTATAGGATTTATAATCCTGATTAGTTGCGTAAGGTGCGAGAATCGACTGTGAATAGACAGTCAAAAAGGAAATTAAAAAAAATAGAGTAAGTAGTATTTTTCTCATAATTTGCAGTTTACTTCTTCATAAAAATATAATCCCCACCCACATGGCCGGCTGCTTCTAAGGTACCGTAACGAGGCTCAGTTTTTGTTTCAGTCATCACCGCTTCAATGATCTGATTAATGAACATTTTCTGAGCTGTTAAATACTTTTCTTTATTTTCAGAAAGTGCCTTAACCAAGTATTTCATAAACACAGATTGATCCGGCACTTCGGTGTCATTGCCCGAAGTGATCGCCACACGGCTGATCTTTTCGCTCATTTCCCGAATCGCAGCAGGTGCACCAGCTCCTATGCTTCGGGTTTTGAACACAGAGCCCGAAAAACAGGCATCTGTAATTAAAAGCGTGTGACGTGAAGGGATTTTGGAGATCATCTCCAACACCAGTTTATTGGAAAGCCATGTGTTAATATCATTTCGTTTAGCATCGGTAAGCAACCAATATCCCTTTTTCTCCTTCTCTACCCAAATGCCATGGCCTGCATAGAATATAATAAGGTTATCATCCGGCCGGATAACTTCCAGCATCTCGGCAAATTTTTTCTTAAAATCATTCACCCCTGGATTAAAAAGCGTATAAATGTTATCATCGGCAAAACTGTAATTGTTCTTAATGATTAGTTTTAGTTTTATGGCATCCGAAACCGGATTTTCGAGTGAAGGAATAGATGAATCTTCGTAATTCTGTGCAGCAATGATTAGAGCATAATTTTTTGCTTCAACCGTTGCAACTGGCAAAATTTCATCATTAACTGCAACCGGTGTATTTTGCTTTTCAATTTCAAAAATCTGTTCGGCAATATTGCCTGCAATATCAATGGCTTTCACTGTTACCTTGTTAATTCCATCTTTTAAGGAGACACTACCCCAAAAATCTCCCTGCTCTTTTGAAAATACCGGTTGACCATTAATGCTTACACTTTTTATGCCTGATAAATCGCTAGCAACGCCTTTTACCATCATATCATTACTTGATGCAGTGATTTTCAGACCGCGAGCATTAGAAGGTTCGGTCAGTTTTATAGTAGGAGGAGTTTTATCAGTTTTACGAACTGCAATAGCACGTCCCTCCAAATTAGCCAAACCTAATATGGCCGGTTCATAGCTAGGATGATATAACAAAGCTGTTTCATAATCACTTTTTGCCTTTATGTAGTCTTTCAGACCGATGTGTGCTTCTGCTCTTCGAGTATAAAATCTATGCTTTCCCCAAGCGCCTTTATGATTGATCTCTTTAGTAAATGCATCCGCTGCTTTTACATAATCCTTTGCTAACAAAGCTACAAGGCCAGTAGTGTATTGAACATTAACGGTATTTTTTCCAAATACAGGATGTTTCAAAGCATGTTCAAGAGCTTTTTGAGCATTTTCCAAATCACCTAAACCTGCGTATGCTTCGGCTTTCATCATTCGGGCAAACCCTTTCCAGGTTGTATTGAGCCCCTTATCTTCATTATCTAGCCGCTCGGCCAAAGGAAGCGCTTTAGCGTACTCCCCCATAGCAAGTAATAAAAATGCTTCAGTATAAACGGGCTGCAACTGGGCATCCATTAACTTTCTTTTACCGTTGGCGTAAACCTTTTTTAAAGTATCAACACTTCTTCTTGCTGTTTCAAAATCACCGGCTTGTGTTGCATAAACTGCCAAAAAGTTATAATTCTCTGTATTTAAGCCAATGGAGCTCTCTACAGTTAAATAATCCTTTACTGTTTGGTTGATATCGCCATGAGTGGCATTGGCGTAGGCCCTGTCCAAGTAAATTGATTTTATCTTTTCAGAACTGGGAACGTAATCATAATCCGAACCTTTAGCAATATTAAAGGTTGAAAATAAAGGAGGATTATATACTAATATTTGATCGTGTTTTTTATAAATCGCAATAGCCTTTTCCCACAAGAGGTTTGCTCCTTTTATATCTCCAATGTTCACTTTAGCATTTATAAAGTCATCGTAAACAATAGCCCAAACAGGATAAATGTCCAACGATTGCAAAAACAGTTTCTCTGCCAGAATAAAATCTTTATCCACTACGGCTTTCTCCATGGGTTTTGCGGATATTAAAGCACTTTTATAAGATGCTAAATCTTTTAACTTTTTAGATTGGGCATAAAGAACACTTGTTGAACAAGTGTAAAGAATAAGCATTAGGAGAAATAACTTTTTCATTTTACTTGAATAATTTTTAGAATTATTTATGTTCCAATTCAACCATCATGGCAACAACACTTTTCCCTTTACTAAAACCCTGAAATGCTATCTTTTCCTTGGAAAATTGTATATTTTTAGGATCCACCATTTTATCTCCCATCACTTTAAAGATTTTTTCACTAAAACTTCCTTGCTGAGTGCCTATCTTCTGAATCAAATCATTAATATTCAACTCTACCCTACTGTACAAAACGCATAAAAAATCAGTCCCAGGCCGATTGTCAAATTCAATAAAATGATCTTCATCAGGGATGGCCACGTCATTGCGTTTGTCGGTTAATGCTGCGCTAATATTATCCTCATAAGGAAAAATTTTGGTTATTTCATTGCTTAGATCAGTACTGAAAGCGTATACAAATGCGGGCTCATTGTTGGATATGAAAATTCTGAAACGGGTACCAGAAATATATGATTCTGAAGTGCGATAAAGCGTTAACGGCCCAGCTGCAGGTTTTGCAGGCACAACGGTTAAGCCCCGGGTAGATATATGAAGATTTGCAGGCATTTCCTGGCCCGATGCCAAGACAAATTTTATATTTCCGGAAAGATCAGCAACCTCCGGCTTTGGCTCAGGCAAATCCACCAATTCATAAGCATATTTGGTGTATTTAGCGAAGTCTTGATATTTGATCCATATATAGCCTTCATTAGCCCAGGTTTTACCCCAGCTGTTTTGAACTTCTACCGCGCCACCAAACTTTTCATCGTCATAACCTACTACACACATTGCATGGCCACCATATTTAGTCCAATCCACCTCTTCTGTTGGATTCCATACTTCGCTTCCATAGTGAAACGAAGGAGGGCAAAGCATTCCGATTATTACGGGCTTCTTTTCAGTGATTGATTTTTTTACAGCCTGAATTTTTTGTTGCTCAGTAGCATTCACATCAAATAATGTTAAATAGTCATTTATTCTTGTGTGAAATGCAGTTGTTAATTGACTTTCGGTAACAGCAGGGACACAGTCTGCTGAAATCTCACTATATGGCACTGTACCTTTTTCTTTCAATAGTAATAAAGCATTGGAAAGATTTGCACCACCTTTACATTGATCATCTTCCGGTTTCAACAATCGAAATAAAAAGGCAGGAGAAAAGGCATGACTGGTGATTTCTTCCTTTTGTGTCCAGTTGTTTTTTATGGCTTCTACAATTGTTTTAGCACAATAGGCCGATGCCCATGCCGCGCAGGTTCCATAGCTACCCTGATGACCTGGGTAAGGCGAATAGATTTTAAGGGATGCCGAAGAAGGCACAACCTCCAGACCACGAGTTAACTTAGCTTTCCGGGGAGTTTTAGAATAAGAAACGTCATCAAAATCCAATCCTGTCGGAAAGTTGTTCTGCGAAAATGCCTTTAAATGAATAAGAGAAATAATTAACAGGAAAAAAATAAAACGCAAACGGAATCTGGACATACTTTTTTGGGTAAATATATCCCAACCTTATTGAGAAAACAATACCCACAATTAGGTAATTTTATACATAGTAAATATTTAACGAAAAACTTATCCATTAGTATAAATATTTAAAAAATAGCAACTTATACTATTTATGAATTTTAAGAATAATATTCGGAAGTAAATTCAAACTCACTAATCTTCATTAATCAGTTCTTATAATGTTTCTTTTCCGAAAAAAATTACAGTAAATTCTTATATGCATTTATAACCCTAATCTGCATATACTTGTCTGCATCATTTAACGGTTCGAAGCCAAATTGCGAGTACAAGCCTTGCGCATCACGGGTTACCAGCACCACTCTGCGTAATCCCTGCAAATCGGGGTGAGCCATAATGGATTGCATTAACCATTTCGATAATCCTTTACCTCGATACTGCTCGTCAACAAACACATCCGCCAAATAGGCAAAAGTAGCACCATCAGTTACCATGCGAGCAAAACCAATTTGCTTGGCCTCGTCAAACACACCAAAACATAAAGACCCTTCTATCGATTTTTGTACTGTTTCAAACGGTATATTTTGGGCCCAATACGATTCGACACTTAAATAATGATGAATGTAGTTGACATCTAACTTTTGTTTATCTGTAGATATCATAAAATCACCTTGCTTAACTTCTTGTAACTGCATATCCAAATATATGAAATGGTATTTTCCAGCTCAGCTAACTTTCACAATTAGCAAAATTCACTCTATAATAATCCATTAAAAAATATTATCTTAAGTTTATCATTCTTATCAACTAAAGCAGTACCCTTTTTATATCTTTTACTCACATTCTAATCAAGCAATCTTTTGAAAACCAACTCTTAATCTACAAAAATGCAAAAGCTTAAAATTGGAGTTATTGATTTGGTTAGTAAAGGGCCAACATTTACGGTGTGGGCCAAAATTATGCATGCAAATATGGCGAGCATAATGCCACAGGTAGTGGCAACATGGTGCGAGAAGGATGGACATGATGTAAAACTGATTTGTTATACCGGTGTGGAGGATTTACGCAAAGAACTACCTGAGGGGATGAACCTCGTGTTTATCTGTGCTTTTACTCAGTCGGCAATGCTGGCTTATGCACTCAGCAACTATCTTCGCAGTCAAAATATTGTAACGGTACTGGGTGGGCCACATGCCCGTTGTTACCCCGATGATTCCGTTAAGTACTTCGACTATGTGGTGGGTTTCACTCATCAATCAACCATTGCTCAAATTACAAACAACTGCACACCGCAACGCCCAATAGGCAAACACCTAGCGGAGGCAGCACAGCCGCCAAATTTACCGGGTGTCGTTGAGCGCTGGCGGTTTATTGAAGAAACGTTAAAAAAGGCTCCTTTTCTTAAAATAGTTCCGATGATTGGCAGTGTGGGCTGCCCTTACACATGTCCTTTCTGCATTGATGCCACTGTCCCGTATCAGGCATTAGATTTTGAGACGATGAAGAACGATTTACGATTCCTTCTTACCAAATTTAAAAAACCATTAATTGTTTGGCACGACCCTAATTTCGGTGTACGATTTGAACATTACATGGATGCTATAGCAATAGTGGCACCGCCCAAAAGCTTTCAATTTATTGCGGAAAGTAGTTTGTCAATTCTAACTGAAGATCATCTTAAAGTTTTTCAGAAAAATGGCTTTATTGCCATGCTACCAGGTATTGAATCTTGGTACGAGCTGGGTAATAAATCACGCACTTCGCATAATACAGGCCTAGAGAAATTAAAGAAGGTATCAGAGCATGTGAATATGGTGTTCAAGTACATCCCTTACCTTCAAGCCAACTTTGTACTAGGGCTGGATACCGATGAAGGAGATGAACCGTTTGAACTGACCAAACGATTCGTAGATCTTTCGCCGGGAGCTTTTCCTGGTTATTCATTACTTTCTGCATTTGGAGAAGCTGCACCCCTCAATCTTGAATATCAAAAAGATAACAGGGTGCTACCATTTCCTTTTCACTTCCTCAACAATCACCTGGCCATGAATGTAAAACCCAAAAATTATGACTGGGTAGACTTTTATGACAAGGTGATCGACCTTACAGAATACTCCTTTTCACAAAGAGCCATTTACAGGCGCTTTGCTGCAACAACAACATTCACTTCTAAATGGATGAACCTCATGAGAGCTATTTCATCTGAGGGCTGGGGACGTCTGAGTTTTTACCGCCAGGTACGCAAAAAACTGATTGAGGATAAAGCTTTTAGACAATATTTCGAAGGAGAAACAAGGCAACTACCTCCGTTCTACCTCAACATTATCAAAAGAGATTTAGGAAAATGGTGGCAGTGGCTTCCCCAAGGAGCCATTGAGCATGACCCTAATGTTTATTTGCATAAAACTTCTCAAAAAATTCTGAGTTGATTAGGGTTTATTAGAAACAATAACCTCCTTCCCCCTCTAAGGTAATCTAATGAAAGCTGAATATTATTTATCTCAGAATCCCCACCTTTTAAATTACCTGCTCTTCACTGATCTATAATTTTAAAGGCCTCACTCATAAGCATGATTGCGTTCCGAAAATTTATTCAACCATAAATGCAACATTAAAAAATAACATGTTGTCTTTAAGCGGAATTCAATGTGTTAAAATAGTATTGACTAACATCAATTAATCATCACTTTGTTACAAGCCGAAACTATAGGAATATTGAACAATTATTAAATTGACGCATGAAGAAAGCTTTGTTACCACTATTCTCTTTACTCCTCTCTTTTCTAAATACTTATAGCCAATCTGCTGACCCAGAGATTACCAAAAAGAAATATTTCACCACGCAACTAAATGGCAATATACTCCTAGATGGCATTCCAAATGAGGAAGCATGGAATAGTGTTGACTGGGGAGGCAATTTTACGCAGTGGCAGCCACATGAAGGAAAATCTCCTTCGCAACAAACCAACTTTAAAATCCTTTACGATAATCAATTTCTTTATATAGCCTATCGCTGTCATGATGTAGCACCCGATTCCATTATTAAGTTTATGGGCCGCAGGGATGAATTTCCAGGCGATTGGGTAGAAATCAATATTGATAGTTATCACGATTTGCGTTCGGCATTTTCTTTTACTTTGTCCGTTTCAGGAGTGCGTAACGATGAGTTTATTTCTGACAACGGAAATAACTGGGACCCCAGCTGGAATCCGATTTGGTTTGCAAAGACCAATGTGGATGATAAGGGTTGGACTGCCGAAATAAAAATCCCACTTAGTCAGTTGCGTTACGGCAATGAGCCAAACAAAGTTTGGGGCATACAAGTTATGCGTCGTCTATTCAGACAAGAAGAACGTTCAACATGGCAGTACATTCCGCAAAATTCGGGAGTATGGGTAAGTAGTTTTGGAGAGTTGCATGGCTTAAATAATATCCCGACCCATAAACAGATAGAAATTGCACCATATGTTGTAGCCCAAACAGAAAAATATCCAAGTCAGCCCAATAATCCGTTTGCCACTGGTACTACCTCGAAATTAACTGCGGGATTAGACGGCAAATATGCTGTAACAAATGATCTTATACTCGACTTCACCATCAACCCTGATTTTGGTCAAGTAGAAGCTGATCCATCCCAAGTACGTATTGATGGATTTCAGAACTTCTTCGAGGAAAGAAGACCATTTTTTATTGAAAGCAGAAACATTTTCAATTATCAGTTAACTGGCTCAGAAGCCGGGGGGGATTATGATTCCGATCTTCTTTTTTACTCAAGACGTATTGGTTCCTCTCCACATGGCTACCCAACTCTAACCAGCAATGAATTTGCCGATGCACCATTAAACACTTCCATTATCGGAGCTGCCAAATTCAGTGGAAAAACCAAAAAAGGATGGAGCATTGGTATTTTGGAAAGCTTAACCCAACGAGAAATGGCAACCATTGATAACGTTGGGGTACAGCGTAGTGAAATGGTGGAACCACTCACCAATTATTTTGTTGGAAGGTTACAGAAAGACGTTAATGGTGGTAATACTGTTTTAGGGGGAATTTTTACAGGAGTGATGCGTGAAAACGGGTTAAAAACACTTTTGCATCAAAATGCATTTTCTGGAGGATTAGATTACCTTCATTTCTGGAATAATCGCACCTGGTACATAAAAGGCAATATGGTATTTAGCCATGTAAATGGCAGTAAAGAAGCTGTTTTAGTAACACAAACAGCATTTGAGCACCTTTTTCAACGGGCTAATGCAGCAGAAGTATCTGTTGACAGTAATCGAACCTCACTTACAGGTTTGGGAGGAACTTTCCGTTTAGGAAAAACGGGCGGCCGTTCAGGTAAAAATGGTGAAGTATTTAAATTTGAAACCGGAGTAACGTTCCGCTCACCAGAACTTGAATTGAATGATATTGGCTTTCTGTTAACCGCCAATGAAATTAACCACTTTACTTGGGCTGGGCTGCATTTTCAGAAATCATTCTCAATTTTCCGTTCGGCACGATTAAATTATAATCATTGGTCAAGATGGGATTATAGTGGGCGCTTCATTTATCAAGCTTTCAATTTTAATTCGCACGCCACTTTCAACAACAACTGGCAGGCGGGAATGGGTCTCACCTGGAATCCATACGACATTTCAAACAACGCGCTACGAGGTGCTTCATCAATTCGTCGTCCGGCTGGCATCGGTCAGAACCTATACATCAACAGCGATCAAAGAAAAAAGGTATTCTCAAGATTTTACACCTCAAACTTCTGGGGATTTGACAATACATTAATAGGAAACGACCTCGGGATTGCATTTATCTTTCAACCACTGAATGCTTTAAAAATTAGCACGGGAATAGATTACTCTTATTATTGGCGCCGACAGGACCAGTTTGTAAGCAATGTTGATTATAATAATGTAACCAGAACCATTGTTGGAGAAGTTGATCAAAACACATTACGTTTTACCGGAAGGTTGAATTTTAATATCACTCCAGACTTAACACTTCAATACTACGGGCAACCATTTATAACGAGACCGCTGTACAATAACTTCGCTTATGTTTCAAACCCACTTGCCAAAAACTATGATGATCGTTTTACACCATACAATGTTAGTCAAATAAAACTGGAGGGAGGAAGGTATAACATTGATGAAAATGGTGATGGAACCACAGACTACAGTTTTGGAAAACCAGACTTTAATTTCGTGCAGTTTCGTTCAAACCTAGTAGCGAGATGGGAGTATCGTCCGGGTTCTGAACTCTACCTTGTATGGTCACAAGGTAACACTTCAAACTCAACCTATGAACTGGATAGCCCAATTATTAACAACTTATTTGACTATGCTTTTGCCAACCAATCTAGAAATATCTTTTTAATTAAATGGACCTATAGGTTTACGCGGTAATGTGATATCCATCGATAAACCATGCACTAATTTGGCAAGGTCAATAAACTTTTGCATAATAAAGACGTGCTTTATTTTAAAGAAAAAGGTTATATGATTTATGATTTTGGAACTTACCTGGATGAAGAAAAGTTCCACTGCATTACAAAGACATGCTGTACTTTAAAGAGAAAGACTTCGACATTTATGATTTTGGAACTTATATGGATGGGGCTGAATTTCAAGGATTGAATAAATTCGAACTATCCTTTGGAGGAGAAAAACTCAGGTCCTCTAATTACTTTAGTCCAACATGCATGCATTATATTCCGTAAGATTGCCAGCATTTTGAGAAAAGGGTCTAGTAAACATAAATACACTTGAACTAAAAATTTCAAGGCCGTAATCAAGAAAACAGCCTTGATATAATCTAAAATTATTCCGGCATCAACCCTGTTGTAACACCGATTCGGTTCCAGGCATTAATAATAATAATGGCCATTAGCACCTGTGCCAACTTCTTTTCACCTAGTACACGTGTCGCTTTTGTATAAGTTTCATCAGAAACATGCTGATGAATTAACGTTACTTCTTCCGTTAAAGCCAGAATGGCTTGCTCTTCCTCTGAAAAGAAAGGAGTTTCTCTCCAGGCACTAATTGTATAAATACGCTGTTCTGTTTCACCAAACTGACGGGCGTCTTTAGCATGCATATCCAAACAATATGAACAACCATTTATTTGTGATGCTCTAATTTTGATTAGTTCGCCATGAATGGGATTGATATCGGTTGTCTTTAAATAGCTATCAAATGATAACATGGCCTTATATGCTGCCGGCTCTACCTGATTAATTTTAATTCTGTTACTCATGACTTATATTTTATTACTACAATCCAAAAGTCGCGAGTACATTACTTAAAAAAATTAATCTAGTTTAAGAAAATGAAAACTATTGCTTTTTGGCTCTTATTTTACTCAAAAACTCTGGAGTAATACCTAAATAAGAGGCTAACATATACTGCGGAACCCGCTGAACAAATGCAGGAAACGATTCCACAAAGTTTCGATAGCGCTGTTCGGATGAAATAGTATTAATCCATAAAAGTCGACGTTGTGCTGCAATAAGATTCTTTTGTAAAATAATTCGAAAATAACGTTCAACCTTAGGAACAAGATTAAAAAGCTCTTCAAGAGAATTTTTATCAATCACAATTATTTCAGAATCTTCTGTTGCCTGAATAAAAAACTGTGATGGACTCTGATTTTCAAAACTGTCGTAATCAGTAACCCACCAGTTTTCAATTGCAAATTGAGTTATTTGCTCCAAGCCAGACTCTGTGATGAGGTAAACTCTTAAACAGCCCCTAATAACAAAGTAAATACAAGTGCATAATTGCCCTTCTGTTAACAGGTATTCTTTTTTCTTAACTATCTTAAAACTAACAGACGAAAGAATTTGATCTTTTTCTGTTTCCTCAACCGCAACAAAACGCTGCAAATGTTCAATAAGCTCTATACGTTTTTCGAAAGGTACTTCATGGAATTGATGGTTCATTTAAACAGATTTTCTGAAAGCAAACCTTGGATTTATTGCACTTAAAAAACGGAGATAGTCTCTCCGTTTTATTTTATTTAAACACTTGGAGATACCTCCCCATTTACTGTAATTTTTGAGGCAACTTCTTTCGCTTTAGCCCTTACTTGATCTGTAGAACCGTTTTTATTGGTATAGGCTAATGCAACAGCCATTCGACGATATTGCTTTGTATATGGTTTACCAAATATTTTGAAATCAGTTTCAGGAAAAGAAGCAGCCTCTCTCAATCCTTCATAAATCGGCTGAGCGGAATTTTCGCTAGCTGCAAGAATTACATAGCTTGCTCCTGCACGCTCAAGGGTTATTTCAGGAATTGGCAATCCTAAAACCGCACGTGCATGCAACTCGAACTCTGAAAAATTTTGCGTCCCGGCTAAAGTAACCATACCTGTATCATGTGGACGAGGCGATAACTCAGAGAAATAAACACCTGTATCGGTTAAAAAGAACTCAACACCCCAAATCCCTGCCCCGGTTAATGCTTCGGTGATCTTTGCAGCCATTCCTTGGGCAGCATTCACATCCTCATTGCTAATCTGAGCTGGCTGCCAGCTTTCCATGTAATCACCACGCTCTTGTCTGTGACCAATTGATGGGCAAAATAGCGTTGGGCCATTTTGCTGGGTAACAGTTAACAATGTAATTTCTGAATTAAATCGGATAAACTCTTCAATAATTACTTCCTGCACTTTACCTCGCCCTTGGGTCATTGCTGCATCCCATGCTTTTTGAATATCATCTTCCGTGCGAACAATCGATTGGCCTTTTCCAGATGAGGACATAATTGGCTTTACAACACAAGGTAATCCAATTGTATTTACAGCCGATTTAAATTCTTCAAACGTTGTTGCATATAAATAATTTGCTGTACGCAAGCCTAACTCTTTAGCTGCCAAATCCCGAATCTGTTTTCTGTTCATGGTGAAATTAGCCGCTTTAGCACTTGGCACTATCTGAATTCCTTCCTGTTCATAGTCATAAAAGCGTTCTGTACGTATGGCTTCAATTTCAGGAATAACAATATCAGGTTGATGCTTTGCAATAATTCTATCCAATTCAGCACCATCCAGCATATTTACTATTTCACACTCATCAGCCACCTGCATGGCCGGTGCATTTTTATAAGAATCTACGGCAATAACATATTGGCCAAGGCGTTTTAAAGCAATTACAAGTTCTTTACCTAATTCACCTGAACCCAGTAAAACTATTTTTTTGTACATGATTGGTAATTTATAGAAGTTCAAAGATAGTTGAATAAGCAAAATGCTGTGTAAATTGCAAGGCATTATTACCAATTAATTTAACTATAAACCGAATGATGAAACACGAACAAAATGAAGCTATCGCCATAGAATGGTTTGCTGCTTTTAATGAACATGATTTAGAAAAACTTTTGTCACTTTATGATGAAAATGCTGCCCATTTTAGTCCGAAGTTAAAAATAAGACAGCCAGAAACCAATGGACTTGTAAAGGGAAAAGCTGCATTACGAGCCTGGTGGCAGGATGCTTTTGATCGTTTACCCACACTTCATTACCAGGTAACAACTTTAACGACTAACAATGATCGTGTATTTATGGAATATGTAAGATCGGTTGCCAATGAGGCCGACATGCTAGTTGCTGAAGTTTTGGAGATTAAAAATGGCAAAATTGTAGCCTCAAGGGTGTATCATGGGTAACTAACTATTTTCAATAAGGTTAACAACAAAATATCAAACCTAAACAGCCTTTTAATTCTTGTCAAAAACAAACTGCTTACAATTTTAAATCTATATCTAACGTTAATACCCTAATACCTTTTACCCCAACCAAACTGGTATTAAGGTTGATCTCATTTAACATGCTTTTACAAAGCTGTTTCTTCTGAAGGCATTTTTGTTTTTTCGGTTATTACCCCATTATTATGGAAAATGTAGATTTACATTCATTGCCGATTATAAACATCTGCTTAGGGAGTTTGATTATCAAATTGATTAGTTATGAAAAAGTTAACTTTAATCACTGCAGTAGTCTGCACCACATTCTTAATTTCATGTGTAAGCAACAAAAAATTAAAGTTTGTTAAAGCAGAAAAGGATGATCTTGCGGCCTCTTATCAGCAATTGCAGGTAAAACAACAAGACTGTGAAGGCCAATTAACTAAGGCACAAACCCAAATTGAAAATTTGAATCAACAGGTAGCTTTTCTAAAAGAAAATAATACAGCAGCTTTAAAGCAATTGCAGGATATGTCGGTAATTTCTGCTTCGCAGGCAGAGAGCATTAAAAAATCAATGGAGAACATTGGGGCCAAAGATGCTTACATTCAGGATTTACAAAAATCAATTGCTCGAAAAGACTCATTGAACATGGCCCTGGTTATGAATTTAAAAAGTGCCATTGGAGATTTAAATGACAAAGACATTAACATCAAAGTAGATAAAGGTGTTGTTTACATTGATATTTCAGATAAACTCCTATTCCAAAGTGGTAGTTATAATATTACAAACCAGGCAAGAGTGGTTTTAGGAAAAGTTGCCAAAGTATTACTCAATCAACCCAATATTGAATTTATGGTTGAGGGGCATACAGACACAAACCCAATTAAAAATAATTGCATAGAAGACAACTGGGATTTAAGCGTAAAACGAGCAACTTCTGTTGTAAGAGTATTACAAAAAGATTATGGAATACCTCCTGAACGCATGGCTGCAGCAGGCCGAGGAGAATACATTCCGATTGAAGACAACTCAACCATAAATGGAAGAGCAATTAATAGAAGAACCCGTATCGTAATCCTTCCTCAGCTTGATCAGTTCTTTAAATTATTGGAAACACCAAAAAAATAAGCTAAAACAAAGTAGAGTGTATAATAACTACTGCTGTGTTTTTTATTGTTATAACATTCAACTAAATTATTTTTAAGCTCTAATAAACATGAAATCAACTTCTTAAAATTATTTTTCACATTAAAATCTTTTACGCTACAGATTTTAAAAGTAATATTTTCATTTCTTTCAAAAAGCTTAAAACTAACAGCTGTAATTTTGCGTAAATTAAATCTAAATACAATCTCGAACCATTATGGCCTTATAGTTGCACAATCCTTTAGTGCAGGATTCAGCTATCAATACACATAAGCACTATAGAATAATAGGGAAAGTTTATTTTCTCAAACAATTATATCGCTTTGCCTGTTTTAAATTGCTAAAAGGTATAAGGAGCCATTAAATCCTACGTAAGTTAAATATGATTACAGAGAATGATATTCAACGCCGTAACAAACGGGTTGTGGATTTTTTTACACGTTCAGGTTTCTCAATTAAACTATTAGGCGATCCAAATTGCCCAGCCATTATATACAATGATCTTTTTTGTCTTTCATGTTATGTAAAAAACTTCGACTTGATATTTACAGATAAACCTAAAGCCGGAAGTGAAATTTTCAGGATCAAACTTGAATCAGAAAGCCGTATGGAACGACCAGAGTTGATGGATGTTTTAGACAGAGCTGAGCACAGACGAGTGTTTAAAGTAAAGATTTCAAATGCCGAACTTTTCCTTTCTGGATATAATTTTCTTGATAAAGGTCGCCCCGAAACACGTTACCCTGTTTTTGCTAAACACGGAGCCAAAATTTATTTCGACGAAGAATACGCTAAACAAATTTGCTATGATTATAATGAATATAATCTGGTTGTTGTTTAAGGACGACTTTCAATATTAAATACCATTTGCATCATCTCATAAAGTTGAGGATGCCGCTCCTGAAAACGTTGTGGCTGTTCAAAGAAATATTCGGCAGCCACAGCGAAAAACTCGCCTTCATTTGTTGCCCCATACGGATCAATATCCGAACCGCCGTGTTTAATTTCTTTAATTTCCTGATGCATCAGTTTTAACCATGGAATTGTGTACCGGTGGTTAAGTAAATTTTCGGGAATTCCATCGACTTCCCCATCTGATTTATCCAGCAAGTGCACAAACTCATGAATGCCCGTATTTGAATCGTCTTTATAATTCTTAAATCCTTGTCGTAATTCTCGTTGAGATAAGATCATTTGGCCGTTCATAAACCCTGTACCCACCATACCACCGATATTCCTACATCCACCTTCAAACTGAAATTGTTCGTTAAATGAATTGGGGTACAATAAGACATTGGTTAGGTTCTTATATCTCCAATTATCAAAATAAAAAACCGGAATTACCGCGCTGGAAGCTATCAACACCCTGTCAAGATCTGTAATCTGTACCCCTACCCCTTCAATTGAAACTGAGGAAAGGAACTGGACTATTTTTTGTTCAAACACAATACGCTTTTCAGGTGATAATCGTTGATAGAATACGACCTCATCTTCAAGAATTGTTTTTAAATTTACAATAGCAGGATTTATTGTTCTTTTATTCAGTCCAAGATAATTCCGAACAAGCCATATTAACACCGCAACTGCAAGAAACCCTATAATTACACCCATAACTCAGCAATAATTCCTCTATATTAAAAGATTAACGTTTTATTCAAACAAATTAGTTTGGTAAAAATGATGAATATACTTTAATCATTAAACTTTAATAAAATGAGATCATTAGGTTTAACATTGCTAACCCTTGGCGTGGCCATATTAGCATTTAGTTCATTCAGCATGATATTTAGGGAAAAAGCCATAAAGATTGGCAAAGTAGAAATGGCAGACCCAAATTATAAAGAGGTAAGCTGGATACCAATAATAGGTGGAGTGATTTTTATAGCCGGAACTGTTATTACATTGGTTTACAGAAATCAGGAAAAAGTATAAACTAATTTACCTGAATATTAAAAACAAAATATTGCCTATAAATTATTCATTTTTATAACTCTTCTGGTTTTTATTCGTTTAAACACAAAAACATTAATCTCATTAAACAAAAACCATATTACCAAACATGCTAAAAAAAGTTTTTATTACCCTCGCAATACTCATTGCAGTTTTGCTGGGCGTGGCTTTATGCGTTCCGCTATTATTTAAAGACAAAATTGTTTCTACGGTAAAAACCTCTGTTAACGAAAGTGTAAATGCCAAAATTGATTTTAAAGAAATTGACCTGACTCTTATCAGTTCATTTCCTAATTTGGGCATTGAACTTCAAGATCTTACTGTAATTGGAGTTGATAGCTTTGCAACCGATACACTCGCCAACATCAAAGAACTTCAAATTGATGTTAACCTGATGAGCGTTATTAATGGTGGAACTTATGAAATCCGTTCAATTTCATTAGACAACCCATCTATTTATGCCAAAAAACTTAAAAGTGGTAAAACCAATTGGGATATTGCCAAACCTGACACTTCAGCCCCTTCCACCTCTGAACCAACTGCTTTTAAAGCAGCATTGAAAAAGTACAGCATCAATAATGCTAAAATTATTTATGATGATGCCTCATTAGGATTTTTCATGGAGTTGGATAACTTTAATCACAGCGGTAAAGGCGATTTCACACAAGACTTATTTGTCCTCGAAACTCAATCTGACATTGAAAAGCTGACCGTTAAATATGGAGGTATTCCTTACTTAAATCAGGTGAACCTTGCTGCAACTTTACCCATTGAAATGGACATGAAGCAAATGAAATTCACCTTGAAAGAAAATGAAATAAAGTTGAATGAACTTTTGCTTTCATTTGTTGGTAGCTTAGGTATGCCTGCAAATGGAGACATGGTTTTAGACTTTAAGTTTGATGCTCAAAAATCAGATTTAAAGAACTTCCTTTCATTAATACCAGCCATTTATGCAGCTAACTTTAAAGACCTGCAAGCCTCAGGAAAATTTGGAATGAGTGGTTGGACCAGAGGTGTTTATAATGAAAAAACATTACCTGCTTTCAACATTAACTTATTGGTTGAAAACGGTAAGATTAAGTATCCTGCTTTGCCTTCGGCAATTAATAATATACAGGTAAAAACCATTATAAGCAATCCGGATGGTGTTATTGACCACACTGAAGTAAATGTCCCGGCATTTCACCTCGAATTTGGCAATGCTCCCATCGACGGACGTTTGTTAGTAAGAACCCCTGTTTCTGATCCTTTTGTTGATCTGGCCTTAAAGGGCAAACTTGACCTAAAACAGATGACCACTATCTTCCCGATGAAAGATATGAACTTAAGCGGCATTTTAAATGCTGATGTTAAAGCCTCGGGACGTAAATCGTCAATCGATAAAGGACGTTATAATGAGTTTAAAGCGGCAGGACAAATGGTTGTTTCAGCCTTTAACTATTCAGGCGCTAATGTGCCTAAGCCAGTTAATATTTCATCGGCCAGCATGACCTTTAACCCTAAAAACATTTCACTAAGTAATTTATCAGCACAGGTTGGAGCAAGTGATTTTCAGGCAAACGGAACTATCAACAATTATTTAGCTTACGTATTCAAAAAAGGGCAGCCATTACAAGGGACTTTCAATGTTTCATCAAAACTTGTTAATGTAAATGAGTTGATGGGCCCCGCAAAAGTGGAAACCAAGAACGATACATCTAAGTTGACCGTTATTGAAGTTCCGGCTAACATTGATTTTACCATGACAGCTAAAGCTGGTAGAGTACTATATGACAACATGGACATTCAAAACGCTCGCGGTGCATTGCTTATTAAAAATCAAACCATCTACTTCAAAGACATGTCGTTAAACATGCTGGATGGAAACGTGACCATGAATGGTTCGTATGCTACTACTGATCCTAAAAAACCAAAAGTTGATATTGACTTTGGTATCGATAAAATGAATATTCAAAAGGCATTTGAAACATTTAATACCGTTAAATTGCTTGCCCCAATTGCCAAGTACACCAACGGTTCATTTTCCACCAATCTTAAATTCAACACTGACCTTAATCAAAACATGATGCCGGTTTATTCTTCAATTAATGCCGAAGGATTTACTAATATCATTCAGGCAATAGTGCAAGGATTTGAGCCGATGAACAAACTATCAATGGCTCTTAATACCGATAAGTTAAAAAAACTGGAAGTTAGTAATCTACTGGCAAAATTCCGTATTGAGGAAGGACGCTTGAAAGTCTCTCCTTTTGATATTAAAAAAGGTGATTTCTCTATGAACGTACAAGGATCAAATGGTTTAGATCAATCAATGGACTACAAACTTGCCTTAAACGTACCACGCAGCATGTTAGGGTCTCAGGCCAATGCAACCGTAAACTCTTTAATCTCACAGTTTAATAGTAAAACCGGCACAAACGTCTCTGTTGGCGAGACTGTAAAAGTAAATGCTTTATTAGGTGGAAGCATTCTGAAACCAACCGTTAAACTTCAATTGGCTAATGATAATAAAGCCGCAGCGCAATCAGTTTTAGCGCAAGCTGTTGATCAAAAGAAAGCCGAAGTTGAAACCAGAGCTAAAGAAGAGGTTACTAAATTAAAAGAGCAAGCTACTGAACAGGTAAAACAAAAAGTTGATACAGTTAAAAAACAGGCCACCGAAAAGGTTAAAAGCGAATTAAAAAATAAATTGAAAGGCTTCCTTGGCGGCAGGTAAATCTCACACCACACTAAAGAAAAAGTGTCATCCTCAAACTTCAAGGATGACACTTTTATTTAACAACCTTCTCCATTTTTCAAAAAGTTTTTGCCGTTAAAAACACTCCCAAAAGAAGATAACATCACTGATTCACTGACAATTATACACCTACTTGTTATATTTTAACCTAAAATATTTACCTTTAGGGCCTTTCGTAAGAGGGAGTCTATTTAGATCTTGATTTCGACCCTTTACGTTGTTAGTTATAAACCTAAACCAAGTTATGAATTTTAAATTTAGTCGTGTTTTGCTTGGCATTGGCCTCGCAGGAAGCTTGATGGCCTTTGATACGCCCGAAAAAAATGAATTCCCCCAAAATGATAAACTGATTGTCTCTCTGTTGACCAGAATGATAAAATTTATGCATTATGATCCTCAGAAGATTAATGATGATTTTTCCAAAAAATTATTTTGGAGCTATATTGAAAAATTGGATGTTGAAAAGAAATATTTTTTGCAACAGGATATCAATTACTTGAAAAAATATGAACTTCAGCTCGATGACGAGATCAATAATGAACAGTCGCTAAGCTTTCTGAAAGCTTCAGACTCATTGTTAGATCTCAGGATTGCTCAAGTGTCAAAATTTTATCCAACAATCTTTGATAAACCCTTCACTTTTTCGGAAAATGAAACCATGCAGCTCGATTACAGTAAATTGAATTATGCTGCCAATGTTGCTGAACTTGAAAAATACTGGACCAAGTCTGCTAAGTACAGTACACTGATGAAGGTGACAGAGAACATCAATTCAGATGCTGAACCTTCGGCAGAGTTGGAAGCAGAAGCCAGGGCAAAAGTGAAAAAGCGTTATGACAAATTGTTTAATAACCTTAGCAATACCTCAAATAAAATGACACGCTTTGAGGTATATGCAAATGCTATTGCTGCCACTATGGATCCGCATTCTGCTTACATGTCGCCAATGGGCCAACGAGGTTGGAACGAAAGGTTAACAGGATCCTATTATGGAATAGGTGTAGTTTTACGCGAGCAGGATGACTATGTAAAGATTGAAAACATAATTACTGGTGGGCCAGCATGGAAGCAAGGTGATTTGAAGGCGGGTGATTTAATTTTGAAAGTGGGCGAAGCTGGTAAGGAGATGGTAGACGTGTCTGGGTATTCCATCAATGAAATAAGAAAATATACCAGAGGTGCTAAAGGAACGGCTGTGACCTTGATGGTCAAACAACTTGACAATTCAATCAAAACAGTCACCGTTGTACGGGATGAAATGAAGCAGGACAATATTTTTGCTCGCTCTTTTGTAGTGAATGGCAATCATAAAATCGGATTCATTGTGTTGCCTGAATTTTATTTGAATCCAAAAGATCCTCAAGGTCCTGGAAGCAGTGCTTATGATATGGCCAAAGAGATTCAAAAATTAAAAGAAGAAAAGGTAGAGGGCATTATAATAGACCTGCGTTCTAACGGGGGGGGCTCCATGAGTGATGTGATTAATATTGCCGGACTGTTTATTCCACAGGGTCCAATTGTACAGGTTCGCTCACGAGATGGTATAGCTAAGAATCTTGTTGATAACAATCCTGAAGTGGCTTATGACGGTCCTCTTGCTATTATGGTTAATGAACAGAGTGCATCAGCTTCTGAGATTTTAGCGGGCTGTATGCAAGACTATAAACGAGCCGTGATTATTGGCAGTCCTAACACCTTTGGTAAAGGCACCGTTCAAAGAGTATTCGATTTAAAAGGTGCACTTCCTCCTCAGAATACACAAGAAAATTCCAGTGATTTGGGGGCAGCAAAATTAACCATACAGAAGTTTTATCGGGTTAATGGAAGCTCCACTCAACAGAGAGGGGTAACTCCTGATATCATTTTAAAAGACCAGTATTTTGATTCTGCCGAGAAAAACCAACCTTGTGTAATGAATTGGGATGAGATACCCTCTACGACTTATTCTACATGGAGTAATCCGGTTAATTTAGAACTGTTGAAAGAAAAAAGTAAAAGAAGAGTAGAGGCAAACCCTGCATTCAGTATTATCGAACGTAATATTGATATGCTTAAGAAAAGGAACAAGGATAAAACAATTCCGTTAAATCTTAAATCTTATTTAGCGATGAAAAAGGCCAGTGGAGCAGAAATGGATAAGCTAAATAAATTAAAAGACCTAAATCTTTCGTTAAATATTGTAAACCCGAAAACAGACCTTTCTGCAATGCAAAATAATACAGTCTGGTCAGACACCAATAAAGGCATGTTGAAAGTGTATAAAGGTGATTATTACCTTTCAGAAACAATTAATGTGCTTTATGATATGATTGATGCGCAGAATCAAAAGCACTAAAGTCAATAATTTACATTATTTAAGCACTTACAGATTGTTATGGCTCTGTAAGTGCTTATTATTTTAAACTAACTCAAGATTGAAGGTCTAAATTTAAAGGAGGAATCAATTAAGAATACTCTTGCTGCTCTTAACCCTATGATATGTAACGTTTTCACTACCTAAACACTAACACAACCTCACAAAACACTGAAATAAAACACGTTACATAATAAGTAATTTATCTTTTAAAAATTCTTTAATTTTTCATCTTCTTTTCAGACAACTATCATTCCTTTATATCGTCATAGTATTAAAGACACTGCCCTCGGGCTTAAATAAAGAAAGGAAAGATTATGCAAACGATAAAATGTACACTGGTAGCTGCGTTAGTGATGATGGGGTTTACTGCGTGCGCAAGCACAAATAATGCGTCAGTAAATGGTTTCGAAAAGCAGCAGTATTATGATGATGATCGAGATGTCAGCTACCAAACTTTTTACGATGAACTCAGTCCTTACGGCGATTGGATTTACGATAATCAATATGGTTATGTTTGGCGTCCTAACCTCGGCCCTGATTTTATGCCCTACCGTTCCAACGGAAGATGGATTACAACTGAATTAGGCTGGACCTGGGCATCAGACTATCGTTGGGGATGGGCTCCATTCCATTACGGACGCTGGCAGTTCGATTCGTATTTAGGATGGTATTGGGTGCCTGGTTATGAGTGGGCTCCGGCTTGGGTTGTTTGGAGTTCAAATAATGATTATTACGGTTGGGCCCCAATGGCTCCTGGATGGAATGTTAACGTTTCTATAAATATTGGCAATATTCCAAGCAATTATTGGGTATTTGCTCCCCCTCGCTACCTAACCAATGTCCGAATGTATGATTATTGTGTTCCGGCTTATCATAATGTAACCATTGTACGAAATGTAACTGTAATTGATAATTACAACTATTACAATCGTACGCGTTACGTATACGGCCCGCGTGTTTATGATTACAACCGTCATCCAGGCTGTAATACTCGACCGGTTCCTATCAGAGAGTGTAATACGCCTCGTTTAGGAAGATATGATAATCATTCTGTGTATGTTTACCGCCCACGTGTAACCGAAAGAGTAAGCTCTCGTCCGCAGGTGATCAGAAGCAGGGAATATTATACCGACAGAGGAGACAATCGTCAATGGAATCGTCACGATGATAACCGTTGGGAACGTGACAGAGATAATCGCAATCACGGCGATGATGATAATCGTCAGCGTCCGCATAATTCCTATCCTGGTAATGATAATAGAAGACCCAACGAAGGTTGGAACAATGACCGTAACCGTCCTTCAAATCCTAATCAGGACAATGATAACAGAAGGCCGAATGATGGTTGGAACAATGACCGTAACCGCCCTTCAAATCCTAATCAGGACAATGATAACAGAAGGCCGAATGATGGTTGGAACAATGGCCGTAACCGTCCTTCAAATCCTAATCAGGACAATGATAACAGAAGGCCGAATGATGGTTGGAGCAATGATCGTAACCGTCCATCCAATCCTAATCAAAACTCTGATAACCGAGGTCCAAGTGAAGGCTGGAACAACGGGCGAAACCGTCCATCCAATCCTAATCAAAATAATGACAACAGAAGGCCTGACAACAACTCGAATCAAGAACGTCAACGCCCACAAAGAGATTATAACATAGTAAGGCAAGAGCAACAGGAACGAAATCAACAGCAAGTAAGTCGTCCTGAAAAACAACAGCCTCAATATCGTCAGGTGGCAGAACAACGTCAGCCGGAAAGACGTGAAAGAAATGATGCACAGGTGTCTCACTCACGTAACGAACGTGCAGGAGGTAGTGAAGGGAGAGGTGAAGGGGGAAGACCGAGAAGCTCAAGAGATTAGCGTTCAAACAATATCTGGTTTAGTTTGTAATGGCCCGGGGGCGTGTGTCCTCGGGCTTTTTTTCTTAAAAAACACGCTATGGATTAAACAATATTCTATCTTTAAGCATTTAGTCATGAATGTTCCTTTCGACTCATTTATATCGCAATTAACCGAACAACTTAAGCAACCACTGCCGGGCAAAGAAGCCCATTTGCCAATGATTGCCCCTGCCCGCTTGGCGACTTATGAGAGGGGGTATAATTTGGAGGAGGCACGGCACAGCAGCGTTTTACTCTTACTTTATCCATCGGCTGCTTCAGTCCTTATTCCATTTATACAACGCCCCGTTTACGATGGAACTCATAGTGGGCAAATAAGTTTACCCGGCGGTAAGATGGAACCCGAAGACCGTTCACCAGAAGAAACCGCATTAAGGGAAGCCAATGAAGAAATTGGGATTTATCCTGCTGATGTTAAACTCATTGGCAAACTGAGTCAGGTTTATATACCTCCTAGTAAGTTTCTAGTAAACGTGATGATAGGCTATCAACTTCAAGCTCCTCAATTAAAAAGAGACGAAAAAGAAGTAGATGAGATCATTCAGGTGAGTATTGATGATCTGTTAAAGGAAACAAATGTTACTTCTATTGCTGTAACCAATTCACAAGGATTACAATTTGATGCCCCTTGCTTTTTCCTTGAAAACAAAGTTATATGGGGAGCAACGGCAATGATGCTCAATGAATTTAAATGGATATTAAGGGAAATGATGAATAATTAAATTGTTTCTTTAAAGTTCTTACAATTGTTTCTTTTCATTCTTTTATCAACTGTATACAAAGTGTATTGCATCACCAAGTATACACCTATGACTAAAATCACAACATATCTGGGTGCCAAATACTTAACATTTGTTTAAGGTTTTGAAGTGGTTCAATTTTTGAAATTGAACTTCCACTAACCTTTCAACATCTGTTATGAAGAAGAATCTAATTTTTATGCACTCTATTGCATTACTTACAATAATTTCACTGAGCTGTAATAAAGAACTTGACTCTACACCTGAATACTTATTGGAAAAAGTCACAGTAATATCAGATAGTAATCTTTATACGTATAATTTTTCCTATGATAATAAACGTAGACTTACCATGATTAAGGGTAAGGATTCTCGAATAGAACTGTACTACGATGATCAGGATAGATTGATAAGAGATGTTTTTTACAATAAAAGTGGTCTGAAAGAATTTACACGTACATATATAGGAAATACCATTCAAACAAGAGATAGAATTTATTTCCTAAACGATAAAAAACAAGTTATCGATATTAAGTCCGCAAATAATACTTATTTAAGTAAAATTGCTTTTGAATCAAATGGAAACATTGTTTCATATCGTGAGTATTATTTAGGTAAATTAAAGAGTTCTACAGATTACTCATACGATAACAAAAACCATCCAATGCTAAATGTTTTAGGCAGGGAATATTTATTCTTTGTGATGGAGGATAGCGGCTATAATCTTGGATACATATTGGATTGTAATACATTAGTAAATAATGTAGTAGAGCAGCAGGATGATAAGGGAACTAAACAACAATGGATTACAAAATTGAATTATCGATACAATGAATCTAGTTTTCCTACCTATAGGACAGATGAATTGGAAGAAATCCACTATTCGTATATTCAAAAGTAGTTTATGGGGCTCCTGACTTGTCCCTTTTAGTGCGGCAGTTTTAGATTTTGCACCAATTTTTCGATTAACGGCGTTATTTTGGCCCTAATGCGTATTTCCTTCCCTGTAATTCCATTCACCATCCTGGCGTCCGTGATCTTTTTCAATTCGGTTACGAACTTTTTTATAGATACTTCGGTTGACAATTCAATATGTTTGGATACTACTAGCGACATGAAGCAGACCAATAAGTGAAGGTTTATAGGCTCTTCTTTGTAATGGAAAATTGGTCTGGTCTGAAGATCGCTTTTAGATATCCTAAAAGCCTGTTCAATCCTGTACAGTTCGTGATAATGCCCTATTATCGTATTGTTGTCAGCAACACTTTCTTCCAGATTAGTGTAATACCCTTTTATTCCCAACAATTTTTTCGTTTTTTGGATCAGCGTACGGTTGAGTTCTAATACTTCGCCTCTCGATTTGGTAAACTTTGTCTTCTTACCCTTTGAGGGAGTCTGGATAATCGTTTCTGCTTTCTGTATCTGCTTTTCCATTTCGTACTTATCTTTTTTGTATCGTACTGCCGAATAACTGCATATCAGATATCCATTATCGGTTTTTATCCTGATGCTATGGCCGTCTTCTCTCTTGAGAGAGCGATCGATTTGTTCGATCAAGGGACTCGAAAGATTCCCCAGTCTTGCACCTACGATATAATTGATATTACTTTCGACCAATGCCTGGACATTGACCGAACTTATCATGGCCGCATCTGCGACGATGGTAAAATTGGCAACGCCATGCTTGCGGATGAACTTCTGTACGACGGGAAGGATCGTGTGCCCCTCAAATGTGCTGCCGGAGAACACCTCATAGGATACAGGGAAGCCTTCTTTGGTCACCATCAAAGCAACCAATATCTGGGGTTGTTGTGATTTATTGTCTTTAGAGAAGCCATTCTCCCTGAGCTCGTCTTCCTCAAAAGTCTCGAAATACAAGGTGGTTACATCATAGAACAACAGCTCGAAATTGAACGCGTAGCTGCTCTTTGCGAAGGCAACAACGATCTGTTCGACATCCTGCTTCAGCTCCAGCCAATCCCTGGCTGACTTATAAAAGCTCTGCCTTCGATGACGAATGCCAAAATAGGTATCCATCAGCTCTATAGATCGCAATTTTGAAGCAGGCTCTAAGATCCGCATAATGACAAGATCCAACAATAGTGGTTTCTTGATATAGGATAGACCGACCTTGTTGACGACTTTCGAAAGTACTTCATATAAAAAGGTATAATGTACACCTAAAAACTGCGCTCTGTCCAGGAAAATCAAATTGTCAAACTTTGTTTCCTCCTTGAACGGCAAGCTCGGTGTGTAATTGTCGATGAAATCCTGCGCGACCAACATAAGAGATTCGACTTCCGCCTCTGACCTTCCTGAACCGATATGCTTGTAGACTACCCTTTTTCGCTTATAATAATAAATTACCTGAACAGCCTTTGCTCCTGAGGCAGTCGTAACAGTTCGAATTCGTAGCATAATTTAAGCTTAGTGCGACAAATTACGGTTTTCAAAACTGTAAAATACTGATATTCAAAAGTGAATTAGTTTTAGTGCGACAAGGGAGGACAAGTCAGGAATAATGTAGTAGAGCAGCAGGATGATAAGGGAACTAAACAACAATGGATTACAAAATTGAATTATCGATACAATGAATCTAGTTTTCCTACCTATAGGACAGATGAATTGGAAGAAATCCACTATTCGTATATTCAAAAGTAGTTTATGGGGCTTTAACTTGTAACCGAATTAACCACCTTCACTATCTTATCTACCTCATCAGGTTTGAACCAATAGGTATTTTTATCCCTATTAAACCAGGTAATCTGACGTTTGGCAAATCTACGGGTATTTTGTTTTATTAATTCAATGGCTCTATCTAATGAATGTTTACCTTCAAAATAATCGAACAATTCGGTATAACCAACTGTTTGTAGTGCGTAAATGTCCTTATGTTCATGCATTTCACGAGCCTCTTCAACTAATCCGTTAGTAATCATTAAATCCACACGATGATTAATTCGTTGATAGAGTTCTTCACGAGGCAAATTCAGCCCTATTTTTATTACCTCAAACGGACGTTGCTTCCCTTCTTTTTTCCTAAACGATGAGAATGGCAAACCAGTCATCAGGCACACTTCTAACGCACGCATCAATCGCTGCGGATTGTTTTGGTCTACCTGTCCAAAATACACAGGATCTAAACGTTCTACTTCTGTTTGCAGGTAAATAATCCCCTCTGATTCGTATCGTTCTACAATACTTCTGCGTAATTCTTCATTGGCAAGAGGTAACTCATCCAAACCTTCCACCAGCGCATTAATATAGAGACCTGAACCGCCAACCATTATCAATTTATCATGTTGTTGAAATAACTCTTCCAACAGTTCCAGTGCTTCTGCTTCAAACCGACCGGCATTTATTTCATCAAAAATTGAATGGGAGTTAATAAAATAATGTTTGACTTCGGCTAATTCTGCTCCATCAGGTTTGGCTGTACCTATGCTTATTTCTTTAAAAAACTGACGGGAATCAGCTGAAAGCACCTCGGTACCATAATGTTTGGCCAGCTCGATGGCTAAACGGGTTTTGCCAACTGCAGTTGGGCCAACAATAACGATTAATATTTTGGGGGGGGTCAACACTTTCAATATAAATAAGTCTATGGTCCATAGTCCATGGACCATGGACTTATTTTATCTAGTAATCATCACGATTATCGTAGTCATCAGAGCCACTTCCATAGCCAAGTTCGCCGAACTCATCGTCTTCTTCACCCTCTTCCGACTCACTATGTTCTTCATCTTCTTCACCTTCAGATTTTGTATTTGATGAAGAGAAATCTTCTACATCAATACCAAATTCGTCGAGTTCCTCAGGTTCTTCAATATCAAATTCATCCTCTAAGGATTCAAGCGGATCTTTATTGGTTGCAGCAGCAGCAGCAGCCGAAACTCGAAACTGTTTTGGAGAATCACCCGATGATTTCACACAAACTGGATACTCCACACCGTCTTCAGGCTCTAAAAAGATCTTTACAAGCTCAATGTGAAAGTCAAATGGACGATCAAAATTTGATATATAGTAGAATTTCTGATGAGGATCATCAATAAACTTACTCAATTTAAAATCCTTCATTAGCTTAACACCCTGAGATACTTTACGTTCATTGGGTAAATAAGCCAACTCCTCTCCTTTTATCCATTGATCATTACTTACATAGAATGATGATGGATGCTGAGGATCATAATTTATTGCCTTATGAATGGCATGGTGAAAATCTTCGAAAGTCTGATTCGATTTAATGTCGATTTCTCTAACCGCGTCGTAATCTTCAAAAGCAACTCTGAACCGATAAATAGCCATTGGGGTTATTTTTTGACAAAAATAGGAAACTCAAGGCAATCAGTAAAACAACAAACGCAAAAAAGCACTATTCAATTGATGTTCAACAGGTTTAATCAACAGGACCCAATTATCAACTGCAATTTTGTATTACCTTATGAATTCAAATTACACTTGTTATTTGTTTTTTTCAATTCCATTTTTAACTTTGCATTACAAAGTTCTTTTTAAATGGACACAAATATCAACAAGCATCTCGAATCGCTGACTGAGATCCGAAGCTTAATGGAGAAATCTTCAAAATTCATTTCGCTAAGTGGTCTTTCAGGTATTTTTGCTGGCATATATGCATTAATTGGAGCAGCAGCAGCTTTTTGGGCTAATGCTCACTTTAACACTAATCATACACCTATTAATCAATACTCACCTGATTTTTCATGGCAAGACAAACTGTTGTTATTTTGTTTGCTTGATGCTGCTTTAGTTCTAATCTTTTCAATTCTTACAGCTTTATTATTATCAAAACAAAAAGCAAAAAAATCTAACCAGCTACTTTGGGACAAATCCTCTCAGCGATTATTAGCTAACCTCGCTATACCGTTGGCCACAGGTGGTGTATTTGCCTTTGCTCTTTTACTCGATGGAAATTATAAGTTGATAGCACCAAGCATGCTTATTTTTTACGGGTTAGCACTAATCAATGCAAGTAAATACACCATTGGAGATATTCGCTATTTAGGTTTAATTGAAGTAGCCTTGGGTCTGATAAACCTTTTTGTTGTTGGATACGGTTTTTGGCTTTGGTGCCTTGGATTTGGAGTAATGCATATTATTTACGGTGCATTAATGTATCGCAAGTATGATATGGTGTCATCAAAAGTTTAAAGCAAAAGCGTTAAGTCGATGGTAGCAAATCTTTTCCAAAATTTCAATAAAGCCTTCGAGAGTAAGGTACGATTAGGCATTATGTCGGTTTTGATGGTAAACGAAACTATCGACTTTACTACTTTAAAGGAATTACTTCAAGTTACCGACGGTAACTTGGCTAGCCATTCAAAAGCATTGGAGGAACTACAGTATATTGAAATAACTAAACAATTTATTGGAAAAAAGCCCAACACAACCTATGCGGCCACACATCATGGCAAAAAAGCTTTTATTGATCATTTAAACAGTCTGGAGCAATTACTAAAATCGAATAAATAATTTTTTTTGACCAAAAACTTTGAAACACAAAGTACTTTTAAAAATAAAAAAACATGGAAACGATTGATTCAACAACCTATTCAGAACCAACTTTTTGGGAACGCAATGCAATTTTATTTAAACTGATAACTGTAGGGTTTTTAACCCTGCTATTGCTTATCCCATCCAGTATGATTCAAGACCTGATTCAGGAACGTTCTTCAACACGGAACCTGGCCGTGAAAGACATTTATTCGAAGTGGGGAAACTCACAAACGCTGGCCGGTCCAATTTTGAACATCCCCTACCGTACTGTAAAAAAGAACACGGATGGAAAAGATGAAATAAGTGTTGACTATCTTCACTTTCTACCGGATGTGTTAAAAATCAATGGAAATGTAAAGCCGGAAGTACGAAAAAGAGGAATCTACGAAGCCATACTTTACAACGGAAAACTTTCGTTTAGTGGTTCATTTGCCGCTCCGGACCTTAGCAGCCTAAAGGTTGTACCAGAAAGCATTTTATGGAATGAGGCGTTTATTACAATTGGCATAAGTGATTTAAGAGGAATTAAGGAAACCATAGTTTTAAATATCAATAACCAAAATGTTAGGGTAAATCCCGGGATTGAGCGAGGAGGAGTATTTAATTCGGGCTTAAGTGCACCATTATCATTTGAAGCATTAAATCAAACCGCTTTAAAATTTAATTTCAACATTGATTTAAACGGAAGTAGCCAACTTAGTTTCTGGCCATTAGGCAAAGAAACGCAGGTTTCACTCCAATCACCATGGACTGCCCCAAGCTTTTCAGGAGCCTTTTTACCAGAATCAAGAACGGTAAATAACCAAGGATTTACCGCCACCTGGAAAGTGTTAGAGCTTAACCGAAATTTTCCACAGCAATGGGCAGGAGATCGTTATAACTTCGCTGATGAACCTAATGATGCAGAGCAACTCGGGAATGAAGCTGCAAAAGCCTCTGATAAGGCAGAACCAACAACCGACAACTTCGCTTTCGGCGTTGATCTATTAATGCCTGTTGATTTCTATTTAAAAGTGTACCGCTCGGCCAAATATGCACTTATGTTTATTGGCCTCACTTTCACCACTTTCTTTTTTATTGAATTAGTTAACAAAAAACGTATACATCCGATACAATATATCCTGGTTGGTATGGCTTTAACTATCTTTTATACGTTACTGTTATCGTTCACAGAACATATGCCATTTGGTTGGGCCTATTTATTAGCATCGTCTGCCACAGTTTTACTAATTACCTGGTTCTCAAGCAGTGTATTAAAAAGTCGTGGGTTATCAATTCTGATGAGTTCATTATTGTCGGCGCTATATCTATTCTTATTCATTTTATTGCAAATGGAAGATTACGCACTTATGATTGGCAGCATTGGTTTATTTGTAATTCTAGGTTTGGTAATGTATATCTCAAGAAAAGTAGACTGGTACGATTTTAGAAAAGTTGAAATTAAAACTAACTAAAACCTGCATATACGTCATTAAAAAGGCGCAATTTCATTAAAATTGCGCCTTTTGTGGCGTTAAGCCTCCTTTTTATTTTCTTCATCAACAGGTGCAGGAGCCCTGTCGTAAACAATAAACCCCATTTCTACACCTTTTTGAACGATAAAATTAAGCGCCTCTTCCCGGTCATTTTTAATTTCTCCTTCTAAAATTGCCTCTCTCACCAAATTCTTTAATATACCCACTTCCCTACCTGCAGGTAATTGAAACATGGTCATAATATCCGTTCCGGTAACAGGGGGTTGCCAGTTTCGCATTTTATCACGCTCTTCAACATCTTTCAGCTTTTGTTGAACCAATTCAAAATTCCGTTTGTATTTCTTGATTTTGAACTCATTTTTAGTGGTAACATCGGCATGGCAAAGCTTCATCAAAGAGTCAATATCTTCTCCCGCATCAAACAACAGGCGTCGAACTGCAGAATCGGTTACAATTTCTTGTGCAATAACAATAGGTCGTAAATGCAATAACACCATCTTTTCCACAAACTTCATTTTTTCATTTAAAGGAAGTTTTAATTGGCGGAAAATTTTGGGCACCATGCGCGCACCTTTGTCTTCATGACCATGAAACGTCCAGCCGTGTTGCTGATCATAACGTTTGGTTGCAGGCTTTGCAATATCATGTAAAATTGCAGCCCAACGTAACCATAAATCATCAGTTGACCTGCAAATATTATCCAGCACCTCCAGCGTATGATAGAAATTATCTTTATGGGATCTACCATTAATTGTTTCAACTCCTTGCAGTGCTACCATTTGTGGAAATATTAATTCTAACAAACCGGTATCAAACAACAAATTAAAGCCAATAGAAGGCTTTTTTGAAAGTATGATTTTATTCAACTCATCCGTAATGCGTTCAGATGAAACGATTTTGATTCGCTCCTTATTCTGAATGATGGCATTAAGCGATTTTTCCTCTATAGTGAAGTTTAACTGTGTAGCAAATCGTATGGCCCGCATCATTCGCAGGGGATCATCCGAATACGTAATATCGGGATCAAGCGGAGTCCGAATAGTTTTGTATTCAAGGTCGATAATACCATTAAACGGATCAACCAATTCTCCAAAGGTACTGCCGTCGTTCAGACGAATAGCCATAGCATTGATGGTAAAATCGCGACGATTTTGATCATCCTGCAAAGTCCCTTCTTCTACAATCGGTTTTCGGGAATTAGAACGGTATGATTCTTTACGGGCCCCTACAAACTCCACCTCCAAATCGTCGAGTTTAAGCATCGCTGTTCCAAAGTTTTTGAAAACAGCCAATCTTTTCTCCAAGCCGACACGCTTAGCTACAGCAGTGGCAAAATCAACTCCATTGCCCAGTACTAAAATATCAACATCCTTAGAAGGGCGTTTTAAAAAAATATCACGAACAAATCCTCCAATCACAAAAGACTCAATGTTCAACTTTTGCGCTTCTTCAGATATCGTTTTAAATATTGGATGATTGAGATGTTTTTTCATTTAAAGCCCCTCCAACTCACCCATGGAAAGGGAGAGTAATATCTTTCTGATTAAATTACAATGAATCACAAAACCTAATTTTCGTGATTTAAGAACTACTTCCTAAGTACTTTTACAACACCGCCACTACTTAGTTTTATAATTGAAGAGGGCGAAGCTGACTTTTTGCTTCGCTCATAATCAACCACATAGTCAACGCCTTGTTTAATTTCTTCTGCAACCTCCTCATAACACATCGCTGATGGTTGACCACTAATATTTGCTGAGGTAGATACAATCGGCTTCCTGAACTTCTTAATCAATTGCTCACAAAAAGGATGTTTTACAATCCGAATGCCGACACTACCATCTTCATTTAAAACATTGGGGGCTAATCCTTTACCAGCCTCAAACACAACTGTCAACGGTTTATCTGCCAATTCAATTAAATCATATGCAATTTCAGGTACATCCTTTACATATCGAAATAAATCATTAAGGTTATCCAGCAATACAATAAAGCTTTTGCCTTCACGTTTTTTCAGCTGAATAATTTTCTCAACCGCCTCAGCATTTGTGGCATCACACCCCAACCCCCAAATGGTATCGGTAGGGTATAAAATGATTCCGCCAGCCTTTAAAACCTCCAATGATTTTTCAATTTCTTTTTGCATTAGTTTTTTTAGATTTCAGAAATAACTACAAAACTAACCATTTAAGGTTAAATGCCCGTTTAATCCTTATTTTAAAATAAAAAAGGTATGCTGACAACAACATACCTTTTTTGGAAGATTATATATCAGTTAAACTGCCACGTTATAATCCCGTAAAGCATTGTTTAACGACGTTTTCAAATCAGTACTTTCTTTACGCTTACCAATAATTAGAGCACAAGGAACTTGATAATTTCCGGCAGCAAATTCTTTGGTGTAACTACCCGGAATAACTACTGAACGTGAAGGCACAACACCTTTGTATTCTTTAGGTTTTAAGCCTGTTACATCAATAATTTTAGTAGAAGCAGTTAACACCACATTGGCTCCTAAAACGGCTTCTTTTTCAACACGTACACCTTCAACAACAATAGCACGTGAACCGAGGAAGCAACCATCCTCGATAATTACTGGAGCAGCCTGAACAGGCTCTAATACGCCACCAATTCCAACACCACCACTTAAATGCACGTCTTTACCAATTTGAGCACACGAACCAACTGTTGCCCACGTATCAACCATAGTACCTGAATCAACATAAGCACCAATGTTTACGTATGAAGGCATCATAATCACACCTTTAGCTAGGAATGATCCGTAACGAGCCAAACCATGAGGAACAACGCGAACGCCAGACTCTTTAAAATCAGTTTTTAGCTTAATTTTATCATGGAATACAAACGGCCCTGCCTTAATTTCTTCCATTTCGCGAGTAGGGAAATACAAAATTACTGCTTTCTTAACCCACTCATTTACATGCCAACCACCCATAACTGGCTCAGCAACACGTAACTTACCTTTATCTAATAATTCGATAACTTCTTCAATAGCTAAAATTATGTCGCTGTAATTTAGCAGGGAGCGGTCTTCCCAGGCTTTTTCAACTTTGTCTTTTAGTGCACTTAAAGGCATTTGTAAAGGAATTTTAAAGATGAACTATTTAGTTTGAATATATATTGGATTTAAGGTTAAATCCATTGCAAATAACGCAATTTTTCACCAAAAACATGAACAGCAATGTCATTTAACTGTTAATTCTATACGAGGTTACACCATAAATTTGTACGTTAATTGTTAATTTGCATTATGAACGAGAGTGAAAAATTAAGAATTGATAAATATCTGTGGGCCATTCGTATCTATAAAACGCGCAGTCTTGCTACCGAAGCCTGTAAAGGTGGGAAAGTAAAACTTGAAGGCAACAATCTTAAACCGGCACATGTGGTTAAAGTTGATGAAGTTTATCATATTCAAAAAGGCATTGAAAAGAAAATTATAAAAGTGACGGGTTTGCTCGAAAACCGGGTAGAGGCAAAAAAAGCTGTATTATACTACGAAGACTTAAGTCCTATCAATACAGAACCTCGTCACATGTCGGTATTTACAGCTCCTGTCTTTACACGCGACCGAGGTACAGGTCGCCCAACCAAACGCGAAAGAAGAGACCTTGACGAGCTTCTGGAAAGTTTTGATTAGTATTTATAAGTCCATAAAATAAACGAAACGCGTCGGAGAATTCCGACGCGTTTCGTTTACAAAGCCTATGGCTCAAAAATTATTTTTTGGAAACCTGATATTCTTCGTTCAAACCTTTCAATACATCACCGGTAACATCTAAACTTTCATCAGCATATAAGATTGCACTATTACCTTTTGAATACGAAATCACCATTTTATATCCGTGATCCTGAGCATACTTCTTCAAGTAATCAGTTATTTTGGAATATAATTTCTCTGTTTCTTCTTGCTCTTCTTTTGCAGCTTGTCCGGCTAGGTTTTGTTGCAACATACCTAAGTCTTGCTGTTTTTTCTGCAAGCTTAAGCTTAATTGCTGTTGCTGCTCTTGAGTCATTCCTTGAGCTGCACGCTGAGCATTAGCCACTTCATTCTGAAAAGCTTTGCCTTTGCTTTCAAACTGCTGCTGACGGAATGTATTCTTTTCGTCAAGTTTCTTTTTTACATCAACAAAGTATTGATAGTGTTTTTGTAACGAATCAGAGTTTATGTAAACAATAACTTCAGATTTGGCTACATCAACTTTAGTTGCGGTTGAATCAGCTTTTTTTATTGATTTATTGCCGGCATTATCAGAACATGCCGCCATAATCCCTACCAGGGCAATACCACAAATTGGTAAAAGAGCAAATGATTTATTAAAGTTCATATTCAAAAATGAGTTTGCGGCAAATATAATTATTCAATCCATTTACAAAATTTTTTAATAAATAGATTTTCAATTGCCGCAAACTACCAAGCACACTGACACCAAAAAAGTTTTAGTTTTTACGAAGTAATGGTTAACGTATTCTCAGTTAAAGTGATATTATACAAATGCAATGCCCTAGTAGATCCACTTGCCCCAACCGGACCATTAATTACTGAGCCACTTAACGAATAACGACTGCTGTGTAAACTGCATTCGAGTCTATTATTAGTTTGATCATAAAATATTGTGCCGTGTTCATGAGGGCAAACAGCTTCAAGAGCCACAAATGAACTTGCCGCTAATGCGGTTGCAGTTCTAACTACAATAATACCTTGCCTAGTTTTGGAGCTGCCAACATTTGGCAGGTCGGCATCAACATTTAGATTAAAATTTACTGCCGAGGTATTCCCTCCGCCTGATGACGGAGCAGGATCATCACCACCGCCACCACAAGCCTCCATTAAGCTCCCGGTACAAACCAAAGCCGCTCCAATACCTAACTTTGCTAAAAATTCATTTCTTTTCATTTGTATAGATAATTAGTTTTATAGACAATGGAACATGACGAAAAAAACACATTCATTCTTCAGGTCGCATTTCATTTGTAAACTGGTTTAACAAATAGAATTACGCAACAGCTATTATCAAGGTTGCCTCCGGATAAATCTTTATTTTCTACACTATGTTTTTTGTTTCTCCTTGGTTTCTTCTAATCAAAACTTTAACAGATTAAAAATGTTAAAAAATAAGCAACCAGAACACTTTAATTATCGTCAATAAATTACTAATATCGAGCTATTAGGAGACGTTTTCCATTTCGGGAAGCGGCCTAAAAATCGTATATTTGAACTTTTGTAACAAAAGGATAACATGAGCGAAACAGCAGAAACTAAAACTGCGAATTATTCAGCGGATAATATTCAGGTTCTTGAAGGATTAGAAGCCGTACGTAAACGCCCGGCCATGTATATTGGAGATGTGGGCGTTAAGGGTCTACATCACTTGGTTTATGAAGTTGTTGACAACTCAATTGACGAAGCCTTAGCCGGCTTTTGTAATGATATTTACGTTACAATTCACAACGACAATTCAATTACTGTAAAAGATAACGGCCGTGGTATTCCTACCGGAATGCACACCAAAGAGAAAAAATCAGCTTTAGAGGTGGTTATGACGGTTTTACACGCAGGCGGTAAGTTCGACAAAGACACTTATAAAGTTTCTGGTGGTTTGCATGGTGTGGGGGTTTCCTGTGTTAACGCTTTATCAACCCACTTGAAAGCCGAGGTTCATCGTGAAGGAAAAATCTGGGTTCAGGAATATGAACGAGGGAAACCGCAATACGATGTTAAAACAGTAGGTGATACTAACATTACCGGTACTGTTGTTACCTTCTCTCCAGATTCGGAGATCTTCACCTTAACTACAGTATATAACTACGACACCTTAGCGGCACGTTTACGTGAATTATCGTATTTAAATAAAGGAATTCGCCTTACTTTAACTGATGAGCGCGAAACCAACGATGATGGATCATTTGTTTCTGACAGCTATTATTCTGAAGGTGGCTTAAAGGAATTTGTAACTTACCTTGACGGTAATCGTGAACCTTTAATTCCTGAACCAATTTACATTGACGGCAACAAAGGTGGAGTACCAGTGGAACTTGCCTTGCAGTACAACAGTACTTATACTGAAAACGTGCACTCTTATGTAAACAATATTAACACTATTGAAGGTGGTACGCACGTAGCAGGTTTCCGCAGAGGTTTAACCCGTACACTAAAAAGCTATGCTGATAAAAGCGGGTTGTTAAAAAATCTAAAGGTTGAAATCACCGGAGATGACTTCCGAGAAGGTCTAACTGCTGTTATTTCCGTAAAAGTTGCAGAACCGCAGTTCGAAGGTCAAACTAAGACCAAACTGGGCAATAACGAAGTAATCGGAGCAGTTGATCAAGCAGTGGGTGAAATTTTAAGTATTTACTTAGAAGAACATCCCAAAGAAGCCAAATTGATTGTTCAGAAAGTAGTTTTGGCAGCTACCGCACGTGCTGCAGCTCGTAAGGCACGCGAAATGGTACAGCGCAAAACAGTTATGACCGGTTCAGGTTTGCCTGGCAAGCTTTCTGATTGCTCAAATAACGATCCTGAAGTATGTGAATTGTATCTTGTGGAGGGTGATTCGGCAGGTGGAACAGCCAAACAAGGCCGGAATCGTAACTTCCAGGCAATTCTTCCTCTTAAGGGTAAAATCCTTAACGTAGAAAAAGCCATGGAGCACAAAATTTACGAAAACGATGAGATTAAGAATATTTTCACTGCAATGGGAGTCAGCATTGGCACTCCTGAAGATGACAAAGCACTTAACCTCACTAAACTTCGCTATCACAAGATTATCATCATGACGGATGCCGACGTGGACGGGTCGCACATTACAACGCTTATTCTAACCTTCTTCTTCCGTTACATGAAAGAGTTAATTGAGTTTGGTTATGTTTACATTGCCACTCCTCCATTATACATGGTTAAAAAAGGTAAGGATTTTGAGTACGCGTGGACTGAAGAACAACGTCTGGCAGCTATTGAACGATTAAAAGGGACAGGCAAGGAAGACAGTGTAAATACTCAACGTTACAAAGGTTTGGGAGAAATGAACGCTGAGCAGCTTTGGGAAACTACAATGAACCCGGATACCCGTACTTTACGCCAGGTGACCATTGAAAACGCTGCAGAATGCGACCATACATTTTCTGTATTAATGGGTGATGAAGTTGCACCTCGCAGAGAATTCATTGAGCGCCATGCCAAATACGCTAAAATTGATGCATAATAGCAGAATTGCAAAACGAATAAACTAAATAAAACGGTTATCGGTAACGATAGCCGTTTTTTATGCTTTTAAGGTAAGCAGTTTAGTATTATAGTCAATAATTGCTTTATACTTTACCAATACATCGCTCCCTAGGACTCCTATTACCTTTTCAAAACCCAGTTTTTCGTAAGCAATATTGATATGAGAAAGATCAAGTACGGCTGCATCATATGACTTAATAATTAAATTACCTAAGCCCATGTCAATTGTTGCCTTGTAGCATTGCATTGAATTGGTTCCCAATCCAGTTGATAATTTTTCATCCAAATGAAACACCTGATCACCGGCAATTTCCTGCAATAAGTCATGATCAAAAGCAGTTTTTGAAGCGCCAGTATCTAAAATAACTTTCTTTTTTACCCCATTAATGGTTATTTCAATTTTAGGATGATAACCCTCTCCATCCAAACTAAATACATCCATAGGTAAGGTATAAGTTTTGAGCCCGAATATTAATGTTGAAAGATTGAAATACATTTTATAGAGTTTACAGAAAACCAATCGAATAAAGTAATAAAATTAACAACGTCAAATCAACGGAATCGTTTTACCCAATCAGTTATAAAACAATAAAGCCTGCCGTTAATAATCAGCAGGCCTTGTAGTCGATTAAACCGGTTAATTAAACCAGTTTCATGTCGCTGAGTACATTGTTCATTGCACGTACAGCGTCAGCGCTTTTTGCAAAGGCTGTTTTTTCTTCTTCGTTCAGTTCAAAATCAATGATTTTTTCCCATCCGTTTCTACCAACAACAACAGGAACACCTAAACAAATATCAGATTGACCATATTCACCTTCTAAATAAATTGAAGAAGCGAACACACGTTTTTCATCACGAACAATAGCCTCAACCATAGCAGCACCAGCAGCTCCAGGAGCATACCATGCTGAAGTTCCTAACAAACCTGTTAATGTAGCTCCGCCAACCATGGTATCAGCTGCTACTTTTTTCAATGTTTCTGCTTCTAAAAACTTAGAAACAGGTACACCATTATAGGTAGCCAAACGAGTTAATGGAATCATGGTAGTATCTCCATGACCACCAATTACAGTACCATGAATTTCGTTTGATGAGCAATTCATAGCCTGACCTAAATAGTATTTAAAGCGAGATGAATCTAATGCACCACCCATACCAATCACACGGTTTTTAGGTAACCCTAAAGCCTTATAGGTAAGATAGGTCATTGTATCCATTGGGTTTGAAATAATAAGGAAGATGGCATTTGGGGAATGTTTTAAGATGTTTTCAGCAACACCTTTAACAATACCTGCATTGATACCAATTAACTCTTCACGAGTCATTCCTGGTTTACGAGGCAAACCTGACGTAATTACAACTACATCAGAACCTGCAGTTTTGGCATAGTCGTTAGTTGAACCAACAATCTTGGTATCAAAACCTAACAGCATAGCCGTTTGCATCATATCCATGGCTTTACCTTCGGCAAAACCTTCTTTGATGTCTAATAAAACTAGTTCAGAAGCAAGCTCTTTACGAGCGATGTTGTCGGCACAGGTTGCACCAACGGCACCAGCACCTACTACAGTTATTTTCATATTAAAAGTATTTATTGGGTTATAAAAGTGCCACGAATATAGGACTTTCGGGATGAATTTTTCATGAATTAACGCAACAAATGCATGGAAAATCTTCGTAAATTTCAGTGTAACTCAATCCTTTTGTTACTTATCATTCCAATCAATACCTGTAAGGCTTTCTCATGGAACAGCAACAAAATTTCTATCATCCATCGACGAGCAGTAAGAACAGCATACCGGCTAAAATGGCTTTATTTGAGGGCAAATGGTATGTTATTGCCTGCATTGATAAATCATTGAGAAAAAACCAAATAGAACTAACTAAAACTTTCAAAATCAAGTCAAACAATTTCATTGAAATACAAACTGGATTTAGAATATCAAACTCACCCATCTTTCAAATTAAAAATACAGTCGGAAGGATTATTACCAATGCCCCACTAACGTGGAAAGAACACTCCATTTGGCCATTCAAAATCACATATACTTTTGAAAATGTTACTCATGACAACTGCGCCATAATTAGTGATGCTAAAAAGAAAAGACTATTTATTATCGCCAGGGATTCATTTATAAAGACGAATATTTATGAGGATATATTAAAATACTCCCAAACGAAAGGCTACAACACAGGCCTACTGCAACTACAGGAACATACGGCCTCCAATTCCCATCAGATGATTGACCCAACTTTATCATAATCAAAATACGGTTCCTTTTTACATAGGAACTGTACATTTTTATATTATGCCTTTACTCTAGAGACCTTTTCTTTCTTTCTTTTATACCAAATCAACAGCAGAATAATCCCCGCTAAAGCGGCCATTAAATTACCTAATGCTGCAATAACAGTAAGCACATCTCGCGTGGTTTTACCTATGCCATCGGCAAAGTGGAATTTATGGAGCATTGAAAAGCTTAGCCCCTCACGCAAATCCATATCATTGATTTTAGCAGCCATTTTTCCGGATGAAGTTTCTACATACCAACGTTCATTATAGTTAGTGGCAAACTGAACCTTATAAACAGGCAGCCTTTTATTTACAAATCCATATTCCCCTTTAAACTCGTTTATAGAGGTTGCTGATACAATCTTTTCATCAGAATTTTTACTAAATGTTGTCGCCATAAAGCGGGCATATTGCTCTTCACCATTGGGCAACTCTTTTAAATCAGGAATACTTAAATACCGAATCTCCTCAGAATCTGCCTTTCCCTTCTCCCCAAATTTTGCAGCAGCCATATTCATTTTCTCACAGCATTCACCTTTATTCGTCACTGAGGATGAGCAGGTTAATCTTACATAGGAAGTATTATTCATTTGAACAAGTGAGACATTTTTCACCTGATATTTAGTGGCAATAGAGTCGAAGCACAAGCCTAAATTCTTGGCTTTAAATTCATATTCAACAAAATAGTTTTGGCGGTTATCGGGCTCAAACTTTTTAAATGCATGATAAGCTCCGCTAAATGTAAACATAAGCGTAGTTACAGAAACGACAATTGCAATTTGGCGATGTACGCGACGATACCTTACCGTTCCACTTCTTTTTTTTGATTTACTGATAAAAGCGATATAAATCCCCATTACAGCAGTGATAAAGGCTAAACCAGACAGAACTACCAGCACTGCCGTTTGAAATGAACCTAACGATTTTAAGAATTCCCAACTATGAAAATTTCTAAAAAAAGAAGTAAAGGCGGCTCTATTATCATCCATAGCCAAACCTAAACGATCACTAACAGGGTCAACATAGAGGCGTACGCCATCCTTTCGATCAAAATTCACCTTATAAACCGGCAATAGTCTGTTAATTTCCAAGTATTCATCATCAAAACTTTTCACCAATGATATACTCGTAATTCTTGTGGTAGAATCACCCAAAAATTGCAAGGCAAGTTTTTGTGCATATTGTACAGGAGCATCAGCATTTACCTGACCTGTCGAGGCATCAATAAAGATGAGCTGGTTATTACTTTTCTGACTGATTTGATAATATAACTTATCCTTTAGCTCAATAACCCTGAAATTGGAAATTGAGGTTATATTATTTTTCAGCAAAGCTGAATCCAGTGTAATCTTAATCCGTGATAAATCAATAGTATTCGTTTTCAAAAACTGATTTTTCACTTTCGGCTTGAAAGACGTCATAATTGGATGCATTATTCCACTCAACGTCCACATAATTACCGGAATGGCAATAAGAATGCTTGACAAACGATGCCATTTATAGATATTGCGCTTGATGTATGAAAATAGATTCATGGGATTTTAATTTTTCATGCAAAGACACGAATACACATAATCAAACCTTTCAGTTCCGTTGCCCTTGCCTGTCATAACCATTATTTTTTAGCCAATTGATATGTTATCCCAAACACCCAGGTTCGAGGTGCCGCAGCAGTATAAGTTGTACGATCGGTAATGTTATTACCCCTTGATGCGTTGCTTGCATATAATTCATCAGTAAGATTCATCAAATTAGAGTATACTTCAATTCCTCTCCATTGGTAACCCACTCTGGCATTTAGCAAATCATATCCAGAATAACTAACCATATTGATTTGATTTTGATACCAGCCCGAAACATGCTGCCACTCCATTGAAGTACGGAAGTTTTTAAACCATTGAGGATAATAGCTCAATTCCGCATTCCAAACCCATCGCGGTGATGAAGGCATGTCATAGCCGTTCAGATTTTTAAGCTGATCAGTTGATTTATTACTCACCTGAAAATCTTCAAATCGATGGATAGCACAGGTTCCTCCCAAGCGGAAATTCAGTTCTTTTACAGGTTTTATCGTTGCGCTAAATTCAATCCCTTTATGCAGGGTTTTTCCGGCTGACTGGTAATCATAAGAATTATCAGGTTGACGAATATTCAGTAATTCATTACGACCATCCATTCGATATAAAGCCACATCAATATAAATTTTATTTTGAAGGAAGGCCGCCCAGGCGCCTACTTCATAATTTTGAAACAGAGCCGATTTTAGGTTATAGTAAAACTCTGCAGGATTAGTATTGTTTTTTTTGCGAAAAATAGCTGTTAGTGCCGGCGGAGCAAACCCTTGAGAATAGTTGGCATAGAAACCTTTGTCATGACCCAAATCATACGTCAAACCAACTTTAGGCGTAATGTGCTTATATTCTTTACTGCCTGATGAGGCATCCAAATAATTATCATACGTAAACGACATCAAATCGTATCGTAAGCCTGTTGAAAAACGCAAATTCTTCAATGGCTCAAAGTCATATTGTAAATAAGCTGCAGCATTTCTGATTTTAGCTGCATAATCCGACAGTTTAATATCCAGACGTTCCTTGATAATAGTGTATTTTTCTACCGACTTACCATCAGGACGTAATTGAGCATTTAAATCGATTTGATATGCAGAATAAACATTTGGTGAATAATCAAACAGACCACCAGCAATAAGTTTTGAATTTAAAAAATCAAAACGCTGGCTGTGTTGCCCAACTATACCATAACTGGTAAAATCATTTGAATTGATTTCGCCGGTTGCAGTTGTTTGTCCTGATTTCCATTTAATACTATAAGAAGGATTTTGTCCATGCTCGTTAAAACGATTAAACAGTGTAACAAAACTCTTCGAACCGTTGGACCAATCGTGTTCTAATGTAATACGTGAGCGACTAGCCTTTGATTTTCGATAGGTAAAATCATTAGTGCTTGTATAGTTTCTATTAAAAAAAGCAATACTATCAACACTGCCACTGGTTTGCGAGTAATAGTCGCCGTACATAAATGTACCTACTAATCTGGTTTTAGCAGTCAACTGATATTCTAAGCGAGTATTCACTGAAGCTTTGTCGTAATCGGAATACGACATCCAAGAGTTTTTTTGCTGACTGCTCAACCCTCCAACATATACTCCGAACTTTCCTATTTGCGCACCGGCACCAAATTGCAAACGCTTATAGCCCCATTGATCAAACTGAATACCTACACGGGCCGATGGGACGGCCGTTGGCCGCTGAGTGATAAAATTAACAGCTCCTCCTACCGCTTCAGGACCATAAATTGATGACACGGGTCCTTTTACCACTTCTATCGAACTAATGGCATATTGGTTAACTTCCAGCAAAGCATTATGATTAAAAACACCCATTGGCCTGATACCGATACCGTCTTCCATATAAAGATAATAACCCGAAGTAGTCATCGGCTGGCGAATTGACATGCTATGTTGCTCATTGTTCAAATTCACCATCAGCACACCTGATACTTTGTTCATCACTTCATAAACAGCCGTAGGCTTGGTTTCTTCTAACAACTTGGCCGAAACCTTACTAATGGCAATTGGTGCCTGACTGCGTAACTGCGTTTCGCGGCTAGCTGTTACAACTACCTCTTGCATATTGGACGCTACCGGACTCAATGCAATAGATAATTCTTTATCACCCACTTCCATAATTCGGGTTTCGTAACCCAAAAACGAAACTGTGATCTTAATAACTTTTTCTCCTGTAGAAAATTTAAAAATGCCTTGGGCATTTGTTTGGGCCCCTATGGTTGTATTCGGAGCAAATACGCTCACTCCTGATAAAGGTTCGTGCGTTACAGCATCATACACCTTTCCTTTAATAATTTGTTGGGCAAAGGCATTAATATATGCCAATGCCAAAAGAATAGTAAAAATTACTTTCAATTTCATGGTTTATTAATAGTACTGATAAGCAAGGCCTACCCGATAGTTAATATTGAGTATATTAATTCTGGAAGAAGAATGATCACAATCTTAAAGACACGTAAAGCCATGAACAGCAAAAAACTGCTCCATTAGCGCAATAAAGATTCTATCATCATCTATAAGAAAATGAAATTGAAGTTTAAACTTGGGGAGGGTGGAAAATAGGAAAGGAAGTACTGTAAGGTTCTTTCTGCAAAAAGAAATGAATATGTTTTAATTCTATATAGCTATTATCGATAAAATTATCTTGAACAATCTGAATGAATTGATTCATTTCAAATTTTTCACGAAGCGAATTATTGGCCTGTTGTTCCTCCTCTTGCGCAGCTTTTTTTAGCTTTTTCATCAGGTAACACTGCCCGTTACAATGTAGCTTGGGTTTGTCTTTGTTTTCGCAAAGGTAGGTTGAGATGAAACCTTTATTTACTTCATAGCTGGAAACAATTACCAAATTGCTGAATGTTTGCAGCAAAATGGCCATCATTAATACTATCGATAAAAGTTTCTTCATTCTTTCACACAAATAACGGCTTAATTCACCGATATTTAGATACAGGCAAAGGTAGAAAAGAAAAACGAATCATATATGAGCAATGTCATCTATATATTGAAATGAATTAATATTTAATTTTTACCATTTACCAAGCAATTTTCTAACAATTGTTATGTTTTGTGGCTCGGGAAATAACCAATTGATGGCATCAGAAAATTCACGTCGCCAAAACCACTCAGCATGCCGTCCGTCAGGCTTAATAGCCACTTTAAGTTCCTCATCATTTAATCCTTTATTGTGCATGATAGTTTCCATCCGTTTAACTTCTGCCACTAATGAATCACTTTCATTTTCTCCGGCCAATATGTAAAAACGCTGCTTGCGTTCAGGTTTCCATTTTTTAGCGTAATCATAAATTAACGATTGAAACCAAAACGATGGCGAAAACACTCCAATTTTTCCAAACACTTTATCATATCGCAACCCTCCGTAAAAAGAAATCAGCCCCCCCATTGAGCTTCCCATCATTCCGGTATTTTGTTCATCCTTAAGCGTTCTGTAATGCGAGTTTATATACGGACGAAGGGTATTGACAATAAAAGCAAGGTATCTATTACCTTTTCCACCACCATATTTTAAGTTCGGATAAGGGGAATAATCATTTAGTCGTTCCATTCCACCATGATCCACTGCTACAATGATGAGCTCTTTCCCCAGGCTGTCTAATGTTTCATCTACATTCCACTCCCCATAAGGGGCAAAATAATCATCAAATAGATTTTGACCGTCCTGCATATACAAAACCGGGTATTTCTTTTTTCGTTCTGATTTTTCATAATAATTTTTAGGCAGGTAGATCCAAACCCGACGATGTGTTTCTAACTGTGGAATATAAAAAACCGAGTCAATCAAATAAACATTCGATGATGCCGTATGCACCATTTGTTTTTTGTAAGTGTCGGACCAGCCGTCAATATCAATATTAATTATATCATCAGTTTTGATTTCTATCCTTCGATTTTCAATTTGATTACCCGAACTGTCGACTTCGACCTTTTCCCAACTACCTCTGGTAACTTTAAATTCATAAGCTCCAAAATCCAACATTGTAATTAATGAATAGGAACCATTTGCAGAACGTTTAAATGTAAAGTTTTCATCTGCAGGGTTCCAGTTATTAAAGCTTCCGGCTAAGTAAAGCTTTTCAACCGATGAGGTATTTATCGGAACAGAATGAATACGAAAGACAACCTGAGCGTTGCAAAAAACGCCAAAAAACAGCAATAGAGTCAAGAAAATCCATCTTTTCGGCATACTCTAAAATAAAAAACGGAAAGCGCTTTTCAAGCTTTCATATATCATTTTATCTATTTTGCAACTACACCCCCATTTACAAAACGATTATTCCTATTTACCAGCAGATAAGATTTTACAGGTTATGTATCTTTAAGGTATTTTGTAAATAAGTCCTAGTTCAAAATTTGACTAGTTTCAACTCTAAATCTATCGAGCGAAGCAACACAAAGCTTAGTGTACAGGTTACAAAAAGATTTTTTTGAAAACCTCCGAAAATCATTCTAAATCAGCGCATTACATCAATTTCATTTAAATTTAATTTTAGAGCACAAAACACCGGTACTAGATGCTTGCATTTTTTCTCATAATGACATCAAAAAATTGATTTTTTTGCTATTTTTGAAAAAATTCTAATGAATCGTTAGACAAAATATAGATAGGGATTAAAATTAACGACCAAACATTATGATAATTATTGCCGATGGCGGTTCTACAAAAACTAACTGGTGCCTGTTAAACAAAGAGAACAAAAAGGTTTATTTCAACACAGAAGGATATAATCCTTATTTTATTGACTCGCCTGGAATTATCCAGTCTTTGAAAACCAACCTTCCCGACAACCTTGACATTAACAGCATTGAACATGTTAGTTTTTATGGTGCTGGATGTTCTAACGAAGAGAAGAATGAAGTGGTTGCATCGGCCTTACGCACGGTGTTTACCAAAGCTAAAGTTTTTGTAAGCCATGACTTACTAGCTGCTGCTAGGGCTTTATTGGGCAACCAACCAGGCTTTGCAGCTATTTTGGGAACTGGCACCAATACCTGCTATTATAATGGCAAAGAAATTACACTTAATATAGATTCATTAGGATACATGTTGGGTGATGAAGGCAGTGGTTCATACATCGGTCGTAGGTTACTACGTGATTATATGCGTGGTGCAATGCCCCAGGAACTAATGAATGCTTTCGATCGTGCTTACGGTTATTCTCACGATGAGATTTTAGATCGTATTTACAAGAAACCTTTACCTAACCGTTTCTTAGCAAGCTTCAGTAAGTTTTTATACGACAATAATAATGTACAGCCATATTCTCGTACTGTTATTAAAGAATCATTCACTGCATTTTTCCGTGATTTGGTAAGCCATTACCCTGATTATCAAAAACACACCTTTAACTGCATTGGTTCAGTAAGCTACAACTTCCGTGATGTGCTAACTGAGGTTTGTAATGAGTTTGGAATGCAAGTAGGCAAAATTGTTCGCTCCCCTATTGATGATTTGGTTCAATACCATATCAATGAATTAAAATTATCTTCAGTTTAGATTTTTATATTTCAATCTGAAACACCAAATAAAATAGTTTTAAAAAAATAATAAAAAAGCGGGCTACAAACACCCGCTTTTTTATTAAAAAGCCAACTTTAATTTTATAATTCAAAAGAAAAACCCATTTTCTTTAAATTATTATAACGGGATTTATTGAATTTATACAGTTTAGCCGCACGGTGCGAAACGTTTTTCTGTTTTTCGTCCAGTTCAATTAACAATCCAAAGCTTAAAATTTTCTTACGAAAGTTCCGTTTATCAATTGGCTTCTCCAAAATCACTTCATACAATTGCTGCAACTGGCTTAGTGTAAACTTCTCCGGTAATAATTCAAATCCAATTGGTTGGTAACGAATACCGCTTTGCAAACGCTTATAGGCCTTATCCAAAATTTTACTATGATCGAACGCTAATTTTGGGATATCAGAAATTGAAACCCATTGGGCTTTGCGTGCGTATGATGATAAAGGATTCAGTGTTTGTTTTTTAATCTTAATTAATGAAAAATAAGCTACTGTAATAACCCTGCCTTGTGGATGTCGGTTTACATCTCCAAAGGTGTAGAGCTGCTCCATATACACATCATGCAGACCTGTTAACTCGCTTAATACTCGATCGGCTGCCTGATCAATATCCTCATTATCATTCACTAAATTACCAGGCAATGCCAGATAGTCTTTAAAGGGCTCCTCGGCACGCTCAATTAATATTATTTTAAGCTCTCCCTTATCAAAACCAAAAACCACACAGTCGACCGAAAAATCAGAATGTAATTTAGGTAAGTTGTTAGTTTCCATTAATAGCAAGATATTGTATAAATAACACTAAGCTTATAAAACTCAGCGGCAATATTACTATTTTTGTGTTAGACACAAAAACCACATCCAGATATTAAAATTACTTAATGTTTTGGATTAATTTTTGTAATTTTATCGCTTTATGACTAAAAAGATTGAAAGAATTGCAGTATTAACCTCTGGTGGTGATGCCCCAGGCATGAATGCTTGTATACGTGCAGTAGTAAGAACAGGCATTTATCATGGTGTTCAAATGTTTGGAGTTTTACAGGGCTACCAGGGACTTATAAGCAATGATATCATTCCCCTGAACTCAAAATCTGTCAGCAATATTGTACAACGTGGCGGCACTATTTTGAAAACAGCCCGTTGTTTAGAATTTAAGACTTCTGAAGGAAGAAAAGCCGCGTATGAAAACTTGGTTAAACACAACATTGATGGCTTAGTAGTTATTGGTGGTGATGGAAGTTTCACCGGTGCAGAAATTCTTTCAAGAGAATATGATATTAAAGTAATTGGTGTACCAGGAACAATTGACAACGACCTATTTGGCACTGATTATACTATTGGCTTTGATACAGCAAACAATACTGTCATTGATGCCATTGACAAAATAAGAGACACTGCAGCCTCCCATGATCGTTTGTTTTTTGTTGAAGTAATGGGTCGTGATGCAGGGTACATTGCATTATGGTCTGCAATTGGTGGTGGAGCTGAAGCTGTATTAATTCCTGAAAAAGAAACCTCTGTTGACGACTTAGTTGACAAATTAATGATTGACTTGGGCAATCAAAAAACCTCTAGCATTGTTGTAGTAGCAGAAGGTGAGCATGGCGGTGGTGCAATGGCCATTGCCGAAAAAGTTAAAGAACGCTTTAACTACGACACCAAAGTGAGTATTCTAGGCCATTTCCAACGTGGCGGAAGCCCGACCAGCTTCGATCGTGTGCTTGCTAGCCGTTTAGGACAAGCAGCTGTTGAAGCCCTGCTAAAAGGTTATAACCGCAAAATGACCGGTATGATTAGTAACAAAGTAGCTCTTACCAGTATCGATTTAGCTATTAAAAATAAAACAGAAATGGATGAATCACTCATTGAATTGGTAAACATTTTAGCCATTTAAAACAAACGCAAATTCACAAACTATAATAAAAATTGATTATGAAAATTGGAATTAATGGATTCGGCCGTATCGGAAGGTTAGCTTTCCGCGCAGCCATTAACAGACCAGGAGTTGAAGTAGTTGGTATCAACGATTTGATCGAAGTTGACTACATGGCCTATATGCTTAAATATGACTCTACACATGGTCGTTTTGACGGCACTGTTGAGGTTAAAGATGGGCACTTAATTGTTAATGGCAAAACCATTCGCGTTAGTGCTGAAAAAGATCCAGCTAACCTAAAATGGGATGAAATTGGAGCTGAATACATTATCGAATCTACTGGTTTATTCCTTACTCAAGAAACTGCAGTTAAGCATATTCAGGCAGGTGCCAAAAAAGTAGTTATGTCGGCCCCTGCTAAAGATGATACTCCCACTTTCGTAATGGGTGTAAATCACAAAACTATGACAGCAGAACAGAATATAGTATCAAACGCTTCATGTACCACTAACTGTTTGGCTCCTATTGCTAAAGTCTTAAATGACAACTTTGGAATTCTTGAGGGTTTAATGTCAACTGTACACGCTGCAACTGCCACTCAGAAAACAGTTGATGGACCATCGGCAAAAGATTGGAGAGGCGGCCGTGGTGCATACCAAAATATCATCCCTTCATCAACCGGCGCTGCTAAAGCCGTAGGATTGGTAATTCCTGAGGTTAAAGGTAAATTAACTGGTATGGCATTCCGTGTACCTACTGCGGATGTTTCTGTTGTTGACCTTACTGTTCGTTTAGAAAAATCTGCAACTTACGATCAAATTAAAAAGGCAATGAAAGATGCATCTGAAGGTGAATTGAAAGGCATCTTAGGTTACACTGAAGACGAAGTTGTTTCCACCGATTTCATTGGCGATGCCCGTACTTCTATTTTTGATGCTAAAGCAGGTATTGCACTAAATGACAACTTTGTTAAAGTAGTTTCTTGGTATGATAACGAGTGGGGCTATTCAAACAAAATTGTTGACCTTGTTCAACACATGGCAACAATCAAAGAACCTGTTATTGCTTAATTTGAATCATTAAAAAACACTCATAAAAATGCCCCCAATAAGTGTCTAACTTTTTGGGGGCATTCTAATTTTGTGCAAGGCGTTTTTTATTCTCTATGAATAAACAAGTACGCTAAAACATGAAACAATAAAAAAGGCGACTCAATGCCGAAGTCGACACTATATTTCCAATCGTATGTAAGAACGAACTGACCTTTGCTAATGCAAAGCAACAGTAGCATTGTTTTCAATTTGATTATCACAAACCGATAAATTTCCCATACCCCCTTACACTACTATACACTTTATTTCTTAGGATAACCAGCGGTCATTTCAACCTCCATTATTTGTTTGGTATGCCGAGCGCTATGAGCCGTTAGAAAAACTAACCATTGATAAGCGTCCATCATGCCAAAAGGCGCAGCTCCAACATGACCATGCATATCAGCATCGGTATGCTTAACAAAATCAATAGTTTTCTGACGAGCAGCATCAAAAGCTTTAATAGCATCGTCAGGAGTAGAGTAAGCATTAGTTGGCATTAACATTTCCGAAGTCTTAAACTTTTTAGAGCGATCCTCAATCATTTTGGCAATATCTTCGGTCTTAACTTTTATTTCAGCTTTATTTGCAGGATCAACCGGTTTTGTTAAAATAGAATCGGTAACATAACCGCGTAACATTCCTTCTGCTTTAATAATATGTTCAGAGCACTCCGCAGGTGACCATCGACTTGAATCACTTTTAAAAGTCCACTGAGCAGTACTTAGCCCTTTAATGGATTTTACAAAGTTTTCTTTAGTTTGATGAAGGTAATTGAGCAAGTACTCCTTTTCGGATTTACTCATTTGCTGAGCGGAACTACCTTTGGGAATCACCGATATCAATATCAAAAACCAAAGGATTAAATAGTTAAAACTGCGTTTTTTCATTATAAATAACATGTTGATTTTCAATCAATTTAAACATATTTATTTAAAAAATTCATTATTCTATCATTTTAAACCGTAAGCTTTTAAAACTTGTCAAAAAACAAAACCCCGATTATTTCCGGGGTCTCTTGTTTTTTGCAGTTAAAATATATACTCAGGAGGTATTATTTTAATACAACGTAAGTATATAATAGCTTGCCCTCTATGATGAGAGCTATGGTCCAATATCGCAAATACTCCATTTATCTGAGCTTCAGAAAGCTAATCGAACCCAGAAACCGTTTTTTCTACATCGGCATAAGCCTTTACTAACAATTTAATAACATCTGATTTCTTATTCTTCAAAGCCGGTGGCTCCCACCCTACCTCAACACTCTTCAAATAATCCACATCCATCCATTGGATGCAATAAGCAATATGATTCATAAGTTCTTTAAAACTCCATACCTCATTTAAAGCTATCTCAATAAAGTTGTTATATTTGTTACATGCGCACACAACTAAGCATAATAAACCGTATTAACTTCCCGCAACTTAATGTTCAAAACGGGTCGAAATTCGTGTGTGTCAACAAAACTTTAATTGTCTCCCGTAAAGCGTTCATCAACAAGCTTCCATTCTTTTCAAATAATAAAGACTTTAATAATTAACCCCGAATCCACTAAAAGCTAATATAAAGCCGGATTCGGGGTTACTTCCGATTTGTCATTTATTGTCTTATTTATCATCATCCCGTATTCATGGAGAAAAAACGTCCACTACGTAATGGGCTCAGTTTTCTCATAATTGTTTTTGGCATTAACCTGTGCATTCTTATCGTTACAGTTATTCGCGGAAATCAATTATTCGCTGCCGCCTCTATAATACTGTCGCTTATACTCTTAACGCTTTATTACCAAAAGCGAAAAGTCTAACTAGTCCTGTTTTATTCACTACACAGATTATAAATCTTATAACCGTAATTAATGCTTTTAGAATTATGAAAAAGACCATTTCGTTAACAGAGAAAGATCGAAAGTTACTTCAAGATGCTCTTAAGAGAAGTACCATGCCTGAGCATAACCGCCTTAAACTGGAAGATGAGTTAAATAGCGCTCAACTTTTTACAGATGACAAACTACCGGCAGATGTAATTTGTCTTAATTCGACAATTGAGCTGAAAGACACTGAAAAGAATAATACAATGGAAATCACATTAGTATTGCCCGGGGAAGCCAATATGAAACATCAAAAAGTATCAGTCTTTGCTCCAATTGGCATTGCTCTCATTGGTTACAAAACCGGAGATATGGTAGAATGGGAAATGCCTGCAGGAATTAAACAGTTTGAAATTTTGAAAGTAATAAACTTATAAGCAAGCATAATTACTAATCCATCTCTGAAAAAGCTACAGGGATGGGTTAGTGTTGCTCCAGTACTTGCAAGGTACTGACTGTACAATACCAATTTTAAAATTCAATTAATACAAACCTTTTTGGGGTAATAGTTTTATACTTTTGATTAAAATAAATACCTTTTAGTTTGATCAATTTACTCTTATGTAATCACCGAACCCTTCTCTGCAGCGTGAATTATTTGAGTAAGCTCCCTGTGTAATAGCATGCAGAGCCGTTGATCAATCACACTCATATTGCCTCCTGTTTTTTGCTACCTAAATCATAGGCAATTTGCATATATAACTTTAGCTCATCATTAATATCGTCTTCAAACATAATTCTGCAATGATGATTAAAAGTGCCTGATCCTGGAATTTGCCCGATTTTCCTGAACACCAAATTTTCATCGTATAATTTATCCAAATGAAAAACCACATCAATAAAGTTTTTCCCAAATGCGACAATCGAACAAAACCGGATTTTAGCCGCCAAACCAATTTTAGATTTAGCGGGATGTAATACAAAATTCCCTATAGTTTTATATTGATCAATAAAAACGTTGAATAACCGAATGGTATGCTCCGATTTTCCCTCCAAAAAACTTTCAACGGTTCTATCATTACAAGAATGCGTTTGGTTTAATCGGATAAATTTCTGGTTACAAAGAGGACAAATCCACATAAATAGTCTTAGGCAATTTCTATAAGGTAAATAATAGATTGATAGCTGAAGTTAAGAATTAATCCTTCAACCTAACCATGCACTTTACATCTTTATTATTAATATACCATTCAACACAATAACCTTGTGGACCAATTTCAGGATTGGTTAATAATTCTTCGAATGCTTTACCTATTTGAGGAATATTTTTCATGTAGTCATTTATAGTTAGGTTAACATACCTACCTTTTTTCAAAATCAAAGTATCACATCCGAAAGCTTCCGCATCACCTCGCTTAAGTTCTTCTGCTGCGGCTCGATATACAATTGACCCATTTTCAGGTCGGGCAATACCGAAATATTTTCTTTCAGTGGAATAAGGAATTAAGGAGTGCAACTTTTGATGAGCCTCAAGTATACCTTCAGGAAAGGATTTTGCCTCAATATAAAACACCTTAATGTCATCTATTAAATTAATTACATTCATGATCAATAGATTTAAACATTTAATAAAGATAGGTTATCAAGAGTTCATAAGAAGAGGCCTGGCACGACATAGAAACAGATATTTGCGACTAACTACGTCGAAACAACCCTCAATAGTTTTCCTATCAAGAAGCCTCAGTCCTTACTGTTAATGCATAGATGCATTAATCTGTTGTTGTATAAACTGCTTTTCAATAGGCGTTTTTGCTAAAGAAAATGCTTTATTTAAGTACTGCATCCTTTTTTGATGATCGAAACCCTTGTATAGTTCTCCAATCATGGCATTGTGGCCTTTTTCGTAGAAATTTAAACGTGATTCCATTTTTATTGATCTTAATATTGTTCGATAATTTTAATTACACCCCAATAATGATCGAGATCAATGAAATTGGACATCAAATGAAAAATATTTTAAAAAAGTAGAAAATGAATTTTGCAAGACATCATCGTAAGTTTATTCATTAAAATCTTTTCGCACCAACAAGGAATACGTGAGAAGAGAACTGGTTCGATCTTTACATCAATTTCTTATTGAAAAAATCAATAGTACGTTGCCAGGCGAGTTCTGCTGCAGCTTTGTCATAACGAGGTGTTGTATCATTATGAAAGCCGTGATTTGCATTAGCATACATATAGGCCATGTATTCTTTATTATATTCTTTTAATGCCTGTTCGTAAGCCGGCCATCCTTCATTGACCCGTGTATCTAGTTCAGCATAATGCAATAAAAGAGGAGCCTTTATTTTAGGCACATCTTCAACAGGAGGCTGTCCTCCGTAAAACGGAACAGATACCGACAAATCAGGTACGCGAACGGCCATCATATTGGCAATCCATCCGCCAAAGCAAAAACCAACAACACCAACTTTACCATTACAATCCTGGTGATTCTTTAAATAATCAAATGCAGCAATAAAATCTTCTAATATCTCATTTCTATCACGTTTACTTTGCAACTCCCTACCTTTATCGTCATTGCCTGGGTAGCCGCCTAAGGGAGTTAAGGCATCCGGAGCTATTGAAATAAACCCTGCCAGAGCAGCCCTCCTGGCCACATCTTCAATATAAGGATTCAAGCCGCGATTTTCATGAACAACGATGATCCCTCCAAGTTTCTTTTTTGCATCCACAGGTTTCGAAAGCAGTGCTTTCATTGTCCCTGCGCCCTTAGGCGATGAATAAGTAATATAATCAGATATTAAGCGGGGATCGTCTGATTTGATTTGGATAGCGCCATTGTAATCGGGCAACATAAAACTCATCAAAGATGCTACTGTAATACCTCCCACTGCATAGGCGGAAAGCTTTTGTATGAATTCGCGCCTGTTAACTCGATTGTGCGCATAATCATCATAAAGATCAAACACTTCCTGTTTAATGTCTTCTTTCTTGATTTCCTTCATATAGTTAGTCTGCGATTTATCTTAAATGTAAACATTTACGATCATCAACCAACTAGTTAACCCTGAAACAATTGTGCTAAATTATCAGTTGATTAGTTTGATGTTTTCTTCATCAGTTTCTTTAAGATAGAATGCTACAAATCTTAAAGGTTTCTCTTTGGATGCGTTGTCAAAATGCAGTATTTTTTTATTCTTTGGTTCATAGAATGCATCTCCTTCGTTTAAGACAACTTTTTCTTCTCCTTCTACTTGGAAGATAACCGTACCCGACTTTACATATCCAACCACCGGACATGGATGTAAATGTTTCGGGGCAACTTGACCACTCTCCATCGAGATTTCTTTAATATCAACCATTGTTATTTTTTGATTGATTACAGCATTAAGTAATTCTTTCCTCAAAACCTTTTTTTGCTGTCCCATGGAAGTGGTGTAACTAAAGGCTAACAATACTATTGTCCCAATTTTAAAAAGTGCTTTCATATATTAAGTTTGCGACAAAAGTACTTTCACTCTTTCAGCGTTTGTGTTGATGTAGGTCAAGACTTTTCATTCTCGACAAAGTTTCAGGCCGGATTTTAAGATAGGATGCAATTATATATTGAGGAAACTGCTGTTCAATGTTTGGATTATTATCTATCAGTTGCTGGTATCTCTCATTGGCTGAATACTTAATCAAAGAAGTTTCTTTGGTACACTTCCTCAGAAATAATGTTTCACTTATAGACCGAAAAAATTGCGACCAACTTAACGAAGTTTGCAATGATGTGTACTTACAGTAAGAAATCGCATAGATTTTAACGTCTTTAATAGCCTGAATAGAGCCAATTGAAGGGGTTTGTGTTAAAAAGCTCCTATATGATGAGACCAATGACTGTGTTGAGTACAATTCATTAACCAAAACATCTGCATTTTCAGTTTCAAGGTAAGCGATTAGATTTCCATCCTCAACAATTCCAATATATTGACAAACTTCTCCTTCCTTTACAAAAAAACCTTTTCTTTTCAGATTAATAATTTCTGCGTGTTGTAAAAACTCATTTAGAAAATCTGTTGGAAGATTAAGTTTATTAAAAAGCTGTTTAATATTTTCCATAGGTTAACAATTGTCGCTCGAGACGAAATTAAGCTGTTTTGAAATAAGGACCAAGCTAAGGTTCCACAAAGGACTGAACACAAAAAAAACCAAGTCTTCATCTAGAAAACTTGGGATTACATATCTACCCTATATATCAATCTATTTGCTAACCTTCTTTTTTCCCCAAACTTCAAGAGGGATCACATCAGCACAAGGGCATTTTTCTTTGTTAATTAAAATCAACTTTACCGAGTCCCGCGCACTCTTAGCATATTTTTCAAAATCTTCTTTACTATAGGTAGCTCTTGCATACGCTGCAGCAGCACAAAACGCCCACGATTGCGCATCCTTGCTATCTATTCTCATTTGATCTTTATAAAAATTAGCTCTTTCTATGTATTTGCTATATTCTTCCTTGTTTGCATAACCAATTTCACTTTTATCTTTTGAGTAAAGGACAATGGTACGGTTAGTTGGTGTTTGTGGTTTAAAAAATGCAAGGGTAGCCTCATCAACCACCTCAATTCGATAAGCAATACCATTTACCGGATTGGTATAGGCATATATATTATTACCAACGGATTTAAAATCTGAAACTTTATTAGGCTCGGTAACAATAATGGCATTTGCCATCCAGCTAATTTTTATACTGTAATTACCATCAGATGTAGTGTACACACCGAAAGCAGGTATTTTTTGTGCAAAAGCTGATAGCGTAAATGCAGACAGAATCGATATAAAAAGTAGTTTTTTCATGTTGAAATTGAATAAAAAAGCCCGATTGCTCGGGCTCCGATTTTTGAATAATTGTTTATTTACAAGCATTGTATCCACGAGCAGCATCCTCGTAGTTATCCATGTCATTGCAGCCAACTGTTCTTGCGTAGTATTCCCAAGCCCTTTTACAACTTGAAGATAAACGATTAGGAATTTGAATTGAGTTTGTTCTTCCGGTCGGACAAGTGTACTTGTAAGTATAGGTTGAATTGTCTGTTGAAGTTTCTTCCTCTTCTTCTTCCTCCATATCTAACAATTCGCACCCGGCAAAAGTCATATTGGCTAGCACCAACATGAAGATGATTTTTGTAAATTTCTTGTACATAGATAACAATTAAAGCAGGTTTTCAATAATGCATCTGAGTGATGCAAAACAATGTCTGCAAGTTATCCTATGACCTCCCATTAGAAAATACCTACTTTTAGGTATTTTTATAATATTCAAATTACCAGAATTGCCTATTAATTATTTTTCTTAAACCAGTTTTTATATTCGCTTCGAGGAGTGAATGTCCAGGCCAATATCCTGCTAATTTTATTACCCTGCGCCATATTAATGGTTTTCACTTCAAGTGCTTCTGCACGTTCCAGTAGCTTGTAAAAACCTTTCAAATGCTCACTTTTAGAAACAAGTGAGGTGAACCAAAGACAGCTTTCGGAAAGTTGAGCACTTTCATTAATCATCCGCTTCACAAACTCAAATTCCCCACCCTCACACCATAGCTCGTTATGCTTGCCTCCAAAGTTTAACACAGGAACACGATGTTCTCCCTTACCCAAATTTGTCAGCTTTCGCCTTGTTCCTGCAGAAGCTTCAATTTCCGAAGTATGAAAAGGCGGATTACAAACCGACAAATGAAATCGTTCATTAGATTGAACAATGCCTTTAAAAATTGACAGAGGATTGCTTTGCAATCTACATTCAATTTTATTCTCAAGAGTTGGATTTGAAGCCACAATTTCCCTGGCACATTGTATGGCCTTTTTATCAATATCTGCACCAACAAAGTGCCAGTCATATTCTATTACACCAATTATAGGATAAATGCAATTGGCCCCCACACCAATATCCAATACACTAACATTCTTCCCTGTAGGAATTACACCATTATTTACAGAAGAAAGCAGATCGGCTACGTAATGAATGTAATCTGCACGACCGGGAATTGGTGGACACAAATAATTACGAGGGATATCCCAGTTGAATACACCATAAAAATGTTTGAGTAATGCTTTATTAAGGGTTTTGACTGCGGACGGATTGGCAAAGTCTATCGACTCGTCACCAAACTTATTTACAGCTACAAAAGCCTTAAGCTCCGGACAGGATTCAACTAATTCACGAAAATTATAACGAGATCGGTGTTTATTTCTCTGATGCAGATTATTCTTTTCTGTTGATGCGGAGCTTTGCGTTGACTTCATGCCTGCAAATTTCGTTCAAATCTGCTTATTAAAAAAGATTCATTATTGTGCCGGACGGTGATCGTAACTTAACACCCTTGAAATTTTCCAAACTCCGTCCGTTAACAACCATAAATGAGTATATCTGGCAATCCCAACTCGTTTTTCTTCTCCTCCTTTATAAACCTCATAAAAATAATGCTCACCAGTTTGCACAGCTCCATAATTGCCCATTGGAAACACCTGCATGGTTCCTGGCACTGGCATACGTTTTAAACCAACCTCACGTTTCGGATCGCAAAAATTACGCCTCAAGGATTCAATAAAAACAGTTAATGTTTTGGTTATTCCACCCTTATCATGATAAAACTCTAAGTCATCAGTAAAATACATTGCCGTTTGCTCGGGCTTACACTTATAAGCAATGGAAAATAAACTACTGTCTAAGGTGGAAATCGTTTGATACAACTCCTTTTCACTAGCTGGAAATTTGGCTATTTGAGCCTTTGAGGTAAGCGTAATAACAAAAAACAGACTTAGAAGCTTGAATTTCATATTTAAACTTCTTTGCTTTTCGGCTTCTTTTCGGTTTTCACTTTCTTAATTGTAGTCTGCTTAGGAACCACCTTTTCCTTTGCTACTTTTATAGCTGATGCTGCAGTAAACGCCGGATGTGATTTAAGTTTCCAAACGCTGATACCTAATGGCGGCAAACTGACTGAAACAGACTGAGCCTTGCCTTGCCAATTTTCCATTTCAGCTTCTAATGGATACGGATTTATAATTCCACTGCCCCAATACTCATGCCGATCAGAATTAAATATCTCCATCCAAATACCATTATGAGGTAAACCGATACGATAATCATGACGAACGACCGGTGTCAGATTAGCCACAACAACCAGATATTCTTGCCAACTGTGTCCTTTACGACAATAAACCAATACACTGTTTTCCGAGTCAGATTGATCGATCCATTCAAAACCATAACTGGCAAAACTAAATTCGAATAAAGCAGGTTCATTCCTATATAAATTATTCAAATCACGCATCAGGTTTTCCATTCCTTTATGTGGATCGTATTGGGTCAGATGCCAATCGAGTGAGTAGTCATGATTCCATTCTGCTGTTTGTCCGAACTCTCCACCCATAAACAATAATTTTGTTCCTGGATGTGTAAACATATAAGCAAATAGCAAGCGTAAGTTGGCAAAGCGCTGCCACTCATCTCCAGGCATTTTACTTACTAATGAACCTTTACCATGCACTACCTCATCATGTGATAATGGCAACATGAAATTTTCTGTAAAGGCATAAACAGTACTAAAAGTAAGTTCCTGTTGATGATATTTACGGTGAACCGGTTCTTTTGCAAAATATCGAAGTGAATCATTCATCCATCCCATCATCCATTTCATACCAAAGCCTAATCCTCCTTGCCATGTTGGATGCGACACTCCTGGCCAGGAAGTGGATTCTTCAGCAATCATTTGAATATCGCCATAATTGCCATAGACAACTTCATTTAATTCCTTCATAAAAGAAACGGCATCCAAATTTTCCCTTCCACCATGTTGATTAGGAATCCATTCACCTTCTTTCCGTGAATAATCTAAGTACAGCATTGAAGCAACCGCGTCGACCCGTAACCCATCTGCATGATAACGATCCAACCAGAATAAGGCATTGCTAATAAGGAAGGAACGAACTTCATTTCTTCCATAATTAAAAATATAGCTATTCCAGTCAGGATGATAACCCAAACGTGGATCGCCATGTTCGTAAAGGTGCGAACCATCATAATTATACAAACCATGCTCATCACCCGGAAAATGCGAAGGAACCCAATCCAGATAAACGCCAATACCTGCTTTGTGCAAACTTTCAATTAGGAACATAAAATCCTGTGGTGTTCCAAATCGTGCCGTAGGTGCAAAGTAGCCAGTAACTTGGTAACCCCATGAACCCGAGAAAGGATGTTCCATCACTGGCATAAACTCTACATGAGTAAATCCCATGTAACTAACGTATTCTACTAAATCGTGCGCCAGTTCCCGATAGGAAAGAAAACGATTGGGGTTTGATGGATCGCGGCGCCATGAACCCAAATGCAACTCATAAACTGAAATAGGCTTATCCAATGCATTCTTCTGATAACGACGGCTCATCCATTCCTGGTCATTCCATTCGTACCAAGTATCCCACACAACTGATGCGGTTCGAGGCGGCTCTTCCCAAAACAAGGCATAAGGGTCTCCCCGTTCAAAATATTCACCCGAAGTAGAGCGTATGAAATACTTATATATCTCTCCTCTGCCTATGTTCGGAATAAAACCTTCCCAAATACCCGAACCATCCCACCTCACATTCAAATAATGCAATTCATTGTTCCATCCATTAAAATTACCTATCACCGAAACGGCTACAGCATTAGGGGCCCAAATGGCAAAATAGGTTCCGGTTACACCATTATGTTCAACAACATGAGAACCTAACTTATCATATAATCTGAAGTGCTTACCTGCTTTAAAAAGATTAATATCAAAGTCTGAAAACCGACTGTAAGACTGAACGGATGAACTTATTTCTTGCATGCTAAGGTATTAATGCTTTAATGTTCTAAATATATAAAATTATTCAAGGGAACAAACAAGAATGAACATTTCAATACCTAAAAACTCAATTTCTTAACCAAAAGAAAACAACACGTTTATAAAGTAAATACGACTGAGAGTAAAAGGGTTCCTTTAATAACTGCTCGGTTCTAGAATAGTTTTCTTAAGCAATTATATTAAAACTTCATCCGCTGGATCCGAACAGCATTGAGGATAGCCAACAAAGCAACACCTACATCAGCAAAAACAGCTTCCCACATGGTTGCTACACCACCGGCTCCTAAAACGAGTACAATTACTTTAATACCCATTGCCAAACTGATATTTTGCCAAACAATTCTCCGGGTCGCATGGCCGATTTTAATCGCCATGACAATTTTAGATGGTTGATCGGTTTGAATAACCACATCTGCAGTTTCAATAGCTGCGTCGCTACCCAAACCTCCCATCGCAATCCCCACATCGCTTAATGCTAAAACAGGGGCATCATTAATCCCGTCTCCTACAAAAGCTACCACCTTAGACTTATCGCATTTTATCTCCTCAAACTTTTGCACCTTGCCTTCAGGCAATAAATCGCCAAAACCTTTTTGGATGCCTAACATGTTAGTAACCTTTTGCACCACACTTGACTTATCTCCCGAAAGCATGACCAGATCTTTAACCCCCTCATTATATAATTCTTTCACCAACATTAAAGCATCTTCCTTTAACTCATCAGCAATGATAAAATAACCTGCATAGTTTCTGTCAATCGCTACTAACACAACCGTATCTACAATAGTATTAATTTCGTGGGGAAAGATGATGTCGAATTTTTGCAGAAGTTTAATATTACCAGCTAAAACTGTTTTACCATTTATTACTCCTTTTAAGCCATGTCCGGCAATTTCTTCAATATTTTCAGCAGTAGAATTATTGTTTAAGTGTTTCCCCTGAGCATAATTTACAATGGCTTTTGCTACCGGGTGCGTTGAGTGACCTTCAAGTACTGCTGTATAATTAACCAAATCATTTTCAGAAACACCAACTGCCTTTACCTCTTGAACGTTAAAAACACCTTTGGTTAGTGTTCCTGTTTTGTCCATCACGACGGTGGTAAGCTTAGCAAGCTGGTCAAGATAGTTGGAACCTTTGAACAAAATACCATTGCGAGAACCAGCACCTATACCTCCAAAGTAACCCAAGGGAATGGAAATCACCAATGCACAAGGGCAGGAAATTACAAGAAAGATCAATCCACGATACAACCATTCATCAAATACATAGGTATCAACAAAAAAATAAGGAAGAAAAATTACTCCCAAAGCCATATAAACAACGATAGGCGTGTAAATTTTAGCAAATTTGCGAATGAACAATTCCGTAGGAGCTTTGTGAGCTGAGGCGTTCTGTACCATTTCCAAAATGCGGGCAAGTGAACTTTCGGAATATTTTTTTGTCACTTTTACATCTACTACACGGTCAATATTAATCATACCGGCCAAAACTTGCTCAGTTGCCATGATGGTTAAAGGTTTAGTTTCACCGGTTAAAGCAGCCGTATTAAAAGAACTGTAACCATCAACCAAAATACCATCCACAGACGCACGCTCTCCGGGTTTCAACCTGATTAAATCTCCCACCTTAACACCCTCAGGTCGAATAATATTTTCGCTACCATTGTGCAGAACGGTTGCCGTATTAGGTCGAACATCTAACAGGGCCTTTATATTCCCCTTTGCTCTTCTTACAGCTGCTGCCTGAAACAATTCTCCAATAGCGTAAAATAACATTACTGCGACACCCTCGGGATATTCGCCGATAGCAAAAGCGCCAATGGTAGCAATGCTCATTAAGAAGAACTCAGTAAACATTTCGCCTTTACCTATTAGCTTAAGACCTTTAAAAATGACAGGCCATGCCACAGGAAAATAAGCTATCAGGTACCAAATCAACCGAACAGCCCCTTTAAAAAAATCAGGTTTTATATAATTATCAAGTACTAAACCTACAGCAAGCAGCATAAAACTGATTACCTCAATCCCATATTGCTTAATAAAACTTGTTTCGGGTTGCTCAACTGCAGTACTAGGACTTTGTGAAACCTGTTCAACGGTTGCACAGGTTTCACATTCAGAGTGAAAGTATTTATTATTGAATTGCATTTATTAAACGTTTGGAACAGTATCCGCTCAAGATTTCTCTATGCCGAAAACTACAAGGCATACATCTATCTAGTTACCAAAAGAAGCTTTTTAACTCCCTATGAATATTAATATATTAAAACTTCTTTTTTATCTTTATTTAAAGATACGCTTTACCTCACTTTTAATTAACTGCAATCATATTTCTGCTTCATTAATGCGCGTGTCCTTCTTCTTCACCACTGTTCATTTTGGCTAATAAGTCATATGCTCCTTTTATAACTATATTTCCTTTCTTACTTTCAAAACCTCCAGGTAACAACACCTCTGTAAAACCTTTTTCAGAAACACCGGTTTGTACTTCCAGCGGGATAAAGACATGCTTTATTTCATTGCCTTCTTTCTTGGTTCCTTCAGATAGGAAGATTATCTTTTTATCACCATTCAGAACTACTGCTTCGTCGGGTAAGGCTGAAACAGCATTTAATCCGGTTTCAACCACAGCGCTTAAAAAAGTTCCTGGAATCAAGGTAGTTTCTTCTTTATCTAAATGGCAATGTACATTAATAGTACGCTCCTTGCTAATTTCCCTTCCAATTAAATGAACTTTCGCAGTACGCTCTTGGTTATCATTTGAAAGATTAAAACGTACACGCTGACCAATTTTTAGTTTAGGAATATCCTTTTCAAAAATGGTAAGCTCTGCATGCAAATGTTCAGTATCTACAATTCGAAACAATACGTCAGTGGGATTGGCAAAAGAGCCAATGTTTACATTCACCTGCGTTACATATCCGTTAATTGGTGAGTAGATAGCAATGGAGTTTTTCAGATTACCATTTTCAATGGATGCCGGAGAAATATTAAGCAACTGTAATTTTGATCTTAAACCTTGTACTCTTGCTTTCATTGCCATAAAATCGGCTTTGGCTTTTTGAAAAGTCTTTTTTGCGTTTACATTGGCGGTCATCAGTTCTTCCTGACGTTTGTATTCTGATTCCAAAAACTCCAAATGGCTTTTACTTTCCAAGTAATCCTGTTGAATTTGAATATATTCTGGATTTTCAATTACAGCTATTTGCTGTCCTTTATTTACAAAGCTGCCTTGCAACAAATTAGTTGACTTTAGAAAACCACCAAAAGGAACAGAAATACTGACCAAGTTTTGAGGCGGTACATCTAGCAAGCCGCTTGCCTTTACAGTTCCGCTTAACTGTTTTTGTTCAACAGCCCCTAAAACAACACCAACAGTATTGTATTGATTATCGGTAAGCTCTACCCCTGTTACTGCATCCTGTTTTTCTTTCGTTTCTGCATCATGATTGTGAGCTCCAGCTTTGTCATTGCCATCACTTTTACTTCCACATGAAGAAGCTAAAAACAGTAGAATGATAGCAGGTAATATATTTTTAAAAACATTATTCATGGTTTATTTTCCGGTTAAATATTCTAGAATGATAATACTTTGATTTAATTGATTTAGGGCTTGTAAATACCCTTCCTTGATACCTAATCCCTGGCGCATGTTCAACAAATATTCGGCATAGCCGATTTCGCCCAACCTGAATGCCTCTTGTGATTGTTTTATGATCAATTCGGCATTAGGTAGTGCACTTTGACGGTAATAATCAACACTTTTCCTGTTTTTTACATATTCACGATATGTTTGTTGAAACGATCCGGTCAAGTTTTTCTGATAAAGACTGTAATCACTTTGGGCAATCTGTTTCTGAACATCCGCAGCCTTTATGCGAGCACCATAAGGCTTAAACCAAATTGGCAAGGCTATACCAACCTGGAAACCCTGAAATCTATCAGACGGACCAAAGTATTGCGCTTGTCCGTTTACATCATGATACCCAATTAACGACTGGTTAAAATAACCGAACGACAAATCAGGAAACAGCTTATTCTTTTCTGTTTTCTTTAGCTTATCGGCAACCTCTATCTCTTGTTTGTAGTATGCTAAATCAGGATTGTAGGTAACTGACGTTGTATCGGATTGCAAGTTCCAAGAACGCTCTTCATTTGAGTTATGAAGCATAGTAAACCCGGTTCCATTCAACAATACATTAAGCCGGCTTTGCTCAATAGCAATCTCTTCTTCATTTTGATTAAGAAGATTATTGATCTCGTTACGTTGTGTTTCAGCAGCCGATTTCTCAAGCAAGCTGCTTTCTCCGGTTTTGTAACGGAGATTAGCGGCTTTTAAAAACAATGCATAGATACTATCCTGCTGACCCAGCAACTGCTTTTTATCATTCAAATATTGAAGATTGTAATACACCTGCTTTACTTGCAAAGTTAAGGCATTAACTGTTGCAGCCTTTTTAAACTCGCTGCTTTTCACACGCGCTGTAGCAAGCGAGGCATTGGCAGCAAATACTGTTGGAAATGGGATGGTCTGAGAAATGGTAATATTTTTATCCCGCTTATTTGAGTTGATTTGCCCATTCAATAAACTGATATCCGTTTTACCAATTTCCGAGGAAACTCCTTTCAGATACTTTTGATAATCGACTGTTAAACTTGCGCTATTCACTCCCTGGTTTCTCACAACAGCGGTTTTTATTGCCGAATCCAGAGACAAAGGCTTTTGTTGCGCAGTGCCAACTGCAGGAATAGAAAGCAACAACGCCAGCACTGAAATCTCTACTGCGTAATTAGATATTTTGCTTTTAATTTTCTCAAAATACGTATACAAAACCGGCAGTACCACCAGCGTTAGCAAAGTTGCCGTAATCAAACCACCTATTACCACCGTTGCCAACGGACGCTGCACTTCAGCCCCTTCCGAACCCGACAAAGCCATTGGCAAAAAACCCAATGAAGCTACCGCTGCCGTCATAATTACAGGACGCAATCTATTATAAGTGCCTTGTAATATAATTTCCTTTAAGTTCGTCTGTCCTGCTTTTTTGAGATGATTAAATTCGGAAATGAGTACAATACCATTTAATACGGCTACTCCAAAAAGGGCAATAAAACCAACTCCAGCTGAAATACTGAATGGCATGTTACGTACCCAAAGGGCAAATACTCCACCAATTGCCGAAAGCGGAATTGCTGTGAAGATTAACAAACTGTATTTTACCGACCTAAAGGTGAAATACAGCAAAACAAAAATTAAAAAGAGTGCAGCAGGAACGGCAATACTCAAGCGTTTCTGCGCTTCTTCAAGATTTTTGAAAGTGCCTCCATAAGTAACATAATACCCGGGACCCAGTTTGACATTACTTTCAATCTTTCCCTTTACTTCGTTTACAATACTTTCAACATCTCGCCCCCTAACGTTAAAACCTACAGTGATACGTCGCTTGGCATCGTCGCGTTGTATTTGGTTAGGTCCAACAATCATCTCCACATCGGCCAGTTGATTCAATGGAACCTGATTGCCATTAGGTGCAGAAACATACAGATTGGCCACATCTTCAATACTCTGACGATTTTGGCGATCAAGTCGCAGGACTAAATCAAAGCGTTTTTCACCTTCAAACACCATTCCCGCCACTTGTCCTGCAAATGCTGTATTGATGGTTTGGTTTACATCTTCAATATTTAGCCCGTATTGAGCCATACGGTCGCGGTTGTACTTCACAACAATTTGCGGTAAACCACTTACCTTCTCAACATAAAGGTCCTTAGCACCTTCAATACCCGGAATCAGTTTACCTATTTGTTTTGCATAGTCAGCTAACTTGGTTAAATCCTCACCGTAAATTTTAAGCACCACATCTTGTCGAGCCCCTGTCATTAATTCATTAAAACGCATTTGAATTGGTTGCTGGAAGCCGTAAGATACTCCCGGAATATTTTCTTCAAGTGTCTTCTGCATCTTTTCGGCTAATTCGTCCCTATCGTTCGCACTTATCCATTCTGATTTATCCTTCAAAATCACCATTAGGTCACATGCCTCAACCGGCATTGGGTCGGTAGGAATTTCACTCGAACCAACTTTACCCACAACTACTTTTATCTCAGGAAAATTGGCCAATAACACTTTTGCTGATTTTTGTGCAGCTTCTACCGTTTGCGAAATGCTACTTCCGGTCATAACACGAGTTTCAACTGCAAAATCTCCTTCATCTAAAGTTGGGATAAACTCTCCTCCTAAACGATTAAATACAAATAGAGTCACAGCGAAAAGCACCAAAGCAACACCAACCACCACAGCTTTTTTACTTAAAGCCCAGTTTATTATTGGTTGATAAATTTTATGACATACGTCCATAATTCGGTCAGAAATGGTGCGTTTCTTTATTATCTTTTTACTGAGAAACAGAGCACTCATCATGGGAATATAGGTGAGGGACAAAATAAAAGCTCCCAAAATGGCAAATGATATAGTTTGTGCCATCGGCTTAAACATTTTACCCTCTATCCCTACCAAGGCAAGTATCGGTAAGTAAACGATTAGGATAATGATTTCGCCAAAGGCTGCACTGTTACGTATTTTTCGTGCTGATCGGTACACCTCCTCATCCATTTCGTACTGTGTCAGTTGCCGATCGACATTGCGTAAGCCTAAATGATGCATAGTAGCCTCCACAATAATTACGGCTCCGTCAACTATCAATCCGAAATCAATAGCGCCTAAGCTCATAAGGTTACCTGAAACGCCAAACATATTCATCATGAAAACGGCAAAAAGCATAGCCAGTGGTATTACCGAAGCTACAATCAATCCTGCACGCATATTGCCCAGCAAGAGCACCAGCACAAAGATTACAATCAGGGCCCCTTCGGCTAGGTTTTTAGTTACTGTTCCAATAGCCTTATCTACCAGTTTGGTTCTATCAAGGTAAGGCTCAATGGTCACCCCTTCGGGTAAGTTTTTTTCAATTTGTTCAACCCGGGCTTTTACGCTTGCAATTACCTTTGACGAGTTGGCTCCTTTAAGCATCATCACAATACCACCCACTACTTCACCATTGGCATTGCGGGTCATAGCACCATAACGCACTGGCGAACCAAAACGAACTTCGGCAATATCGCCAATCAACACCGGCAATCCATTGCTGACATTACGAACTACAATCTTTTTTATATCATCAGTAGAATTGATTAAACCTTCAGATCGAATAAAATAGGCATTAGGTTTACGATCAATATAAGCTCCACCCGTATTTTGGTTATTTTTTTCAAGAGCTGTAAATAATTCATTAATGCTGATATTTAAGCTTCTTAGCTTATCAGAGTTAATAGCGATTTCATATTGCTTGACATTACCGCCGAAACTGCTTACATCAGCAACTCCTTCGGTTCCTAACAGCTGCCGGCGAACAATCCAATCCTGAATGGTTCGCAGTTCCATAGCATCATACTTGTTTTCATAACCTTTTTTAGGATGCAGAACATACTGATAAATTTCGCCTAAGCCGGTAGTTACCGGAGCCATTTCCGGAGAACCAACACCTGCTGGAATTAGCTCTTTGGCCTGCACCAAACGTTCGTTTACCTGCTGACGCGCCCAGTACACCTCAATATCTTCTTTAAATACCACCGTTACCACAGAAAGTCCGAAACGTGAAAATGAACGTATCTCTTCTATACCCGGAATGGTTGCCATGGTTTGTTCAACTGGAAAGGTAACCAGTCGTTCTATATCGGGGGCCGACTGCGATGGGGCATTGGTAATTATTTGTACCTGATTATTGGTAATATCAGGCACAGCATCAATTGGCAACTTACTCAACGAATAAATACCTACAGCAATAAGTGCCAAGGTAAATAATCCGATGATCAGCTTATTATTTATTGAAAAATGAATAATCTTATCTAACATATTTTGGGTTATTAGGTTATTGGTAAATGATCATTAGCTAATGCTGAAAGCGTTCGAATTAAAAAATCCGGACAAGTTTAAGGCATTGACTAATTACCGAATTTACCTTTCTTGTAAATCGCTAATACATAATTATAAACTCTGAGCAGGCTCAGCGTATCGACAAAAAATAAGGATTAGTGATTTAAACCCGAGGGGGCTGAAAGATGTATTTGGAGAATAATGAAGAATAATTCGATTGATAGCCTAACTCCGTTTTTTCAATAGGGCTTACGCGGCAAGAAATAGCATGAGAGTTAAACTCATTAATAATCAGAATATGTACTTGAGTACAAAAACTGCACTTTAACGCTTCTTGATTGCATGCTTTTCCGGTATGTTCCTTATCGGTATTGATATGATCAACATACTCCACCAATGACATTCCCTGATCTTGGTGATGGTTTAGGAAATCCTGAATGGTTTTAATATAGGTTGGAATAAAGCAACAAAGATCAAACCCTGGAGAAATGGCGCCCAGGAAAATGACAAATGAAAGCAGCGGTATGATTACTTTTTTTCTCATATGTTGCGTTTCAAATGTAATTATTAGAATTGAATTGAAGAAAATGCTTTTAAAACGTTACAAAATTGCATTACATCTATTAATTTAATTCAAAAAGATAATTAACTAAATTAAGGTTCTGATAGTCGGCCGTTAGCTTAGATACTTATTCTTGACAAAAAGTATCTAAGGAAGCAATGTAAATGAACTTTAAAAACAAAACAATGATTGCAAGAATTTGGCATGGTAAGACAAGCATAGCAAACTTTGAACGTTACACGTACTTTTTGAAACGGGTTGCTATTCCTGACTACCAAAACACTAAAGGCTTTAAAGGATTATCTTTTTTAAGAAATATTAAGGATAATGAAGGACATTTTCAACTCATAACTTATTGGAAAAATCTTGATGTGATTAGAAACTTTGCGGGGGACGATATTGAAAAAGCAAAGTATTATCCGGAAGATGCCGACTTTCTTTTAGAATTTGAAGAAAAAGTGCAGCATTTTGAAGTATTTGCTGGGATTCCAGACATAAGCTAATAACCAATTAATTTCAACAAAACTTATATTGAAAAAGCTAATTATACTCGGAAGTTCAAGAAAAAACGGTAATACCCAAAAAGCAGTAGATATATTAAATTCACTATCCGGCTTTGACATTCTAGACTTAGGTGATTTTAACATTAGTCAATATGACTATGAACATAAAAACAATAAGGATGATTATTTAAAACTAATGCATAGGATCATAGACAATTATGACACTTTAGTTTTTGCAACACCCGTTTATTGGTATTCTATGAGTGGAGTAATGAAAGTATTTTTTGATCGATTTACAGACTTACTTGATAATGAGAAAGAGTTGGGCAGAAAATTAAGAAATAAAAACATGGCTGTTTTGAGTTCCTCCATTGGCGACCACTTAGGAGAAAACTTTTGGCTTCCGTTTATTGAGACTGCGAAATATTTAGGTATGAATTATATTGGAAACGTTCATACGATTACGGACCAAGATCCTACAGAGGAGTTAATGAAATTTGTAGACTTAATTAATAAAAAAAGCATTGTAACGAATGAAGCTGTATAGAAAAATTTAATAATAAAATTGAAAGCTTAAAAAATGAACTTTTTCAATCGTAAAACCACTTGGACCAATACTGAGTTAATTCCGTTAAAGCTTTGCATTGCAAGTGCTTACCTCCTAATTGGTAGTTATTTTTCGAGTTTTGTCCGTAACTATCATCTTGCATTTTTTATATTATTTGGGATCACCGTTATTGTATCCGTATCCATGTGGATCTCAAAGATGAGAAACGAAAATCCCAAAAGCCGAAAGTAGATACTCGAAGAAGGTCAAAACGCCTATCACATGAACACCGAACTCCTAAAAATAATTCCGGTATTACCTTCCGCTAATATTGATAGAGACATTGCCTAGTATAAAGAAAAGACTGGTTTTGAAACCTATTACGCAGATACTATGTATGCCGTACTTTACAGAGAACAGCTTGTTTTGCATTTGCAATGGCATGCTGATACGGATGATGATCCTTTATTTGGTGGTTCTGTAATTAGAATTCATACTGAAAATATTGAACCATTATTTAACGAATTTGTACAACGCGGAACCGTTACTCCCGAACTGCTGAGGCGTAATACACCTTGGCAAACCCATGAATTTGGCTTTTTCGATCTAAACAAGAATGCAATTTTTGTTATGGAAGATTGTTAGTTCTTGCTCGAATCGAATAAAAAAGCCGATGAACTTTATCCATCGGCTTATATTGAAGCTTGTTTATGCCAAAATCTCGATCTTTTTAAACTTTTTAGAACTTGAAAATTCCAATACATTTCTTGTATCTAAACTATATTTTTTCTGCTCCTTACCATCTATCAAAACTTTACTTACTTTAAATGGCAATCCGTATATGATATGTCTGTATTTTTCGTAACGTGGAGTATACAAGCCGTCCATTACTTGTTCTATTATTAAAGAGCCATTACTTCCAAACACATTGAATGTTTTTTCAAGAAAAATATCCTGTTGATAAGCAAACGTATCCCCATGATCTTCGTACAAAACTGATTTAACTGGATGCACAGAAAACCAGGTTTTCAGGAAGAGCTCCTCGAGCTCAAACTCGTCAGTGTATTGCATCACTTCCATTTCAGGTATAACAGCGCCAGCCTTTACAAAAATCGGCATACTGTCAAGTGGGGTACTTATAACAAATTCCTTTCCACCTGAATATTTTTGATTCGTCCAGTAATCATACCAGGCACCTTGGGGTAAATAAACCTTCCGGTTGTGTATTGAAGGTTGCAAAACAGGGCAAACTAAAATATTATCTCCAAATGAAAACTCGTCCTCCCGATAGTGATTAATATGTTCATGAGATTCTAACATTACAATCGGACGAACAACGGGAAGCTGATATTTATAATGTTGCCAAAATGCCGAATACAAATAAGGCATCAATTTATAACGTAGCTCTATAAACTTACGACAGATACCTTCAAATGGCTCACCAAACGACCATGGTTCCCGCTCGCGGGTATCTCCTGCCGAGTGCGCTCTCATTAACGGTGTAAATACGCCTAACTGAATCCACCGAGTGAATAATTCACCATCTGGCTCACCAGTAAATCCTCCAATATCTGTTCCACAAAAGGATATTCCGGAAATACTTAAACGTTGACACATAATATTAGCCAGCTTCAGATGCTCCCAAGTAGCCACGTTATCACCGGTCCAAACAGATGAATAGCGTTGCACACCTGAATAACCGGCACGAGTTATGGTAAAGGGTCGTTTATTTTTCTGAAGCTTTTTCAAACCTTCGTAAGTCGCCCGTACCATTTGCATTCCGTAAACATTATGGGCCTTACGATGAGAGCCCCGATGATGGTCAAAATTATGACGAACATCATCAGGAAATGTACCCGATCCAAATACCGCAGGCTCATTCATGTCATTCCAAATTCCGTCAACACCAGTTTCTAGCAATTCTTTGAATAACCAACCCCACCAATCACGAACTTTCGGGTTGGTAAAATCAGGAAACTGACAGCGGCCCGGCCACACATTCCCCTCCATAAAATAGTCATCACTCCGGCGACAGAAATAATTGTTCGACTTGCCTTCCTTAAATACCCAGTAGTTATCATCCACCTTTATTCCCGGATCAATAATTACTACTGTTTTAAAACCGATGTCCTTCAAATCACCCAGCAACTTTTTAGGTTCAGGAAAATAACGTTGGTTCCAGGTAAAACAGCGGTAACCATTCATGTAATCAATATCAAGATAAATTGCGTCACACGGAATTTTCTTATCCCTAAACGTTTGTGCAATCTCTTTCACCTTACTATCGGGATAATAACTCCAGCGACACTGATGAAAGCCTAATGCCCACATAGGCGGCATTTGATGCGTACCGGTTAGCTGAGAATATCGTTTTACAACATCCATCATTTCGGGACCGTGGATATAGTAGTAATTTAACTCTCCTCCATCAGACCAAAAGCTGCTGCGATCTTTCAGTTCAACGGCAAAGTCAAAATGAGTTTTAAAAGTGTTATCAAAAAAAATACCATAACTCTTTCCTTCATTAAGGCCAATATAAAACGGAATACTGCGATATAAAGGATCCTGATTTTTGGCAAATGCATATGTATCAGTATTCCATAGTACCAGTCGCTTGCCTCTAAGGTTAAACTCTGTTGGTTTATCTCCTAAAGCATAAAAATCCTCCGTATTGGTACAAACCTTACTGCAATACACGTAGTAACCTCCAAATTGCACATTTTCTTCAAAGTGCATTGCTTTGGCATCAGCATTCATCATGTGGTTATTGCTATCAGTAAAGCTTATCAGAAAATCAGCCTTGGTTATTATGCAATTAACTTTGGGAGTTGAAATCTTATAGATATTTTCATCTTCAGCAAACTTTACCAGAGTAATTTTATGCGGATATCCATTTATGGCATAAGAAAAATCGGCCAAGAAAGTACCTTGGGGCGCCATACGTACCCTAATAATTTCGTCACTAATTACTGAAATCTGAACTTTAGATACCCCATCAGAAAACACAAAGCGATTACCATCTGTAACATAGCTTTTAACAGATCTCAGGTATTGCTTGGTAACAGGACCAACTGTAACAATAGGGTTGTTTAAAAACTTTTCCCCTTCTTCTGTATGCTGATTCTCTTTCAATTTTAAATCCGGGTCAATAAGGTTATTGATGTTTGTTAGGTTTTCCATCATTACAATTATCAATCTTGATAAAGTCAATAAGTGTAAATATAACACTTTGAAAATTAATCGAATTTTAAATCAATATAGATTTAAAACTGATACCAAAAACACAGCTGTTTTACGCAAAATTTTGCAGTGCAAGCAACTCATCCATACTCATTGCTCCTAAAGTAGGAACAACCAAATGAGCATTCTTAAGTATTTTCTCATCGCCAACACCTACCGAACGCATTCCGGCATTATGAGCAGCTTGAATTCCCGAAATCGCGTCTTCAAACACAATGCAATTTACCGGAGCAACTCCCAGTTCTCTGGCAGAACGGAGAAAAATTTCCGGATTAGGTTTAGCTTTAGAAACCACATTTCCATCAACCAGTACCTCGTACCGATCCATCAAGCCAACCTTTTCTAAAATTTTACCTGCATTTTTACTAGCTGAAGCAATTGCAATCCTGATTCCGGCTTGTTTAACATAATCCATAAACTCAACAACCCCTGGCAGCACCTCATTTGGGGTCATGGTTTGAACATGCTCCAGATACCATAGGTTCTTTTTTTCAGCCAACTCATAAAGCTGATCGGCTGATGTTGAGACACCTCCAATGCTTAAAATTATACGCAAACATTCCATGCGACTAATACCTTTAAGCTGCTCATTATCTTCGCGGGTAATATCGAAGCCCAGCTCATTGGCTAAACGCCTCCATGATAAATAATGATAAATTGAAGTATCAACAATAACCCCGTCAAGGTCAAAAATACAGGCTTTGATGGGTGACATAATCATATACATTTTAAGCTTTATTGAATATCGGCAAGAAATCTCTGATTTACAAACGGTTTCATTCCTGAAACGCTAAAAAACAGATGGCATTACCAATTTCTTAGTAATGCCATCCTCAACTTTTCTATAAGTAAATATTATAAATTATAACCTATTGAAATATAACCAGTAGTTCCTACTAATGGGTTACCCCAAGCCTGTCTGTATGATTTATTCAACAAGTTAGAGCTACCCAATTTAATAGTAGTCTTAGCTTTCGGGAATGCTTTGGTAACTTGAGCATCTAAACTGCCATATGAAGGAATTAAGGCTCCATTTGCTGCTTGTAAGTTTACACCAACAAAAGTTGATTGCCAGATAAATTCATCCTGCCATCTGTAAGTAACATTAAATCCAAAGTTTGAATTTGCAATATTACGGTTACCAGCATAAACGTTGAAACGGTATTCAGGAGTGTTATACTCAGCATATAATCCACCTAAATCTTTTTCATTAGTAAGCTTATTAAATGAAACATTACCTCCAACTACAAAATTAGAAGGTAATGAATAATCTAATCCTAATGCCCAGCCCCAAGTGTTTATTGTTTTAGTGTTATTAACCGGGAAAGAGAAAACATTTTGTTGTGTTGAACTTACTGGTTGAATTACAACTTGCGTACCGATAAAGTTTTTATAATCACTTTTGTATACATAAGCATCAACCAACAGTTTTCTGTTTACCAATGCCTTGTATCCTAACTCATAAGAAACGACTTTCTCTGGGTTGAAGTCTCTAAACTGGTATTGTTTAGGTGATCCGGCCTGAACTGACTCGAGTGAATATAATGGACCGCTATTTAAACCATAACGCTCACGTAAAAACGGCAAACCTCCAATTAAACGCGCCTGAGGAGTTAATAAATCAATGTATTGATTTTGAGTAGTTGGAATGCGGAAACCTGTTTGGTATGAAGCTCTGATATTATGATCTTTCGCAACAGTCAAAACAGCAGAAAGACGAGGAGAGAATTGACCCTTAAAGTTCATATTCTTATCGTAACGCAATGAACCTGAAAGTTTCAATTGATCATCCAATACTTTTTTACCTAACTGAAGGTAAGCACCCCATTCTTTAATATCAAACTCTTGGCCGTTCTCATCTAAAGCAAATAAGGTTTTCTCAGAGTTCAAATCATAAATTCTGTAGTTACCGCCAACTAACATTTCCATAAACTTAATTTCGTTCATGAAATTGTACATACCTTCCACTTGGTAAAGGTTAGTTCTGTCTGCAAAGCGAGCTCCTACCCCACTTGCATCACCAGGGATAGCTTTCTCGCGAACAGTTTTAGCAGCAGCATCAAACGCAGCAGTACCAGGAATTAATCTTCCGTTATCAGCAGCATTACGTGCCTGTGTACTATAGGTCGGATATCCTCCTTTTGAAGCAATTGTTGCAGCCTGAACAGCCTCAGCAAATGCCACGGGTTGAGGTTTACCGCCTAACATCCCTTCCTGATATTTAGCTTGAAATGTAGAAGAATATGTTGTTAATGCACCTAAGGCATAAGCTCCAAAATATTGCTGGAACCATGATTGACTTGGTTTCCAAGCTTCATTAATACCTGCTCCTAAAGTTCCTGAGGCATAGCTATCTCCAGCGCGCTCCTGAGTTGTATATGCACGAACATAGAAGTTACTTCCTTTTATCTCTGCCTTATATTGACCCATGCTGAAGTTTTTAATTGAGTAACGGTCGGCACCAGTATAAACGGTTGTTCCATATCCATAACTTCCTTGAACAAAAGCTTCTATATTCTCATTAATGCGATAATGTAATGCACCATTAACCTTAATATTTTTAGTATCGTAATCGGTCAGATCTCTTTCATTATAACCTGTACGAGATACGTAAGAATTATTTCTTGATGGCATCATTCCATCAAAAATAGCTTGAGGAGTAAGGACACCGCCAGTAGCATTAGACAATTGCTTAATATTATCACCCAGTGGATTTCCAGTAGTTAATGCTGCTGGCAATAGACGATCATACATATTGAAATTAAGTTCGTCACCATAAGTATTCACTCCGTTATACGCAGGATTTGCAAATTGAGCTCCATTTTCAAGTGTGAAGCCATTCAATAAACTTTGGTCACGCATATCACTAGCTTGCCAATCGTCTGCATTTAGCATTGCAAAGTTCACTTTGAAAGCGAATTTATTATTGAAAGCTTTTGCGTAACGTAAAGCAACATCATAGTATGGAGTGTTGGTTTTGCTACGGTTTGACTCACTTAACATGCCACCTTTAAGTAAAGCACTAAATCCTTGATAATTAAATGGACTCTTGCTATTTAAAAGAACAATACCATTAATCGCGTTTGGACCGTATAATGCAGATGAAGCACCTGGCAGTAATTCGGCGTTTTCAAGATCAAGCTCGGTAATTCCAACAATATTACCAACTGAGAAGTTTAAGCCTGGAGCTTGGTTATCCATACCGTCAATTAATTGAACCATACGTGTATTACCATTGGCATTAAAACCTCTAGTGTTAACAGATTTAAAAGTTAACGACTGAGCACTCATCTCAACCCCTTTTAAGTTTGCCAGGGCATCGTAAAAAGAAGGAGCTGGAGCATTCTTAATAGCTTGAACTCCCATCTTTTCAATTGAAACAGGTGATTCAAGTATTTTCTCTTCAACACGAGATGCAGCGACAACAACTTCTTGTCCTAAAATTGTTTGGGTTTCTAATTCAATTATTAAGCTGTTGGTTGCCCCCGAAACAGTCATCTCCTGACTTTTGAAACCTATTGAGTTTACTATTAATACAAATGGAGGCGGGGTATTTGTTTTTAGGGTGAAGTTACCTTTGTTATCAGTTGATGTACCCGTGTTTTTACCTTTCAGGGTAATACTTACTGCAGGCAAGGTTTCTCTGGTGGCCTTATCCTTCACTGTTCCGCTCACTGTTATTACATTTTGGGCAAAGGCCACAGTTTGCAATAGCAGAAAAAAGGCTGTTAAAAGCCAAAATCTCTGGTAATTGTGTTTCATAAATTATTTAGATAAGTTGGTTACAAATTGGTCTTGGGGCCCTAAATTATCAAAAAAAGAGAAAAAGCAAATTTTTTTTATGCTTGCAGAAGAATTATTTTATTAACATCTAAACAAATTCAATATATTGTTTTGAGTATCAAAATAAGTTTATGATATTATTTCCTTAAACCAATTATTTAACAAATGAAGATTTTTAAGGCAATTACCCTTTTGGTAGTGTCTGGCGCTGTGTTTTTTGTATTTAATAACAAAACAGGCCCATTGCCGCCACTAGGTAGTTTTTCAAGTCCGTATACTGGTTTTTGGCAAAATGCCGAGAATAGACAAATTGAAAAGGACCTATCTTTATCCTTACCTGGCTTAAAGGATGAGGTTAGTATTTTGTACGATGAAAATCGTGTCCCTCATATTTTCGCTAAGAACGATTACGACGCTTATTTTACTCAAGGCTATGTAACTGCTAAAGACCGGTTATGGCAAATGGACTTCCAAACACGCTTCGCAGCAGGAAGAATATCAGAAGTAGTGGGAGAAAGAGCTCTTGAACTTGATCGGTATAAACGTCGAACCGGTATGCTTTTGGGAGCTGAACAATCCTTAAAGGGTATGATGGCAAATCCAAAAAGTAAAATGGTGGTTGAAGCTTATACTGCTGGTATCAATGCTTACATTGCCTCCTTAAAACCTAAAGACTTCCCTATTGAATTTAAAATATTGGATTACAAACCAGAGCAGTGGACTTTGTTGAAATGTGCTTTGCTGTTAAAGCAAATGACTTCAACCTTGGCCGGCGGTTCGGATGATTTTTACATGACCAATATTTTAAAAACTTACGGCCCATCTGTAGTTAAAGATCTGTTTCGTGATTATCCTTTCCGTGAAGACCCAATTATTCCGGCAGGCACAAAATGGACCTTTACCCCACTAAAGGTTCCTCCTACTCCATCAAGCTTTATCGCGATGATGACTGATTCTATTCGTCCTCAAGAAAAAATTGAAGGCATAGGCAGTAATAATTGGGCTGTTGCTGGGAATAAAACAGCGACTGGAATGCCAATACTTGCAAACGATCCACACCTTGACCTTACCTTACCATCAATCTGGTATCAAATTCAGTTGATTACACCAACTATGAATGTTTATGGTGTTTCATTACCAGGAGCCCCTCATGTAATCATTGGATTTAACAAAAATGTAAGTTGGGGTGTAACCAATGTTGACGCGGATGTATTAGACTGGTATCAAATTAAATTTAAAGACAATAAGAAGGAGGAATACTGGTGGAACAACAAATGGAACAAGGTGACTAAACGCATTGAAACCATTTCTATAAGAGGTGGTAAAACCTTAGTTGATACGATACTATTTACGCACCACGGTCCTATTGTTTATATTGATGAACAAAAACCATTTAAGGATAACGTTCCGGTGGGAACAGCAATGCGCTGGATTGCACATGATCAGTCTGATGAACTTGCAACCTTTTACAAATTAAATCGTGCAAAAAATTATGAAGACTACCGGGAGGCCTTAAAAGCTTATACCGCTCCGGCCCAAAACTTTGTTTTTGCCGATAATCATAACAATATAGCTATTACTCCAAATGGTAAATACCCATTAAAATGGAAAGAACAAGGCAAGTTTGTGTTGGATGGTTCTGATCCGAATAACGACTGGCAAGGTTGGATTCCAGCTGAACAAAACCCAACTATCAAAAATCCCGAACGTGGTTTCGTAAGCTCGGCTAATCAATCAAGTACAGACCCAACTTACCCATATTACCTCAATTGGGAATTTGCTCCTTATGAGCGTGCTGCCCGAATAAATCGTAGGTTAACACAAATGAATCATATCACTGTTGATTCACTTCGTAATCTTCAAAATGACAACTTCAGCGTTCAAGCTGAAAACTTAAGAACAACTATGCTTTCTCTAGTTGACCAAGGCCAATTAAAGAAAAAAGAGGAAATAGAAGGCTTCCGCATAATGAACCAATGGAACAACTTTTATAATGCCAAAGAAATAGCCGCATCTATATTTGATTTGTGGTATAATCAACTAAACAATTCTATCTGGGCAGATGATTTTACCGACAAGGGCAGTATTATGCGCTTTCCGTCACGCGACAGAACCACCCAGATCATTCTATTTGAACAAAATTCAAAATGGGTTGATAACTTATCTACTCCACAAAAAGAAACACTAGCTGATCTGGCAACAATAAGTTTCATTTCTACAATTGATAGCCTCACCAAAAAACAAGGCCCATTGGGAGAAAAATGGCAATGGGGATATGTAAAAGACACTCAGATTGCTCACTTAGCCAAAATACCAGGATTTAATAGTAAACACCTCTTTAGCGGCGGTAGTAAAGGTTCGGTAAATGCACTAAACCACAATAATGGCCCATCATGGCGTATGGTGGTACAGTTAGGACAAAAAGTGAAAGCCTTTGGTGTTTATCCGGGTGGACAGTCTGGTAACCCTGGAAGCTGGTATTATGACAACATGATTGATACCTGGAGTGATGGAAAATTAAATGAGTTGGTCTACTTGCTAAATCCAACCCCTGACAAGCGCATTATTTCAACAGTTAAACTAAAAAAATAGAACCATGTTATTTATCTTAATATTGATCATTTGCACGATACTACAATTCTTTACTCCATGGTGGGTAGTAATGTTGGTTCCCTTTCTATTAGCTTTATGGAAAAGTGAAAAGGCTGGAAGAACATTTCTAGAGGCTTTTGGTGCCATCTTTTTATGTTGGTTGGTCTATTCTTTTTTCATCCATTTCAAAACAGCGGGCATTCTCACAAGTAAAGTTGCCGAAATGCTAATGGTAAAATCATCAATGGTTTTAATCGCCGTTACAGCAATAATCGGAGGACTATCAGCAGGCTTAGCCGCCCTGACCGGATATTTTTGTAAGAAAGCTTTTTTGAGTAATTCGGCCGAAGCTAAACAAGCTTAGCCTATCAATTCATAAAACAAAGCCTCTGTGATTAACCGCAGGGGCTTAATTTTTGAGAACCGTGCCTGTTGCTTACCTTTGCCTTGTGAATAAACCTACAAACTCTGAGATTTTCTCTATTTCCACTAACCAAAACTTTGAAGAGCTTAGCTTACGTATTTTCCGATACCAAGCTGCGACCAGCCCAGTTTATAATGAGTATTTAAGACTTTTAAAGATTAATATTGAAGCAATAAATTCGATTAATACCATTCCGTTTTTGCCAATCGGTTTTTTCAAAACTCACGACGTAATTACTGAACAGCAGAAGCCAGAAGTTATATTTTCTAGTTCGGGAACTACCGGTATGATACAGAGTAAGCATTTGGTGAGTCAGGTGTCGGTTTACAAAGAGAGCTTTGTAAAAGCATTTGAGCATTTCTATGGCTTGCCAAAAGATTATTGTTTTTTAGCCCTGTTGCCTTCTTATTTGGAGCGCGAAGGTTCATCATTAATACTGATGGTAGAAGATTTAATTAGTTTATCTAATCATCCGGAAAGTGGATTTTTTCTTCACAATCATGATGAGCTATATGCTAAATTGCTTCAATTAGAGTCAACCGGTCAAAAAACAATTCTTATCGGAGTTACATATGCCTTGCTTGATTTTATTGAAAAGTATTCCATCGAACTAAAGCACACCATTGTTATGGAAACCGGTGGAATGAAGGGCAAACGAAAAGAAATGGTTAGAGCTGAACTTCACGATCAACTGAAAAGAGGCTTTGGTGTTGATCACATTCATTCAGAGTATGGAATGACAGAACTTCTATCACAAGCATACTCAACTGGAAAGGGAGTTTTCCAATGTCCTCCATGGATGAGAGTTCTAACCAGAGATGCAAATGATCCTTTAAGCATTGTTGAGAATAACCATACAGGCGGAGTAAACATTATTGATCTGGCTAATATCAATTCATGTTCATTTATTGCCACACAGGATTTAGGTAGAACATATTATGATGGATCGTTTGAGATTTTAGGTCGATTTGACAACAGCGACATAAGAGGCTGCAACTTATTGGTTCAGTAAAATGCAGGTTTTATGCTGCATTTTAAAATGATACCAATAAAGTTAAAACGGAAACCTTTTGAGCAATTAACTTAATACAATACCTTAACAGAAGGCCTATCACTTAGATCAGTGCCATAGTAACTGATAACTAAACTGTTGTATAAATACATCCCTGCCCCTTCCGGTCTACTTTCAACAAAATAATCATAAATTATCGATGCATTGTATTCAAGCGAAGCTTGTTTTACTTCGATCCACTGTTGATTATTATGTCGTTGAATGTACTTAATTTAGGGTTAATGTAGTTACATTTTCAAAATGATAGGTAGCGGGTCCAGAAACAACAGTCCACTTAATGGACCGAATTGTGGTCGAATAATAAGGATAGTTAAGTTAATGGATACGATTAAAGATGGAATGGTTAGAGTAGTTGCATTCTAACTCTCATCGATATATACAAGTTACCAATACTATTATTATTGGTAACCGAACAAAAAAAGTGCTTCAATCAATTGAATAAGACAACCCCAATTTAAATCATATTATGTGATTTAAATTGGGGTTGTTTTGATGATTGGTATTGGAAATTAATAGATCTTCACCGATGGCTCAAGCATTGATTTAAATTCCTGTTCCAATGCAGCTCCTTTATTTTTGGCGTACCATAAATGAATTTCAATTGCCATTTCTTCCTTTGGCATGCCAATTTCATTCTTCAAGTGCACCACTTTCTCTTGCAATTGAACAGGGCGCGGCCCCCAGGTACCCAGTTCCTCAAATGTTTCCGCATCTATACGAATCAACTTCGGAATACTTCTTCCTCCATTTGTAAGATATTGATCCATCAAATCCAAGTGTTGATCTCTTAACAAAAAGCGGATTTCTATATTCTCATTTAAATCAGCAATTTTCTTAATTAGCGGAATATTCTGAGCAGCATCACCACACCATCCTTCAGCTAATACCAACCAAATTTCTTTGCGTTTGTATTCCTTAGCCAAAGCAACAAGCTCATCGGAAGGCTCATAGCTTTTATCCCACCTGTTCATTCGTTGCACATTCATTCGAGCGTACTCAAGCATATCCGGCGAATTATTATCACCGGTAGTTAAGTTTTGCTGAAGTAAATCATCGATTAACTTGCGGTAATCATTGTAACTAATAGACTGCGAGTATTCAGATCTTAAGAGTTCTTTATTTTCCATAATTTGATTTTTACTAACTGCCACAAGGTCGTTGTTACATCACCAAACAAAAATGACACAAATCATAATTTGTGTCATTTTATATAATAATCATAACCAATTGATTATTAAGCCTGTGCAGTTGGCCCGCCAAAATTCATTGGTAAAGCATGTTGCCCTTCATGGGTTTTTATTTTACCGTGGACACTTTCATATTTCTGAATATTATCTTCGAGCGCATGCATTAAACGCTTAGCATGTTCGGGAGTAAGCACAACACGTGATTTTACTTTAGCCTTTGGCACACCAGGCATAATACGAACAAAATCAACAACAAACTCTGTTGACGAATGAGTTATAATAGCAAGATTAGAATAAATACCTTCTGCAATTTCTTCTGATAATTCGATATTTAATTGATTTTCGTTATTTTCTTCCATGATAGTAATCTTTAACGATCAAATATAAGTATATGTCCCATTGAAACTACCAGCGTTTAGACTTTATTTCAGAATTACTTTGGTGGCTCCATAGCCATATTTATCCCTTCCGGCATCCATAAATGTTTTTACTTGCGGATGCTTACTTAAAACTTTGTACAATTCATGCTTTAATGTACCGTTCCCAATTCCGTGAATAAAAACAATGGCGGGTAATCGATCAACTATTGCAGCGTCTAAACTCTTATGAAAACGTTCAAGCTGGATATTCAAAATTTCAGCATTCTTCAGAAAATGAAAATCATCACGTAGCTTTTCAATATGCAAATCAACTTCTGACGAAGCTTTCTCTATTTTAGGCTTCTCCTCTGAAGCTTTAAAAAAGCTCTCTTTCAATTTAACTGCATCAATAACTAACTCAGGGTCATCGATCTGAAATAACCATCCATTAACATTATTTAATGACAAGATTGCCTTTTTTGTACCACTAAAATCTTTGGCTTTAAACTTGAACTCTTTATTTATTGGTAACTCAGGTTTAAAATTAGTTGAGGTATGCAAAATAACCTGAACAATCAGTTTGGGCCATGAATCAAGCTCTGTCAGAGAAAGAGAACAAATTTTATCAATTGAATTCGAATCAATCATCCCTGAAAAAACACCTCTAAACTGTTGTTTTTGTTCACCAACAACACTTATCAAAAGCTGGTAAGAAGTATCATTTATAATGTGTAAATGGACAACCGATTTTGCTTTTGCATCATCCACTATGGCCCAGTAAATCCCACGCTTTACAAAGTCTTTTATTGCAATCGGTTCAGCAATAAAAGTTGATGCAGGCTTTTCCTCGTCATCTAAGTGAGTACCATGTACTGGGGTAATTTTCGTTACCAAAACTGGTATTTCGAAATCATCATCGCCTGTTACACCTACCGTTTGACCGTCAATAATTTTAGTAATATATCCTTCTCTTCGTTCATCAACAAAACGAACAAAGTCACCGAGTTTAAATTTCATTAGTTTGAATATTGAAATGCAAAGGTAATCAGTTGCTAAAAACAAAGCGCGACTTCTTTCGAAATCGCGCTTTATATTATCAATTACTTGTTAAAGACTAGTCTTCATCTTCTTTAGAAGCAAGTAATTTTTCGTATTCCTCACGAGAACCTACAATCATACGGTCGTAATCACGCATACCTGTACCTGAAGGAATTAAGTGACCAACGATCACGTTTTCTTTCAAGCCTAACATGTAGTCAGTCTTACCTGCAATGGCTGCTTCGTTTAGTACTTTAGTAGTTTCCTGGAAGGAAGCCGCTGAAATCCAGCTCTTAGTACCTAATGAAGAGCGAGTGATACCTTGAAGCACAGGGCTTGATGTAGCCGCAACTGCATCGCGAGCTTCAACTAACTTCATATCACGACGTTTCAAGATCGAGTTCTCATCACGCAGTTTACGAACAGTAATGATCTGGCCTTTTTTCACTGAAGTTGATTCTCCCGGATCAACAACCACTTTCTTATCGAACATGCTATCATTCTCGTCCATAAAGTCAAGTTTATCAACAGCTTCTTTCTCTAAGAAACGAGTATCTCCCGGATCTTCAATGAACACCTTCTGCATCATTTGGTGAACGATAACCTCAAAGTGCTTATCGTTGATTTTCACACCCTGTAAGCGGTAAACCTCCTGAACACCATTTACAAGGTATTCTTGTACAGCACCAGGACCTTTGATTGCAAGGATATCGGTAGGACTGATCGACCCGTCTGACAATGGCATACCCGCTTTAATAAAGTCATTATCCTGAACAAGGATGTGCTTAGATAATGATACCAGGTATTTCTTAATTTCACCGTCTTTAGATTCGATAATAATCTCACGGTTACCACGTTTAACACCTCCCAACGTAACCACACCGTCAATTTCAGTAACGATAGCAGGGTTAGAAGGGTTACGAGCCTCAAACAATTCAGTAACACGAGGAAGACCACCGGTAATATCTCGGGTTTTACCTGCTGAACGAGGAATCTTAACAAGAACTTGTCCCGAAGATACTTTATCACCCTCTTCAACCGCAATGTGAGCACCCACTGGGATACTGTAACCTTTTTCACCATCTTTTCCTACAATGCGGATAACAGGGTTTTTGGTTTTATCACGGCTATCAATGATAACTTTCTCTTTGTGACCAGTTTGCTCGTCTGACTCTTCACGGAAGGTAACACCTTCAACGATTGCTTCGAACTCAACCTTACCAGTATATTCAGAAACGATTACTGCGTTATAAGGGTCCCAGCTACAGATTACACTACCTTTTTCTACCTTTTGGCCATCTTGAACAAACAAGTGAGCACCATAAGGAATGTTATTGGTCATAATCACTTTGCCAGAGTGTTCTTCAACTAAACGAACCTCACCTGAACGGCCTAATACTACTTCAATTTCGCCATCATCAGATTTTAAGGTAACAGTACGAATGTTTTCGAACTCCAATTTACCTGGGAACTTAGCAGTAATTTGTGATTCAGCAGCAATGTTAGAAGCAGTACCACCCACGTGGAAGGTACGAAGTGTAAGCTGTGTACCAGGCTCGCCGATTGATTGAGCAGCAATTACACCTACAGCCTCACCAATTTGAACCAGTTTACCGGTTGCCAGATTTCGGCCGTAACACTTAGCACATGTTCCGCGCTTAGATTCACATGTAAGTACTGAACGAATCTCAACAGCATCAACAGCTGAGTCTTCAATACGTTGAGAAACATCTTCAGTGAGTTCTTCACCAGCATATGCCAAAGTTTCCCCTGACATTGGATCAATAACATCATTCAGAGATACACGACCCAAAATACGGTCATATAATGGCTCCACTACTTCTTCATTATCTTTCAATGCAGAAGTAAGTACACCACGTAAAGTACCACAATCAGGCTCTGAAACAACCATGTCTTGAGCTACGTCATGTAAACGACGAGTCAAATAACCAGCATCGGCAGTTTTTAACGCCGTATCGGCCAAACCTTTACGAGCACCGTGGGTAGAGATAAAGTATTCCAATACCGACAAACCTTCTTTAAAGTTTGAAAGAATTGGGTTTTCGATAATCTCACCACCTGAACCCGATTTTTGTGGTTTTGCCATCAGACCCCTCATACCACACAACTGACGAATCTGCTCTTTAGAACCACGGGCTCCTGAGTCCAACATCATGTAAACAGAGTTGAAACCTTGGTTATCCGCAGCTAATTGCTTCATCAAGTGATCAGTTAAGCGCGAGTTGATACGGGTCCAAATATCGATGATCTGGTTATAACGTTCATTGTTGGTAATGAAACCCATGTTATAGTTGTTCATTACCTCATCTACCTCTTCTTGTGCCTGATTCAACAAAATAGCTTTTTCTTCAGGAATGGTTACATCTTTCAAATTAAACGATAAACCACCTTTAAATGCCATTTGGAATCCTAGTTCCTTAATATCATCAAGGAATTTAGCAGCACGAGCCATACCGGTAACTTTTACGATATTACCAATGATATCACGAAGTGATTTTTTGGTTAATAACTCGTTAATGAATCCTGTCTCTTCAGGAGTAAATTCATTAACAATTACACGGCCTACAGTAGTTTCAAGAAGCCCGTTAACGATCTCGCCATTTTCATCCTTATGATTAACTTTTACCTTAATCCAAGCATGCAAATCAATACGATTTTCGTTTAATGCAATACGAACTTCTTCTGGGCTATAGAATATCGAACCTTCACCACGAACTTTACGATCAGGTGTAGATCTTCTTCCTTTTGTAATATAGTACAGACCCAACACCATGTCCTGCGAAGGTACCGTAATAGGAGTACCGTTTGCAGGGTTCAAAATGTTGTGTGCCGCCAGCATCAAAATTTGGGCTTCCAAAATTGCCGCATTACCTAATGGTAAGTGCACGGCCATCTGGTCACCGTCAAAGTCGGCGTTGAATGCGGTACACACTAATGGGTGTAACTGAATTGCTTTACCTTCTACTAATTTTGGTTGGAATGCCTGAATACCCAAACGGTGAAGTGTAGGAGCACGGTTTAGTAATACAGGGTGACCCTTCAATACATTCTCAAGGATATCCCACACCAATGGATCTTTACGGTCAACAATTTTCTTGGCTGATTTTACTGTTTTTACCACACCACGCTCAATCATTTTACGAATGATAAATGGTTTGAATAGCTCAGCAGCCATGTCTTTAGGTAAACCACATTCGTGTAATTTCAAGGTCGGACCTACAACAATTACTGAACGAGCAGAATAGTCAACACGTTTACCTAATAAGTTCTGACGGAAACGACCTTGCTTACCTTTCAAAATATCTGAAAGAGATTTTAAAGCACGATTACCTTCAGTTTTAACAGCGTTCACTTTACGTGAGTTATCGAATAACGAGTCAACAGCTTCCTGCAACATACGTTTTTCGTTACGTAAAATCACCTCAGGAGCTTTAATCTCGATCAAACGTTTCAAACGGTTGTTACGAATGATTACACGACGATATAAATCGTTCAAGTCTGAAGTTGCAAAACGACCACCATCCAATGGAACCAATGGACGTAATTCAGGAGGAATTACAGGAACAATCTTAACGATCATCCATTCCGGACGGTTCTCAATGTTAGCTTGTGCTCCACGGAACGCTTCAACAACTTGAAGACGTTTTAACGCTTCATTTTTACGTTGCTGAGAAGTTTCGTTTGCCGCCTGGTGACGCAAATCATATGATAATTGATCCAATTGTAAACGGCCCAATAAGTCCTGAAGAGCTTCAGCACCCATTTTAGCGACAAATTTATTCGGATCTTTATCGTCTAAATATTGATTTTCTTTCGGAAGAGTATCTAAAATATCTAAATATTCTTCTTCAGTTAAGAAATCAAGATATTGAATACCATCTTGAGCTTTAATACCTGGTTGAATTACCACGTAACGCTCATAGTAAATAATTAAATCAAGTTTTTTGGTAGGAAGACCTAACAAATAACCGATTTTATTTGGCAATGAGCGGAAGTACCAAATGTGAGCTACAGGCACAACCAAATTGATATGGCCCATGCGCTCGCGACGTACTTTCTTCTCGGTAACTTCAACCCCACAACGGTCACACACAATACCTTTATAACGGATACGCTTATACTTTCCGCAGGCACACTCATAATCCTTCACAGGACCGAAAATGCGTTCGCAGAACAAACCATCACGTTCAGGTTTGTATGTACGGTAGTTGATCGTTTCCGGCTTTAATACCTCACCACTTGAACGTTCTAAGATGTTCTCAGGCGAAGCAAGGCTGATCGTAATTTTGGTAAAATTACTTTTGATCTTATTTTCTTTTTTGTACGACATATTCTTTTTTTGAATGAGAGAATGATAGAATTAGAGAATGATAGAATGAGAATTAACCCATTCTATCATTCATTCATTCAATATTATTCAAGTGTTACGTCTAGACCTAAGCCGCGTAACTCATGTACCAATACATTAAATGACTCAGGCACACCTGGCGTTGGAAGGTTTTCACCTTTAACAATGGCTTCGTAAGTTTTAGCACGGCCAATAACATCATCAGACTTAACGGTAAGGATCTCTTGAAGAATGTTTGCTGCACCGAATGCTTCAAGTGCCCAAACCTCCATCTCACCGAAACGCTGACCACCAAACTGCGCTTTACCACCCAATGGTTGTTGAGTAATAAGTGAGTAAGGACCGATAGAACGAGCGTGCATCTTATCGTCAACCATGTGACCCAATTTCAGCATGTAGATAATACCTACTGTAGTTGGTTGGTGGAAACGATCACCTGTTAAACCATCGTACAAGTAAGTTCTACCTGATTCTGGAATGCCAGCTTTCTTAATCCAATCTTCAACTTCTGAATGAGTTGCACCGTCGAAAATTGGGGTGGCAAACTTAATGCCCAACTCTTTACCAGCCCATCCTAAGATGGTTTCATAAATCTGACCCAAGTTCATACGAGAAGGTACACCAAGTGGGTTCAACACTATGTCAACCGGAGTTCCATCCTCAAGGAATGGCATATCTTCATCACGAACAATACGGGCAACGATACCCTTGTTACCGTGACGACCTGCCATCTTATCTCCTACTTTCAATTTACGTTTCTTAGCCACGTAAACCTTAGCCATTTGAACAATACCTGAAGGTAACTCATCACCAACGCTGATAGCGAATTTCTGACGACGGTAATCTCCAAGCTCTTCGTTCACTTTAATACCGTAGTTATGAAGCAACAACTTGATCTGGTCATTTTTATCCTTATCAGTTGTCCACTTGTTAGGGTTGATATTCTCATAGTTAAGCTCAACCAACATTTTCTGAGTGAATTTCACTCCTTTAGCAATTAACAACTCTTTGTAATTGTCGTAAACGCCTTGTGATGTTTTGCCGTTAACTAATTCAAATAATTTCTCTACTAACGTATCTTTTAACTTCGCGTTGTTATTATTATGACGTGCATCTAATTTCTCTAACTGTGCTTTCTCATCATTTTTAGATGTTTTTTTAGCACGAGAGAATAGTTTAGTATCGATAACAACACCGCTGATAGAAGGGGATGCTTTCAATGAAGCGTCTTTCACATCGCCGGCTTTATCACCAAAGATTGCACGTAATAATTTTTCTTCTGGGGAAGGATCAGACTCACCTTTTGGAGTGATTTTACCAATAAGGATATCGCCTTCTTTAACTTCAGCACCAATTCGGATGATACCGTTTTCATCAAGGTCTTTAGTAGCCTCTTCTGAAACGTTAGGAATATCCGGAGTTAATTCTTCTTCACCACGTTTTGTATCACGAACTTCTAATTCGAATTCTTCAATGTGTAATGAAGTAAAGATGTCTTCGCGAGCAATACGCTCAGAAATTACAATCGCATCCTCGAAGTTGAAACCTTGCCAAGGCATGAACGCTACTTTTAAGTTGCGTCCTAATGCTAACTCACCATTTTGAGTTGCATAACCTTCAGTAAGTACCTGTCCTTTTTTAACTTTCTGACCTTTTTTAACAATTGGTTTCAAGTTGATACAAGTACTCTGGTTGGTTTTCTTGAATTTGGTCAACGAATAAGTTTTTTCGTCACCATCAAAAGAAACCAAACGGTCATCTTCAGTACGATCATAACGAATGGTAATTTTGTTTGCATCAACGTAAACAACTTCACCGTCACCTTCAGCATTCATCAAAGTACGAGAGTCTGAAGCAACGCGTCCCTCAAGACCAGTACCTACAATTGGAGATTCAGGACGTAACAATGGAACGGCCTGACGTTGCATGTTCGATCCCATCAATGCACGGTTGGCGTCATCATGCTCAAGGAATGGAATTAACGAAGCAGCAATTGAGGTGATCTGGTTAGGTGCAATATCAATAAGGTCAATTTTCTCCGGCTCGATTACAGGGAAGTCACCTTCAAAACGTGATTTCACTTTAGGAGTTAAGAAATTACCTTTATCATCATACTGTGCATTAGCCTGTGCAATGGTTTTACCATCCTCATCTTCAGCACTCATGTAAACAACAGGTTCATCAACAACCACTTTACCTTCAACTACTTTACGGTAAGGAGTTTCGATGAAACCTAAGTTATTGATCTTTGCGTGAACACAAAGAGACGAGATAAGACCGATGTTCGGACCCTCAGGAGTCTCAATAGTACATAAACGACCGTAGTGTGTATAGTGAACGTCACGAACCTCGAAACCAGCGCGCTCACGAGAAAGACCACCAGGACCTAAAGCTGACAAACGACGCTTATGCGTAATTTCAGCCAAAGGATTGGTTTGATCCATGAACTGTGATAACTGATTAGTTCCGAAGAATGAGTTGATCACTGACGAAAGGGTACGAGCATTGATCAAATCGGTAGGCGTAAACACCTCATTATCACGAATGTTCATACGCTCACGAATGGTACGGGCCATACGAGCTAAACCAACACCAAATTGTGCGTACAATTGCTCTCCAACAGTACGAACACGACGATTTGACAAGTGGTCGATATCATCAACCTCAGCTTTAGCATTGATCAGACGAATCAGATATTTAACAATTTCGATGATATCCACCTTCGTTAATACTTTGGTTTCTTCATCTGTTGTTAAACCTAATTTACGGTTAATACGGTAACGACCTACATCACCTAAATCATAACGCTTATCTGAGAAGAATAAACGCTCAATAATACCACGAGCAGTTTCTTCATCAGGTGGTTCGGCGTTACGTAATGCACGATAAATGTGCTCAACAGCTTCTTTTTCAGAGTTTGAAGTATCTTTTTGAAGCGTATTGTATATAATAGCATGATCAGCAGTTGTAACGTCGTCTTTAGTCAAAATAATTGACTTAACGCCAGCATCTATGATCAAGTCGATATGATCTTCTTCAAGAATAGTTTCACGTTCTAGAATTACTTCGTTACGATCAATCGATACCACTTCACCGGTATCTTCGTCTACGAAATCTTCTACCCATTTACGTAAAACCCTAGCCGCTAAACGACGGCCAACATATTTTTTCAAACCTGATTTGCTAACCTTAACTTCATCAGCAAGGTCGAACAATTCAAGAATGTCTTTATCTGAATCATATCCAATGGCACGTAGCAACGTGGTTACCGGAAACTTCTTCTTACGGTCAATGTAAGCATACATTACGTTGTTTACGTCGGTAGCAAACTCAATCCATGAACCCTTAAATGGAATTACACGGGCTGAATATAATTTAGTACCGTTGGTATGGCGACTTTGACCAAAGAAAACACCCGGTGAACGGTGAAGCTGAGATACAATAACACGCTCAGCACCATTGATCACAAATGTACCTTTTGGCGTCATGTACGGTATGGTACCTAAATACACATCCTGTACAATTGTTTCAAAATCCTCATGCTCCGGATCGGTACAATATAACCTCAGCTTGGCCTTTAATGGTACGCTGTAAGTCAAGCCACGCTCAATACACTCTTGTATATCGTAACGAGGCGGATCAATGAAATAATCCAAAAACTCAAGAACAAAGATGCCTCGAGAATCGGAAATTGGGAAGTTTTCGCTAAATACTTTAAACAAGCCTTCTGTATGACGATCATCGGCTGTGGTATCTAACTGGAAAAACTGTTGGAATGATTCCAATTGTACATCCAGAAAATCAGGATAATCCAATACGTGCTTACTTGTAGCGAAACTTACTCTTTGCGAATTATTAGTGTTGTTTGCCAAGGGAATAAATTTTGAGAGTGAAAACTATTAAAGGTTTCAAACATCGTTTAAGCATTGATAACGTACTCATTATCAATGAGTTTGCGTAAATTTAATAAAACTAATAAAAACAGGAATAGACTCTTCCTTTTGGGAAGAGTCTTATCCTATAATATGTGAACTAAGTTATTACTTAATTTCAACTTTAGCTCCAGCTTCTTCTAATTGCTTTTTCAAAGCTTCAGCTTCGTCTTTAGCAACACCTTCTTTTAAAGGTTTTGGAGCGCCGTCTACTAAGTCTTTAGCTTCTTTCAAACCAAGACCAGTAAGATCTTTAACTAACTTAACAACTGCTAATTTTTGACCTCCTGCGTCAGCAAGAATTACATCAAAAGAAGTTTTTTCTTCTTCAACAGCAGCAGCAGCACCAGCAGCACCAGCTACCATTACAGGAGCAGCAGCAGCAGGCTCAATACCGTACTCGTCTTTTAAAATTTGAGCTAACTCGTTAACTTCTTTAACTGTTAAGTTTACTAATTGTTCAGCAAACGCTTTCAAATCTGCCATTTTTATAAAAATTTGATAGTTTAAATACTAATTAAAATTACTCTGTAAGCACTAAACAGGTAGCTTACTCACCTTTCTCTGATAATGTTTTAAGAATACCAGCTAACTTGCCACCGCTAGATTGTAATGCAGAAACCACATTTTTAGCAGGTGATTGTAATAAGCCGATAATATCACCGATAAGCTCTTGCTTAGATTTAATAGCAGTAAGCGTATCTAACTGATTGTCACCAACGAAGAAAGCTTGTTCAATTGAAGCACCTTTCAAGATTGGTTTCTCAGCACCCTTTTCGCTACGCAATTCTTTGATCAGTTTTGCTGGAACGTTTCCTGTATTAGAAAACATAACACCAGAAGTACCTTTCAATGCTGCGAATAAAGGACTGTAATCAACTCCGGTAGCTTCCATTGCCTTTTGAATCAAGGTATTTTTAGCTACTTGGAATGTGATGCCTCTCTCGAAACATTTTCTTCTGATCGCGTTAATCTTAGCAACAGTTAGATTTGAAGTATCGGTAATGTAAAAACTACCGTACGCCTCCATCTTTTCCTTAAGATCGAGAACGATTACATTTTTTTCTTCTCTGTTCATGTCTTAGATTCCCGCTACAGATTTAGTTTCAACATGAATGCCTGCACTCATTGTGCTCGACATGTGAATACTCTTAAAGTAAGTACCTTTTGCTGCCGATGGTTTTAAACGAGCAATGGTTTGAATTACTTCTAACGCATTTTCGTAGATTTTTTCAGGAGAAAACGAAGCTTTACCAACTGAAGTGTGGATAATACCTGTTTTATCTACTTTGAAATCAATTTTACCACCTTTAACATCAGTTACTGCTTTACCAACTTCGTTAGTTACAGTACCTGATTTAGGATTTGGCATCAAGTTACGTGGACCTAAAACACGGCCTAACTTACCTACTTTAGCCATACAAGCAGGAGTGGTAATGATGATATCTACATCAGTCCAACCTTGCTCAATCTTAGTAATATAATCATCCAAGCCAACATAGTCAGCACCAGCATCTTTAGCTTCCTGTTCTTTGTCTGGGGTACAAAGTACCAATACACGAACAGTTTTACCGGTACCGTGTGGTAACACGGCGATACCTCTTACCATTTGATTAGCTTTACGAGGGTCAACACCCAAACGAATATCTAAATCAACCGAAGCATCGAACTTGGTAGTGGTGATCTGTTTTACTAAGGCAGAGGCTTCCTGTAAAGAGTAAGCTTTATCCTTCTCAATCAGGGATAATACTTTTTTACGATTTTTTGTTAATCTTGCCACTGTTTTACCCTTAATAATTTAATAATTTAATTAAAATGGACGCTCACCTGATACGGTGATACCCATACTGCGTGCTGTACCAGCAACCATTGACATTGCTGATTCAATAGTAAACGCGTTCAAGTCAGGCATTTTATCCTCTGCGATAGCACGAACCTGATCCCAGGTAACGTTAGCTACTTTTTTACGGTTAGGCTCAGCCGATCCGCTTTTAAGTTTAGTCGCATCCAATAACTGAATAGCTACTGGAGGAGTTTTAATGATAAAATCAAACGACTTGTCGGCATAAACTGTAATTACAACAGGAAGTACTTTGCCCGGTTTATCTTGGGTTCTAGCATTGAATTGCTTACAGAACTCCATGATATTCACCCCTTTAGCACCTAAAGCAGGTCCTACTGGAGGTGAAGGGTTGGCTGCACCACCTTTGATTTGCAATTTAACAAGCGCACTAACTTCTTTTGCCATGTCTCGTTTGTTAGTTAATAAATGTTAAACAATTGTGGAAGCAATAAGTAACATTTGTATTTTCATTAATGTAAAAATTAATGAGGCGCAAAAGTAATTCTTTTGCGCCACATTATCAAATATTTACATTATTCTTTTTCTACTTGCATGTAATTAAGCTCAAGAGGCGTTCTTCTGCCGAAGATTTTAACCATTACCTTAAGTTTTTTCTTCTCTTCGTTAACCTCTTCAATAACACCGGTAAAGCCATTAAACGGTCCGTCCATCACTTTCACATTTTCACCAACATAATACGGAACACCAGTTGTTTCACCCTGTGTAGTAATTTCGTCAACAGTACCTAAGATACGGTTCACTTCAGACTGACGCAAAGGAATAGCAGTTCCATCTTTGTCACCCAAGAAGCCAATTACACTGTTAATATTTTTAATAACGTGTTCTAATTCACCATCAAGCTGAGCTTCAATTAACACATAGCCTGGGAAAAAATTACGTTCTTTAGCAATTTTTTTGCCATTACGCATCTGGTACACCTTCTCCATAGGAATAAGTACCTGCGGAACTAGGTGATTAATGCCTAAGCGGTTAATTTCAGATTCAATGTACTGCTTTACTTTTTTCTCTTTACCGCTGACAGCTCTTACGACGTACCATTTTAATTGATCACTCATTCCAACCCTCCGAATTAAGAGAATAAATCATAAAACGAACCAAGTACCAATTGGCCAAAAGCTTCATCCATAGCAAATACTACGGCTGCCATAATTCCTGAAGCAACAAGAACAACCATTGCACTGTTAAACAGCTCACTGGTAGTAGGCCATGTTACATGATTTACTAACTCGTTTTTAGATTCTTTGATGTATTCTATTACTTTGCTCATGCTAACTACATTAATATAGATACAATGAATGGTTAATAGCAATTTACCGGTTTCTTAACAAAGTTAAAGAAACCAATACAAAAACTATTAACCTTACATCTTGCACGAGTGGAGAGATTCGAACTCCCATCAACGGTTTTGGAGACCGCTATTCTACCCTTGAACTACACTCGTTAAAATAACAGCAGCGACTAGCGAGCCAATCGCTGCTGATTAATATATTTTGTTAATTACTTAACAATTTCAGTTACCTGACCAGCACCTACGGTACGACCACCTTCGCGGATAGCGAAACGAAGACCTTTTTCCATAGCGATTGCGCTGATTAGTTTTACGTTGATAGTAACGTTATCACCTGGCATTACCATTTCTACTCCTGGCTCAAGTGTAATCTCACCTGTTACGTCAGTTGTACGGAAATAGAACTGAGGACGGTATTTGTTAAAGAATGGAGTGTGACGACCACCTTCAGCTTTGCTCAATACGTAGATCTCAGCTTTAAAGTCAGCGTGAGGAGTTACTGAGTTAGGTTTCACGATAACCATACCACGACGGATATCAGTTTTCTCAATACCACGTAATAACAAACCTACGTTATCACCAGCTTCACCATAATCTAAGATCTTACGGAACATCTCAACACCAGTTACAGTTGATTTCAAATCTTCTGCACCCATACCAATGATTTGTACTGGATCACCTGAGTTGATTACACCGCGCTCGATACGACCAGTTGCAACAGTACCACGACCAGTGATCGAGAATACGTCTTCAACAGGCATCAAGAAAGGAAGATCTTTCAAACGTGGTGGAACAGGAATGAAAGTATCAACAGCATTCATCAATTCCATGATAGTAGCAACCCATTTAGCGTCACCGTTCAAACCACCAAGAGCTGAACCGCGGATAACTGGGGTATTATCACCGTCGAATTCGTAGAATGATAATAATTCACGAATTTCCATTTCAACTAGGTCTAACAATTCTGGATCGTCAACCATGTCTACTTTGTTCATGAATACAACAATTTTAGGTACACCTACCTGACGAGCAAGAAGGATGTGCTCACGAGTTTGTGGCATAGGACCATCAGTAGCAGCTACTACCAAGATAGCTCCGTCCATCTGAGCAGCACCAGTAACCATGTTTTTCACATAGTCAGCGTGACCTGGACAGTCAACGTGTGCATAGTGACGAGTAGCAGTAGAGTACTCAACGTGAGCAGTGTTAATGGTAATACCACGCTCTTTTTCTTCAGGAGCAGAGTCGATAGAATCGAATGAACGAGCTTCTGACAAACCTGCATCTGCTAATACTTTAGTGATAGCGGCAGTCAAGGTAGTTTTACCGTGGTCAACGTGACCAATTGTTCCAATGTTCAAGTGTTCCTTGGAACGGTCAAATTTTTCTTTTGCCATTTTATTTTTACTTAATGTAGTTTTATAAATTGATTAAAAATTAGCTGAACTAATTCTGAGCCTTTGATGGGATTTGAACCCATGACCTCATCCTTACCAAGGATGTACTCTACCCCTGAGCTACAAAGGCTTCATCTAACAATCAAAGGTTAACCGCTAGGAGTATCTTTCTTTACACAAAGAACGTCTAACTGTTAACTCTCTGGATTACAATGGAGCGGGAGACGAGGCTCGAACCCGCGACCTACAGCTTGGAAGGCTGTCGCTCTACCAACTGAGCTACTCCCGCTTGTAATTTGTTTTTAGAAATTAAATGGTCAACCTTGTTTTCTAAAATCAACCATTTAACATTGTTAGTGTGGGGAGGGAAGGATTCGAACCTTCGAAGCCGAAGCAACGGATTTACAGTCCGTCCCATTTGACCGCTCTGGAACCTCCCCAGACCGACAGTTTTCACCGTCTATTGAGCCTCCTATCGGAATCGAACCAATGACCTACTGATTACAAGTCAGTTGCTCTACCAGCTGAGCTAAGGAGGCTTTATTTTATTATTTTAAAGAACTTTTCTCTTTTTCTTTTCCCTTTCACTTTCTGTTTTGTTAAGGGATTGCAAATGTACAAATTTTTATTCTCTATCAAAATTTATTTTAAAATATTTTTTGTTTGAGTGCAGACCATAAAAATCGGCGTTAAAACACCTTATAATCTACTTTTTGTACCTTCAAAGAACATTGCCGAAGCGGCTGCAAAAGTAATACTTTAACCTAAATAGCAAGAATATTTTCATCTTTTTTTCAATCAAATTTCGTTTGCATTTGATAGTCAGGGAGAAAAAAATGCACGGAACTTTTTGAGTGTTGATCAATCCGCTCACTTTTGCCCCAAATAGACAAAGTTTAAAATCTAAAAAACTTCAAAAAAGAAGGTCGGCAACTAAGGTTACCGACCTCTTTTTATTTCATTTTGTAACCCAAAATTAAAATTCAGGCTCTAATTCTACCGGAGAATCTGCCTTCCCCGAATGTGTTTTTAGTTTTTCTTTATGTTTTTTTAATTGTTTTGCCAATGATTCTACCGCAATGTCTGTTGCTTCTTCAAATGTTTGTCGCTGTTCTTTAACAAATAGATCTTTCCCAGGAATATTAATTTTAATCTCTACAATCTTGTTCGCATCATCTTCAGCCTTATCAAGCCTCAGAAAAACATCTCCGTCTATCACATGATCAAAAAACGAATCGAGTTTATCCAATTTGCGTTGAATAAAGTCAATTAATTTGATGTCGGCAGTGAAACGAATGGATTGCACACGAATTTTCATAAATCCTCCTTTTTTTTGTTAGGCCCTGGGATGGGCTTGTTTATAAATAGATTTTAATCGTTCAGTGGTATTATGTGTATATACCTGCGTTGCGGCCAGACTTGCATGGCCTAAAAGTTCTTTAATTGCGTTTAAATTGGCTCCTTTGTTTAATAAATGGGTTGCAAATGAATGTCGCAGAATATGCGGACTTTTTTTCTCTATTGTTGCTACTTTGCTTAGGCTGTTGTTAATTAAGTTGTAAACAAACTTAGGATATAGACATTCTCCTTTATTGGTAACGAACAAATATCCTTCATTGTTATTCATCCCTGCTGTTTTTTTAACAATTACGTAATCTGAAATTAAACTTCCAAATGCTTTTGTAATTGGAATAAGGCGTTCTTTGTTTCGTTTTCCTAACACCTTAACTGTGAGGTCAAAAAAATTAATGTCTTTTTCTTTCAAATTAATTAACTCTGATAAGCGTATTCCTGTTTGATAAAACATTTCAACAATCAGCTTATCACGAGCACCTTCAAAGCCTTCCCCAAAGTCAATATTATTCAATAAATGCTCAATGGCTATTTGCTCAACTACAACTGGTAATCGTTTTTCTTTTTTAGGTGGTTGAACTTTATGTACAGGATTTGTTAGGATAATACTCTCTTTATGTAGAAAACGAAAGTATGTTCGTAACGTTGACAACTTTCTATTAATGGTTGCTGCTGAATTTTGATCTTCAAACAACTCAACTAACCAGTTTCTTATAATAGAATGAGTAATATGTTGCGGCGAAGCAATATCAAATTGGGTAAGAAAAGCACAAAACATACTCATATCATTTCGGTAGGATATTAACGTGTGTGCAGAATAACGTTTTTCAAACTCAAGATATTGAAAGAATGACTCTAAATGCATCAAAAAAAATGGTCGTATATTACAGATGAATATACGACCATTGTTATGTAATTGCAAAAAGAATTACAGATTCTCTTGCTGTAGTGATTGCTTGTAAATAGCTTTCTTAACAACGTTACGACGTGCTACAGAATGCTTTTCAAAGGCTTGGCGGCTTCTAAGTTCGCGTAATACACCAGTCTTCTCAAATTTCTTTTTAAAACGCTTAAGCGCCTTATCAATTGCTTCGTTTTCTTTTACGTTAATGATAATCATACCCTTGATATACCTCCTTTCAGTGGGACGACAAAGTTAAAACAAATAAGCTGATTATCAAACAATTTTTAAATTACTTTCTCAACAGCCTTTGGCCTGCTGTTTAAACTTACTACCCCCTGCATAATGTAATACTGTGCCGAGCCATAAGTTAACATTACAACTATACCAAGAAGCGGACTTGATGACACAAATTGATTCACAGCTAACGTTGTATCAGAAACTAAAAACAATATTGCTCCAAAGTAAATTGCTATAAAGCTTTGCTTTGTCAATACTCCATACAAAGCAATAGCCGCCATTGCCATTGTTGAAATAATTATGGCATATACCACAACAGGAATAGTCATTGAACCTAAAGATGGCAAAATTTTAAAAATCAAAATACCTACAACAAGAGCTACAGGAGTTGCCAACATCAATTTGAGAGTATTAAAGCCACTTGAACCAAACTGCGCAGCAATCTTCCTGAACACAACAATATAACATACATGAGCTGTTAAAAAACTAACCAATCCGGCAATGAAAAAATAAAAGCCAGGTGCCTTTGTTGTATCATCTGCAAACATAAGAGCTATATCACCCACCCATGAAAACATAAATGCCAACAAAACCCATATTTTTTTTGATTGAGTAAGATTATTTACAGACATCGAAAATAACCAGGCTAGAAATACCATAATTAAAGGTTTAGCCAAAAAGCGTAACTCAGGTAATTGGTAGTAATTACCCACAATGGTTGATGCCACTGATAAAAAGAATAAAAACGTAAGCAGTTTCTTCATTAGTTTTAGATTAGTAGGCCTAAAATAAACTAAAAAGCCGGACTATTCAGTCCGGCCCTATTTTCAAAGTGAAATTACTAGTCTTTCAAAATTTCTCTGGCTATTACTATTTTCTGAATTTCAGAAGTCCCCTCGCCTATCGTACACAACTTCGCGTCGCGATAGAATTTTTCAGCAGGAAAATCTTTAGTATAACCGTAGCCACCAAAAATCTGAACTGCTTCATTGGCAGTTTTTACTGCTACTTCAGATGCATAGTACTTTGCTATTGCAGATTGTTTAGTTACCTTCTCGCCCCTATTCTTTAAATCAGCTGCTTGATGAATCAGTAATTCAGCTGCCTCAATTTCAGTTGCCATATCAGCCAGCTTAAAAGCTATAGCTTGAAAGTCACAAATGGGCTTCCCAAACTGCCGGCGTTGTTTTGAGTATTCTTTTGCAGCCTCAAAAGCACCTTTAGCTATTCCTAAAGATAATGCTGCAATCGAAATTCGTCCGCCATCCAGTACCTTCATTGCTTGCTTAAAACCGTCTCCTTCAGAACCAAGCAGGTTATCTTTATGAACACGTACGTTATCCAAAATCAATTCCGTTGTTTCTGAAGCACGCATGCCCAACTTATTTTCTTTTTTACCATGCGAAAAACCCTCAGTTCCTTTTTCTATGACAAAAGCTGAAACCCCATTTGAATCACCCTGTTCACCTGTACGAACCATTACTACCGCAACACTGCTCGATTTGCCATGAGTAATCCAGTTTTTACTACCGTTGATTATATAGTAGTCCCCATCCTTAACAGCTGTGGTATGCATTCGCAATGCATCAGAACCAGTATTAGCTTCCGTTAAGCCCCAAGCGCCAATCCATTCGGCCGTTGCAAGCTTAGGCAGCCACCGTTGTTTTTGCTCTTCATTACCGAATTGTAAAATATGTCCCGTACATAATGAATTATGTGCAGCCACAGAAAGACCGATGGATCCGCAAACTTTAGCAATTTCTTCAATGATGGCCACATACTCAAAATAGCCAAAACCAGCACCTCCATACTGCTCAGGAACCAAAACACCCATCATCCCCAATTCTCCAAGTTTTTTAAAAACCTCAATTGGAAAATATTGGCTTTCATCCCATTCCATAACATGTGGACGAATGTACTTTTCAGCAAAATCACGGGCCATTTCATGCACCATCCGCAGGTTTTCGGAAGGAGAATTCATGGTTGAATCAAAAATTAAATTGGTCATCATAAGGTTATTTATAAAAGGTTATTGATAATTCACAAGAGAAATAATCTTACTTGAATGTGGCACCAATCGTTCCCTTCCCTTCAGAAAATCCAGTTCAACTAAAAAGGAAATAGCTCCTACCTTAGCACCCAGTTTTTCTACCAATTTAGCTGCAGCATCAATGGTTCCACCTGTAGCCAATAAATCATCATGAATTAGTACTGTCTTGCCTGCATCAATTGCATCAGCATGTACTTCTAAAACAGCTTCACCGTATTCCAAATTGTAAGATTGCTCAATGGTATTGTATGGCAACTTACCTTTCTTTCTAATTGGCACAAACGGCACATGTAACTTATGCGCTATCATCATGCCAAATAAAAAACCACGACTTTCAATTGCTACAACTTCATCAATTTTAATTCCATTTAAAAGCTTAACGTATTCATCAACGATAGCATTGCATAGCACAGGATCTTTTAAAACAGGAGTTATGTCTTTAAAAACAATACCCGGTTTTGGAAAATCTTTTACATCTCTGATTAATGCTTTGATACGTTGTTCAATTGTCATGATTTTGGTTTTTATAAAGATTTAGTTTTGGACACCCTAAATTTCAAGTAGTACATTGATTGCGAAAGTTACAAAATGCAATTTATCTGACAGAAGGGTAAGGAGTGATTTTTATTAAAGTGATTTTATCGAGCATTCGTACTAAGCTCAAATCCTCAAGCCCCATCTGCTTACGATAATAAAGAAACGCATTAATTTGTTTTACGACCAAATCGTTTTAATTCACTCCCTCCTGCTCGATTCTTCATAGCTTAACTTAGTATGAATCCCTGTTAAGGTCTTTTAATAGGTTCAAACGCATCAATTTCTTTCTTGAACACTGAAAAATCAATAGCGGGTTCATCTAATAAATCATTCATGAAATACGTTAGAGTTAAAAACACTGAACAAATAATTATTAAAACCAATAGCCCATTTTACCCCATTTTTAAAAAGACAGCAAAAGATTGTAGATGATTTTCATAGTGAAAAATTAAATTATAATTCACAAAAATCAAACTTGCAGAATGTCACAAATAAGTATATTTAACCGCTCTCCATAATTAACAACACAAAATCTTATTTTTGCAAATTGACAAACCTTAGACTGAACAAATGAAGTTAATCACGAAAAATGAGTTTGCAAAGGCAACAAAGCTGGATAAGTTGAAAATGCCGGGCCTTGCTGAACTTTTGATGGAGCTGACCAAGATTAACAAAATAAACAGGGTTTTTGCCGATAACTATGATAAACAAGGCCTTGATTTTATAGATGGCGTTTTAGAAGATACAGGAATAACTGTTGAATTTGACGAGGACGATTTAAAAAACATTCCGAAAAGTGGTGGGTTTGTAGCGATTGCCAACCATCCTTATGGTGGTGTTGAAGGCTTGATTTTAGTAAAATTACTTTGCAGTGTTAGGCCGGAAGCAAAAGTAATGGCCAATTTCCTGTTAAAAAAAATCACCAATATTTCTGATTATTTTATTGGCGTTAACCCTTTTGAAAATGTTAAGAGCGTTTCAAGCCTGGCAGGCATGAAACTAACAATGGAACAGTTACAAAAAGGGGTTCCGGTAGGTATTTTTCCGGCAGGAGAGGTTTCTACTTACAATGCCGAAGCTCAAACTGTTACTGACAAAAAATGGTCTCCAATTGTAGGCAAACTAATTACAAAAGCTCAGCTACCGGTAGTTCCTATTTACTTTCACGGTAATAATGGGATACTGTTTCATCTTTTAGGCCTAATACATCCTTCATTACGCACAGCAAAACTCCCGTCTGAATTATTCAACAAAAAGGGAAACACCATAAAACTGCGTATTGGCAAACCAATAATGCCGGCTGAGTACAATCGGTTTTCAAACCCTGAAAAAGCTTTAAAATACCTTAGAGCCCGTACGTATGCCTTAAGCTCGGGTTTTGATACAGATGTAAGCCGTTTCTTTGTAAAGGATATTTTTAAAGTATTAAGCAAACCTGAAGAAGTTGTAGAGGCAACTTCGCAACAACTTTTAATGCAGGATGTTGCTCAGATTCGGGAAGAGGCGTTAGTGTATACCGAAAAAAATTATGAAGTATATATTGCTAAAACCCAGAGCATCCCTAACATTATCCGTGAAATTGGCCGTTTACGAGAAATCACTTTCCGCGAAGTAGGCGAAGGAACGAATAAGAAAATTGACCTTGATGAATTTGACTTATATTATCGTCATTTATTTATTTGGGATAAAGAAGCCTATAAAATTGTAGGGGCTTATCGTATTGGTCGCGGTAGTGACATTTTTTACGCATACGGCAAGAAAGGCTTTTACATTAACACGTTGTTTAACATCAAAGATCAGATGAACAACGTGCTGAAGCACTCATTGGAATTAGGACGCTCGTTTATTGTTAAAGAATACCAACAAAAACCACTGCCATTATTTTTACTATGGAAAGGCATCAGTGCTTATGTTCTCAAGCATCCCGAGTTTAAATACCTAATCGGACCGGTAAGTATTAGCAATAATTTCTCAAACCTATCACAGTCGCTAATTATTGATTTCATTACCAAAAACTTTTATGATCACGAATTAGCGAAACACGTTACTCCTAAAACCAAGTTTAAAGTAACGCACACTAATGTTGATACAGATTTATTAATTGAGCAATTCAACTCGCTAAAATCATTAGACGCACTAATTTCTGAAATTGAGATTAGCAACAGTAAAATGCCGGTTTTATTACGGCAATACATTCAATTGAATGCTAAAATTATCTGTTTCAATATTGATCCGAAGTTTGAAAATTCATTGGATGGTTTTTTGGTATTAAATCTGAAAGATATTCCTGAAGATAAAATGGATAAACTATCACAGGGTGTTTAGAGGATATGTGAGATTTTAGAAATAAAACAAGATTTAAGAAAGCAGTCGTTACTCGACTGCTTTCGGGAGTCTTTGAAAATTACAATTCCCTGAAACACAGCTATTAATTGTGTTGAATTCAAAAAAATAACCCCGAAAAAGTCTCAAATGAGGCCAAATCGGGGTTTTTCATTATTTTGGTTTTGCGAAACAACAAAATAATATGCTGCAAAACTACTTATTTCCTGTCAACGAACTGCAAAGTCCCCGCGAAATTATTTTTCAGACGACCAGCTTGGGCAAACTCCGCCAGGTACTTCCACTGGACCGCTTGGCAGCCCTCTTACCGGCTAAGGGCAGTGCACGTGGCGCTAAAGCCTGGCTGGCTCCAGAGGGCATGTTGGCCTTGTTGTTTTTGAAGTCCTATACTGGTCTGAGTGATGAGCAGTTGATTGAACACCTGAACGGGAATTGGCAAATGCAGTTGTTTTGCGGCATGCGCCTGGCCGATAATGAACAAATCAAGGATGTCACCCTGGTCTCCAGAATCCGCAGTTATGTGGCCAAACACCTGGATCTGCAGCTGTTTCAGGAAGAACTGATTCGTTATTGGAAGCCGCAGCTGAAGGAAACGCAGGTTTTGCTCTGCGATGCCACCGTGTATGAAAGCGACATGAAATACCCTACCAGCGTGAAACTGCTGTGGGATTGCTGCCTGTTCAGTCATGAGTTATACGAAGATTTGTTGAAATCCTGTAAGCTAAAGCGGGCTAAAAACGCTTTTAATGAACAACAACTCAAACAATCGACTTTCAATTTACTCCGTAAGAAAAGCCAGCGCAAGTCACGTCGTCGCTGCCAGCAGTTAATCAAGTTACTCACCCGCTTGAATGGCCTGATTAAGGATGTTTTTCGCTTAATGGGCGACAGGCTGCAACTGGCCGGGCGGCTCCGGGAACGCTTTGACTTGGTGGAGCAAGTGTTAAAGGAGCAGCGGTTCTTGTTGGAAAATCCCGGTAAGAAACTACCCGACAGGGTATTGTCCCTGTACAAGCCTTTTGTGCGTTCCATTGTACGGGGCAAGGAAAACAAACCCTGTGAATTTGGGGCCAAAGTGCACATGCTGCAGGTGGATGGGATCAATATCATTGAACATTACAGCTATGCGGCTTATAATGAATGTAAGCGAGTAGAAGCTTCGCTAGCCCTACATGGGCGCCTGTTCGGTACCTGTCATCAATTTGCAGGCGACCGGATTTATGCCACCAATGCCAATCGAAAATACCTGAACGAGCGGAAGATTGCTACCGGCTTTGTGCAAAAAGGCAGAGGCGATACGCCGGAAAAGAAAACCCTGAGAGCCCTGTTGAATAAAGAACGTTCCACCCGGCTGGAGGGTAGCTTTGGAACGGAAAAGAATCACTACGATCTGCGGCGCATCAAGGCACGTAACCAGGCTAATGAAACCCTTTGGATGTTCTTTGGGGTGATGACCGCGGTCGTGCGCATGGTCACTAAGCGGGAGAAGGCCCAAGCTCCCGATTTAGCCGCCTAAAACCTCCTGCCACAGCTGCCCAAGCAATCCCGCAAGGGCAAAGTGTGCCCTGTTGCATCGTTTTTTTCAAAATTTCGACCCTTTTCCACAAATCCTGCCCAGTTATCCACAAGTTGGTCGTGCTGGCCTACTCAAACTGCCGCTTTCTTCGGAATTTCCCAAGAGTCCCGCTTTCTTATTATAAATCAATCAATATTACCTATCTAAAATCTGCTATCACAGGCTTTTGGACTTCATCTTTAAAGCTATTAGGAATAATATCGAAGCATAAGCCATCCTTTCACCGCAATAGGTTCGGCTTTACACCCAAAAGCCTCTACGAGAGAGCTAAACGAGGCTATTCTCATTTTCAGAGGAAAATAATTGTCTTTGCTTAATTTACAACTATTGTTTTCTCAGCAACCTTTGTTGGGTATTTCCCGCCTGATATTGTACATCTTATTTTGTAATTACCCATCGGCAAACTTATTTCCGCACCAGGATAAGGATCATAATCATTTTGATAAAAGTTAGTTCCATTTATGCCTATTACTTCCCAATAATAATTAATTCCTGTTTCAACTGATCTATAACTGCATGTGTATGTCCATTGTGAAGATCTTGCAATTTGGGATTGGCCGTTAATTAAAGCATTTAGTGTACTGTTAGGCACTAAGGGAAACAGATAATTTATGGCTATTTGATCATAATTAGAGAAGCAAGTAGCATTTGGGCAAGAATACGAGGCCGTTCCACCATTCATTACGGAACTTCCATCGTTATTATTTGGAGTTCCGGGGATAAGGATAAAATTATTAGGATTCACTGTACCATCTACCGTTATCCAATTTGTATGCTGAAGGCCTAAAGTATGACCAATTTCATGAATCATATTCCACGTAGCTTGCGAAACGCTAAGCAGACTAGAACCACCACCTGGCTTAAAATCATCATTAGCTATGATAATTGTCCCTACAGTACTACCCATTGGCACTGCTCCAACGGCGGCAACATTGGAAGCCAACTTTTCACTAGCTGACAAGTTTCGATCTGTTTTAACAATTATATTTGCACTTTGAGGACTATCATAGGAAAGATGAAGTTTCACATCGCTATTATAGAATGAATTCCATGTTTCAACGGCACTTAGCAGGCCGGCATTCCATGTATAATTCCCCCAGATTGTTTCATCAACATATAAAGTAAAATTATGCTGGGTAGAATTGGTAATGCTAGCAGGACTTTTATGCTGTTCAACTATAGTTAATTGTTTAAATCGTGAAATATTAGATTCCAATTCTTTCTTAGAGACTAATACATCTCCTTCCACTAAATAATAATTACCATAATCAAAAACGTTTGAATCCGCAAATCCTAATCTTTTCAACTCATTTATTTGATCTGATGAAAGTTTTACAATCTGCCTATTCCCCTCATTTTGAACTTCTGTATCAATGTTTTTTTTGCAACACATGGTTGACAACAGCGAGATAGATAAAATCAAAAATTTAACTGGTTTAATCACAAGTTTTGTTTTTTTCATAAAATATAATGTTTCAGTATTTTTAGTTATACGACAGATGTATAAGGAAAATATTAAGAAAACAAGAACTTTTCCTTTATTTATATGAAAGAGTTAGGTGTTAATAGCCAAAACTAGAATTATCTTAAAAAGAAGAAGCCCAGTAATTACACTAGGCCCTTCATATTTGATAAAAAAGTGAAAATTAATAGTTGATTATGAAACAAACTGTATTCATCTCATTTATTATAATTATTTACCCCAAGCAGCCCAACCTGCAGTCCAGTCTGCAGCAGTAGTTAATGCACCTACATAAGCAGGTTTATCAAAACCAGTTGCAAAAACTCCTTCAAATTTAGTTCCCATAGTTAAAGCTTGAGAATCTGCTTTAGGAGCAACATTTGGCTTAGCAAAGTTGAATGGATCAGTTAACTTCACATCATCAGCTGTTGCAGCATATGAAGTTGTTAAAGCTAACTCTTGTACTTTAGCAGCATTAAAGCCAACTACAGTTGTCACATCAGAACCTACGCGATATGGAGCCGATGCCAAGGTATTTAAAATATTGTTTTTGAATGAACTTACGCCATCATTGAATGATTGAGCTGCTTCATTGGATTCAATAGAAACACCATTCAACTTAACACCAATAATAATTGAGTTAGCTACATTGAAAGTAGAACCTCTTCTCCAACGAGCACCATACCCGTAGTTATTCCATACTGGAGAATTAGGAGTATTTCCCGGACCAACTAAAGTTGCATTAGCAATATTAATCTTCGTTACAGGAGTTGTAGCATAGGGAGCTGTTTTACCATCCGTATTATCACACTCAATATTATTTGAAACATCTCCAGTTGTACCTTTAGCATCAGTAACATTTGGATCTTTGATAGAGATGATATATTGCAGATTACCTCGGAAACCATCATCAAAATCGAAGTCATCATCACCATTTCCATATGCAATCAGATACTTGGCATTGAATGTACCTCCAAAGAATTCGAACGCATCATCAAGTCCCCTTGTAATTTGAATATGATCAAATGTTGTTCCATTACCTACACCATATAAACTTAAGCCGTTTAGCTCAACTTCTGGAGCTACTGCTTTTCCAGCATATTCAATCCGAACATATTGCAATACACCTGAATTATCTGAATCACTGGTTTGAGATTTGGTCACCTCAGTAGCACCCCAAATAGCTGAATATTGAGGATCAAGCCCCCCTTCCATAGTTTTATGGTTACCATTTACGGTTGCTTTCCCCGAAATAACAACTCCTCCAAAGTCACCTGCCGCTGGAGCAGCTTCACCAGAAGTGAATACAATTGGAGCCGAAGCAGTTCCTGCGGCATTGATTTTACTACCTGGAGTTATAACAAGTATACCTGCAGAATCCTTCTTGCTGATAATTTTTGTACCGGCCTCAATTGTTATTGTAGCTCCAGCAGTTACATAAACAGGCCCGCGAAGAGTCCATATTTTGTCTTTAGTAAGGGTGATATTCTTGCTGATCACTCCACGAATGTTTGTTTCTACATTAACAGGAGTAGGTTTTGTATCATCTTCTTTGCTACAGCTTGCAAGTAATGTTGCAGTAAATAAAACTGAAAGACCTAATAATTTTTTCATTTTTGATTTTGCTTAAATTTTATGTTGCAAATATTTAATTCAAATGTTAAGTAATTGAAAACTAAGCGTTATCAAATTAACCTATTTATTATATGGAAGATTATAAGAAAAGCTTAATGAGAATGTACGGCCTGGCTGAATACTGTTGATTACTCTATCTTCATTTGATTGGTAACCTGTGCTTCCTCCGAAGTTATAGTAGTATTTAGTCTTTTGAGCTAATAAATCGCCAGCTGTAAAGCGCAATTCTGCGTTATCCTTTAGAAGCTTATGGCTAATTTGGAAATCAATTACATTACGAGGAGCTTCATAAATATCGGCCCCACCGCTGGTTCCTACATAAAGCATGCGCTGTCCAACACGATTAAACATTGCATTTACCCCTAGTTTGCCATTGTTGTATTGTAAACCAGTATTGATTAGGTACGGAGATTGTCCTTGTAGTGGTCTTTGACGAGATGAACCATCTAAAACCACATCCGATTTGATGTATGATGCATTAGTATAGAATGTTGTGTTATTCCAGAAGGCGGCATCACCAAAGAAATTAAGCTTCTTACGCAACTCAACCTCTACACCATAATCATTGGCACTTTCAGCGTTTTTGAATGTAAAAACACGACTTCCATTATTTATTTGCTCAATCGGGTTCTTAAACTTCTTATAAAATGCACTAAAGGATATAATCTCTCCTGCTGCCGGATAAAACTCATAACGTAAATCGGCATTAGTTACTTTGGCAATTTTCAGGTTTTTTTCTCCTACAATGTTAAAATCAGTTTCGAAGTCAAAATATTGGTAAGCCGCAATCTCTCTAAATTCTGGTCGGTTAACTGTTTGAGAAGCAGAAGCTCTTAAATTTGATTTTGTATTCAAACTATAGATAAGATTGGCTGATGGAAGGATATCCGTTTGCTTATAAGTTTGCTTTAAGTATGCCTTTCCAGCCGGAGTAAGATCCATATTGAAAGCTTCAAGTCTTGCTCCCCAAACTATTCTTAAGGCTTCGCTAAACTTTGTATCCAACATTACATAACCAGAATGTGTTTGCGCTTTTCCCTCATAATCAAGTGAATTAGTTGAGATAACACTTAACATTAAATTGTTAGATTGCATTGATTGTGTAGAGAAAATATTATCGAAGTTCACTCCATTGGCCAGATCAATTTTCACCGGCGCATAAGAAGCTGAGGCGTAACCTAATGCATCAATTCTGAAATCCCTAAACCTGTTTACGGTTGATCCTCCAAATTTTAACTTTTGGCTTTGCTTAAACAGCTTAAATGGAATCGAAAGATTCAGATTACTGTTAAAAACATTTTCATTCAACTTACTATAAACCCTACCTGCATTTTGAACAGCCGGACTATTGTAGTTAGAAAGTGTTACATAATAAGGATCTGTGCTATCAACAGGTTTAATTGCTTCAACAATTTTTTGATCAGGTTGATCTTTGAATGTATTTGAAAAACCTGCATTCCAATCAATATTTATATTTGCTTTTGGTAAAGCATGTTGTCCTTCTAAAACTGAGTTGAATAACGAGTTTTGATAAACATCATTAAACGAACCAATGTTATTTAGGTTATTTGAGTTTGACTCATCTGAAATTTTTCCTACACGGTCTACGTAGCTATTTTTAAAGGTGTTGTTATAGAAGTTTTTTAAAGCAAACTTGTTATTCCCTTTTGAGTAGGCAAAATTTAACAAACCACCTAAGTTATTTGAGTAGTTAAATAACTTATCGTCATTTCTAATCACCTCTATTTTCTGCAGATTATAGTCAGAACGTTCGCGCATCAAAATATCACGCTGTGTTCTGTAACTAAACGAAGCGATATATCCAAAGCGACTACCTGATTCGTAGGTTTTATTATTACCAATTGACAACTGCATGTTAGCATTTGGCAATGTAGTACCTGTTTTAGCAGCCCCGTAAGTATTAGGAAATGCATAAGAAATCTGTTGGCTCTCTGCTATTGGCAGTGAAGGATACTGATTACGAGTTGACTCATAAGCCGAGGGAAGCGCCCTTGATTGATCAAGAAATCCTAAGAAATCAAGTTTTCCTGTATTAGCTGAACGATAATCTTTGAAGGTACTTTGTGTATTAACACCGCTACCTATTGTGAATACAAAAACTGGTTCGGCAGGAAAATCTCTTGTTGTAATTTGAACCGCGCCACCTGAAAAATCACCAGGTAAATCAGGAGAAGCAGTTTTATTAACAACTATATTATCAATTAAATTAGAAGGAATAATATCAAAATTAAATGCGCGTTTATCGCTTTCTGTACTTGGAAGCGAAGCATTATTCATTAATGATGTGTTATAACGGTCCGCCAACCCCCTAACAATAACAAACTTATTATCCTGGATACTTGCGCCACTTACCCGTTTTAATACTTCACTAGTATTTTTATCAGGAGAGCGCTTTATAATTTCCGCCGAAATGCCATCCGAAACGCGAATATTGCTCTTCTGCAAAGAATACAAAGCGTTAACTGTCTCTTTTTTATAAGTAGAAGTTACCACAACCTCACCTAATTCGGTGGCGGCATCATCCATTACTACGTTTAATTCGGTAACCTTTCCGGCACGAACTACTACTTCGGAAACTGTTTTTGTTTTAAAACTGATATATTTAAACTCCAAGGTATAAGTACCTGGAGCAAGGTTTAATTCGTAACGACCGTCAATATTAGATGGAGTAACCTTAGATGTTCCTTTTACCAAAACTGGCAGGCCTACAATTGGCTCGTTAAAGGCTTTATCGGTTATTTTACCAACAATTTTACCGTTTTGCGCCCAAGCAGAACTTACCATGAGCAGCATTACAGTCAACGAAAAGAAAACCTTTGAAATGGAGAAATTTTTCACTTTTACCTTAATTTTTGTTTAGGGCAAAAGTAGACTGAGTAGATTAAGCGTATATTAACAATCAATTAACCTTAGTTTATCTATCGGTTATTAATTTGTTAAGCGACAAGTCTGAAAACAAAACAAAAGACTAAATATCAATAACTTAATTAATATAAACTTCAAAAGTTAATATTAATACAAAAAGCATTACATGGATTAACACTACATTTTAAGTTAACGTTTGAGTAAAATAAAACCGCTAGTTGAGTTATCATTGTTGTATCTCGAGCAATAAAAAAGGCATAAAGTCGCCGATTTTTTTTGGCGTCTTTATGCCTCAACATAGTTTTTACTACTTAGTAGCTTATTCCTAATTTTTTAAAAAGAAAATGCAATAACCATATAGGCCCAATCAATAAAAACTTAACATCATCTAAAAAAGATGGCTTTTTGCCCTCAATTTTATGTCCAATAAACTGAAACACCCACGATATTACAAACACAACAGCACATAAAATAGCCAATCCTGATAAACCAATTTGCTGTTCAATTAATACATAAATGGCAGAAAAGAGTCCTATAATAATCAACATTACAAGTGCCAAAGGTTGAGATAAACGCCAATAATAATACAAGGAAAAAGCAATGCCAAAACTGGCCCAGTTCAAAAACTGATAACTCCAGGGAACCGGAATACTCCACATCAGACCAATCAAACTAAACACAATAGCAGGTACGCAAATCCAATGTATAAGTTTATTCGTTTTATTTTGATGACTTTCGGCGTATTTGGCAAAATACTGATCAACCAATTTAGGGGCCTTAGCTGTTGTTTTTGATTTTGAAACGGCACTCATGGTTAAAGGTTTATTTTAATTGAAAAATTCTAATTTAAAACAAAAACATAAATATGAAAAAGGCCCAACAGTTGTCGAGCCTTCTTTATTCTTTCTATTTTATATTCAGCTTCTATTTTGCGTAAGCTACCGAACGGCTTTCCCTGATTACAGTAACTTTAATTTGTCCAGGATATGTCATTTCTGTTTGAATACGGGTTGAGAGATCAAATGCTAAAGTTTCAGCCTGTTGATCTGAGATTTTATCACAATCAACTACAACACGTAACTCACGACCAGCCTGGATAGCAAACGTCTTTTCAACGCCAGGATATGAAAGTGCTAAATTTTCTAAGTCTTGCAAACGCTTAATATAACTTTCAACCACCTCACGACGGGCTCCAGGGCGCGCGCCTGAAATAGCATCACATACCTGAATAATTGGTGATAACAAGCTGGTCATCTCAATTTCATCATGGTGAGCTCCAATTGCATTGCATACTTCAGGATGCTCTTTATATTTTTCAGCCAATTGCATACCCAATAAAGCGTGTGGTACTTCAGGGTTATCATCTGGCACTTTACCAATATCGTGTAATAATCCGGCGCGTTTAGCCAATTTTACATTCAACCCTAACTCAGAAGCCATCGTAGCACATAAATTCGCTACCTCACGCGAGTGTTGCAACAGGTTTTGACCATATGACGAACGGTAACGCATACGTCCAACCATACGAATCAATTCCGGGTGCAGACCATGAATACCTAGATCAATTACTGTCCGTTCACCAATTTCAACAATTTCATCTTCAAGTTGCTTTTTAGTTTTGGAAACCACCTCCTCAATACGGGCAGGGTGAATTCGTCCATCAGTAACCAAACGATGTAACGACAAACGGGCAATTTCACGACGAACAGGATCAAAACATGAAAGAATAATCGCTTCCGGAGTATCGTCCACAATAATTTCAACACCGGTAGCAGCCTCTAAAGCACGAATATTTCTACCCTCGCGACCAATAATTCTACCTTTAATTTCATCACTTTCGATATTAAAAATAGATACTGTATTCTCAATTGCAGCTTCAGTAGCCGTACGCTGAATGGTTTGAACGACAATTTTCTTAGCTTCCTTAGTGGCAGTCAATTTCGCATCCTCTATTACATCTTTAATTGATGCCATAGCTTGCGATTTAGCTTCCTCTTTCAACTGTTCAACCAGCTGATCTTTAGCTTCTGCAGCAGTTAAACCGGCAATTTTTTCCAATTGGCCAACATGCTCGTTTTTAAGCTCGTCAACCTCTTTTTTCTTGCTTTCAACTATCTCCAGTTGCTTGTTTAGATTTTGTTTAACCGCCTCAAGTTCCTGATCTTTACGGTTAACGTTTTCAATCTTTTGGTTTAGCGATTGCTCTTTCTGCTTTAATGAATTATCGCGTTGAGCTGCTACCTGATTTTTTTGATTGATTTCTTTCTCGTGCTCAGCCTTCATTTGAAGAAACTTCTCTTTGGCTTCGAGCAATTTATCCTTTTTTAGGATTTCGGCTTGCGATTCGGCGTCTTTCAGGAATTGCTTTGCCTTGTTTTTAGCCATAACTTCCTGGCTTTTAAACAAGCGACGCAACAAATAACGGTCAATTCCGATACCTGCTCCCAACGCAACCACTACATATAAAATAATATCCATTCTAATTTTTAAAAAATAAAAAACCGCAACTAAAACTTATATATACCACTTTGCAGGAGTTGGCAACCAACCAAGTAAACAATGTGACTTATATAAAATTTAACTGCGGTTAAATTTGTTTTTGCTCTCAATAATTAATTACTGACTAGCTAGAAACTGGCTCAACTGTTGATCAAGTTCAGCTATCTTATCGGAGATGCCATCATCTTCAATTAAACGTTTACCATCGAATTTGAGAGCAGCTGTTGCATAATGCAATACGCACATTGATAGTAAATCTTGTTTATCCTTAACCTCATAATTTTGCATCAGCATCTTTATCCGGTCATTAATTTCCTTGGCGGCTTTCCTTACAGTTTCCTCTTCAGAAGCGTTAATACGCAACGGATACACCCTGTCGGCAATATTTATTTTAATGGAAATTTCTCCCATTTGAGCATTTAAATCACGAGTTTATTTAGTCAGAAGCACAATGCACCTGTCTATTTCTTTCGCAAATTCGTTAATTTTTTGCTGGATGTCAAGTGCCTTTTCATTACCAGCTGATAACGATGACGCAATTCTGACAACTTTTACCTTGTCTTCCAACTCCAAAATTTTGGCTTTTCGGTTTTCTGACTCTGTTTTAACCTGCTCCAATTCATGCAAAAGAGCCACGTGTTGCTGTTGCAACTTGCTATGCATCAACATTAGTTTCTGCATCTTTTGTTGGAGCTGTTCGAGAGTCCGTACCAGTTCAGCCATTTAGTTATTAGTAATTTGTAAATAAATCTAATTTTTAAACCGATTAATACTATTTATTCACTTGTTCAAGATAATTTATTTATTCGAACTTCCAATCCGACTACTAATAACAACAATAAAACAACTTATTTTCTAATTTCAGCACCCAGTTTTTCAAATCCGGTTACCAACTTTTGCATAATAGCGTCAATTTGCTTATCAGTAAGGGTTTTCTCCTCATCTTGAATAACAAAACTCAACGCATATGATTTCTTGCCCTGTGGCAATTTATCACCTTCGTATTTATCAAAAATATTAACCTCTTTCAGCAAGTTCTTTTCAGCCTGAAATGCAAGATCTTTCAGCTGAGAAAAGTTTAACGAGCTATCAACCAACATCGACAAATCTCGACGAACAGCAGGGAACTTAGCCACTTCTGTATATTCTGTCTTATTATTCAGCTGTACTTTTAACAAATATTCCCAATTAATGTCAGCAAAAAAGACAGGTTTGTCGATATCCATCTTTTTAAGGATGGCTTTGTTAATTTGACCTAACTGAACAATTACATTTTTACCTTTTTTATAGGTAAGTCCCTCGCTAATCAAATCATTTTTAACTACCTCTGATGATACAACAGATACTTTCAACTTTGTTAAAAGCGCATCAACAAAACCTTTCAGCGAGAAATAATCAACCTGGTCATTTGTAGCATTCCATTGCTCCTGTTCTTTACGACCGGTAACAAAAAGAGCTAAACGAGGTTCTTCAAAATAGCCATTTTCAGTCTTTTTGTAGATTTTGCCGAATTCATACAGTTTTAAATCAGCGTTTTTCCTATTTTGATTGTAGGCTATTGCTTCTAATCCCGAAAACAATAAAGTTTGACGCAACACGTCTAAATCACTGCTCAATGGATTTAAAATCTCAACGTTTTCCTCAGAACTAATTGTTGCAGTTAACTGACTATAGGCTGATTTGGTTAATGAATTAGACATGATTTCATTAAAGCCATTAGCCGTATAGAAATCAGAAACTGCATTTTGCAACTTTTCTCTGTCGGGCTTCACAGCGAATGACAAAGATGAGTTAAGTATTGTTGGAATTTCGATGTTATTGTATCCGTAAATACGCAAAATCTCCTCAATAACATCAACTTCGCGTGTAACATCCACTTTATTGGTGGGTACTCCTACATGTAATCCATCGATATTTTCGGCTAAAATATCAAAGTTCAACGCAGCGAGTATTGATTTGATCTCTTCAGCAGGGATTTGTTTACCGATTAAACGATGCACATTTTTATAAGTGATCTCCACTTCAGCTTTTTTAACTTCCGTAGGATAGATATCAACAACCTCCGAAGAAATTGAACCTCCTGCCACTTCTTTAATCAGCAAAGCAGCACGTTTTAATGCGAAAACAGTTGCATTAGCATCGGTACCACGCTCAAATCGGAATGATGAATCCGTTTTGAGATTATGACGTTTACCGGTTTTACGAACTAAAACAGGGTTGAAATATGCAGATTCAAGGAATATAGATTTGGTTTCGTTCTTCACCCCTGATTGTAATCCTCCAAAAACTCCGGCAATACACATTTCTTCATCAGCATTGCAGATCATCAGGTCTTCAGCAGAATGGATGCGTTCAACGCCATCCAAAGTTACAAACTTCGTACCTTCAGCAGCTTTGCGAACGATTACTTTATTGCCTTTGATCTCTGCAGCGTCAAAAGCATGTAATGGTTGGCCAGTTTCATGCAAAACGAAATTGGTCACATCCACTATATTATTGATCGGTCTGATGTGAATGGCACGTAGTTTATTTTGCAACCATTCAGGAGAATCTTTAACGGTTACGTTCGAAATGGTTACTCCTGAGTAACGAGGGCAGGCTTCAGCATCAACCACCTCAACTCCAATCGTTAAGTCATGGTTATCAACCTTAAACCCATCAACCGAAGGAAGGATCACTTGACTTTTCAGAAAGGCTGCAATATCACCAGCCACTCCAATATGCGAGGCTGCATCTATGCGGTTTGGTGTTAGGCCTATTTCAAAACAGTAATCATCTTCTATTTTGAAATACTCCTTTGCCGGCATACCAATAGGTGCGTCTTCCGGCAATACCATAATTCCTGCGTGCGACTCACCCAAACCAATTTCATCTTCGGCACAGATCATTCCTTCTGAAACCTCACCACGTATTTTGGCTTTCTTAATTTCAAATGGCTCACCCGAACTTGGATAAACCGTACAACCAACCGTAGCCACCACCACCTTTTGTCCGGAAGTCACATTTGGAGCACCACACACAATATCCAACTCACGCTCTCCCCCAACATTTACTTTTGTAACGCTTAACTTATCAGCATTGGGATGTTTTTCACGGAAAGTAACATGGCCAATCACGAGCCCTTCTAGTCCTCCAGGAACGGTCTGAATTTTCTCCAGACTTTCAACTTCTAATCCTGTGTTAGTAAGAATTTTTGAGATCTCCTCAGGACTTAATTCTGTATTAATATATTGTTTTAACCAGCTATAAGAAATCTTCATGTGTTTAACGCTTTTAGGCGAAGCGCAAAAATAGGAAAAAATTTGACGCTACATCTTTAGAACGCCAACTAAGACCAAAAAACGATGGTAGTTTAATCTAACTCCATACTCTAAAAGCAAGCAGTTTCAACACAAATAGATCTCACTCAAAGTTATTTAGATTAATTACAAATAATATTTGCCAACTTCAATTCGATTTATACCTTTGTGCCTAATTTAGATTTAATACAAATAACACTTACTAAAATGTATAATAACAACTACAAATCTACCTCTCTTTCCTATATAGTAGGTTTTATAATGCTCTTTTTTAGTTTTGGTGCAAAAGCTCAGACTAAAAATGGAAGCATTTCAGGAACTGTTAAAACCAGCGATGGCAATCCAGCGGCAACGGTAAACATTATCCTTAAAGAGGTTAACAAAGGAACAATCGCCAATGATTCAGGTTCTTTTTTGTTGAAAGGTATAAAAGAGGGTTCCTACACACTATTAGTAACTTTTGTTGGTCTTAATCCACAGGAAAAAACAGTAAATGTAATTGCAGGGCAAACGGCATCCGTCGAGATCACTCTAACTGAATCTTCAAGCAAATTAGCAGAAGTAGTGGTGACTGGTTCAAGAGGAGCAAATAAAAAACTTGTATCGGTTGGTAAAACTGACATTGCACCAATGGATTTACCTCAGGCAGTAGCCATTGTTGACAGTAAGGTTATCGAAGAGCAACAGGTAAATAAATTAAGCGATGCCATTAAAAATGTGAATGGGGTATCATTGGGCTCAACTAGAGGTACAACTTCGGAAACATTTTTCGCTCGCGGGTATAATTTAGGCGCAAATAATATTATGAAAAATGGTGCTCGCTCAAATTCAAGCGTAATTCCTGAAGCAAGTATCTTAGAGCGAGTTGAAGTTTTAAAAGGTAGTGCAGCGCTTTTATATGGAAATGTAACTTCAGGAGCTGTAATAAACATGGTTACAAAACAACCGAAATTCAATTTTGGGGGTGAAGTTTCAATGCGTACTGGTAGCTACGATTTCTACAAACCTATACTAGATGTATATGGCCCAATCAGCAATAAAGTGGCTTTCCGGGTAATTGGCACTTATGAAAACGCCAAAAGCTTCAGAAATTCAGTTGAATCAAAACGTATTTATGTTAACCCTTCGGTATTATATAAAATCAATACTAAAACAGAGTTATTAATACAAGGAGATTATTTGAATGCTGATTTAACCCCTGATTTTGGAGTTGGTACATTAAGTGATACAAAAACAAGTAGCATACCCACTACTATTGATCGCGCCAGTTCATTTAATACCCCCTGGGCATACAACAAAGCAAAACAAGGTACTGCAAATGCAATCCTAAATCATAACTTTAATAATAACTGGAAATTAAACTCACAGGTATCTTTTCAAAACTTTGACCGGAATTATTTCTCAACCGAACGTATTCAGGCTGATTCAGCGGGAAATTGGGGACGTAAGTTAACACGAACAAAAACGAATGAAAATTATTACACTGGACAGCTAAACCTAACTGGAGATTTCAGCACAGGTAAATTAGGCCATAAAGTGTTAATTGGAGCAGATGCTGAACGTTATTTTAACATTACCAACGGTTTCTCAATTGCTTCACTTTCTAAAGATGGCGTTTATGATTCAATTAACGTTCTCAATCCTTCAAAATTCATCGTTCGTATTGATGAGCCCTTAGCAACAAATACAACAAGAACGGAAGCTCCAACCAACCGTTTCGGAGTATTCGTTCAGGATTTGATTAGCGTTTCGGAACAAATTAAAGTATTGGCAGGTTTAAGATGGTCATATATCAGCAATCCAGTACCACAGGTATACGATTTGGTAAAAGGAACTAATGCTCGTACAACAACACCTTATAAATATGACAACGCATTTTCACCTCGTTTAGGTCTTGTGTATCAACCTACTAAAAACTCGTCATTATTTGCAAGCTATTCAAACAATTTCGTTCCTAACTCTGGCACAGATATTTATTTCAACAATTTAGATGCCTCTATCATAGATCAATTTGAAGTAGGTGTAAAAAATGATTTCTTCCAAGGCCGACTCTCAGTAAATCTTTCAGTGTACAAAATCATTAATAGCAATCAAACAAAAACAGCAGAGTTTGACAAAGATGGTAAACAAAACTCTAATACTAATTTAAAAGAGTTTAGTGGACAAACAACCAGTAATGGATTTGAAGTGGATGTAAATGGAACGATAGCTAAAGGATTAAACTTCATAGCTGGTTATAGCTATAACGATATGCGTTATACCAAATCCATTGGCACTAAAAATAGTAGTATTGAAGGAGAACGTTTAGTTAGCATGCCTGCTAATACAGCCAATGGCACAGTTTTCTACACATTCTCCAATCCATCATTAAACGGTTTAAGAATTGGTTTCTCAGGTTTTTACACTGGTGAACGTAACGCCGGTTGGAATAACACAGTTGGTTATGTGCCGTCCAAAGGTCAGCCTCAAAACCGTTTATTCGCAGTGAGCGGCTTTACTACCTTTGATCTATCGTTAGGTTATACCTATAAAAAATTCTCAATTTTAGGTAAAGTATCAAACATTACGAATGAGTTGAATTATATTGTTCACGAGAATTACAGTGTGAATCCAATTCCTCCACGTCAATTTACTACAACTTTGGCATACAAATTCTAATTAAGTTCATTTAGATATTTACAACCGGATCATTAAAAATGATCCGGTTTCTTTGTAAAAAACCATGAAAGTATTTTTCCGAAATATTCACCTCTATTTAAGCCTTGCAGCCGGATTAATCATTTTTACATCCTGCCTTACCGGAACTATTCTGGTTTTTGAAGAAGAGATTGAACAAGCTTTAAATCACGACCGTTATTTTGTAGCAACCCAAAATAAACGTTTACCATTAACCGAACTGGCACAAACAGCTGTTAAAAGCACTCCTAAGTCTAAATTATCATCAATTAAGGTTTACAGTGATTCAAACCGTTCGGTGGAAGTAAGCATTACTGTTGCTGAAAAAAAAGATAAAAAGGACCAATCGGATAAAACCAAAATCGATCAAAAAAATAATGCAAAAGGAACCGAAAAGTCTGGTTTGAAGCAGAACGATAAAAAGAATGACAAGAAAAAACCTACCACTACTGTTTATATTGACCCTTATAGCGGAAAAGTATTAGACGTAGTTAATCCAAAGAAATCATTCTTTTCCACTGTTGAATCTGTACACAGATGGTTATTGGGAGGCAAAGACAGCGTTGGCAATTTTCTAATAGGGTTCTCAACTTTCTTTTTCCTGTTCATACTAATCACTGGCCTAATCTTGTGGTGGCCTAAAACTAAAAAAATCCTTTACCAGCGATTAAAAATTAAATTTGATGGCGGTTGGAAACGCATAGTGCACGATTTGCACATGGTAACAGGATTCTACACATCCATTTTCTTAATTATTATAGTTTTAAGTGGATTGGTGATGGCTTTCAACTGGGTAAATAAAGGAATTTTCACAATTACAGGAACAAAAATTGAAAACCCTGAACCTCCATCGGTAGTTTACCAAGAGAACATCAAGCAATTAACCATTGATGATGCATATCATACGGCACAAAATGAAGTGAATAAAGCCAAACTATATGTGATTCGGGTTCCAAAAGATTCCATCAGTACGTTCAGTGTTAATGTACTGCCATTAAATACAATTGAAACAGCAGGCGACACCTATTTCATCGACCCTTATACCGGAAAGATTATAGGAGCTCAAAAGTTTGCCGATAAAAACAAAGGACAAAAAATAAGGGCTATGGTGAAGCCTCTGCATACGGGTTCCATTTATGGTTTGCCATCAAAAATCATAAGCTTTATAATTTGTTTATTATCGCTTATTTTTCCAGTTACGGGTGTAATCATGTGGCTAAACCGCATAAAGATCAACAAGAAAAAAGGGAAACAAGCAGTGCAAGCAACTGAAGCAAGTTAATTTGATTAAATTCATTTTAAAAAGCGTTAAGCTTCCAAAATGGAGGCTTAGCGCTTTTTTATTATAGACCTTTTATAGTGCTCCTTCATCGGCAAAGCTATAGTAACCGTGCTCTGTAATGATTAAATGATCTAACACGGTAATATCGAGCAAATTTCCCGCCTGCTTAAACTTTGCAGTAAGTTGAATGTCTTGTTGGCTGGGTTTTAAGTTACCTGAAGGATGATTGTGTAACAACACCAATGAGCTTGCACTGTGTTCAAGTGCAAGTTTATAGATAATTTTAGGATCGGCCACAGTTCCTGCCATTCCTCCTTTGCTGATATTATATGTTCCTAATACTTTATTTGATCTGCTTAACAGAATTACCCAAAATTCTTCGTGTTGCAAATCGACAAGGAAGGGTGATGCTATTTGATATACATCCTTACTACAAGTAATTCTTTGAACTTTTACCGGAGCTTCTTCCTTTTTCCTCCGGCCCAATTCCAAGGCGGCTAAAATTGTAATGGCTTTAGCTTCCCCAATTCCGTTAAACTTTGTTAATTCCTTAATTGAAAGTTTTGCAAGTGCATTGAGATCATTATGTAAGGCATTTAAAATCTGTTTACTCAAATCTACCGCACTTAATTTAGGTGTTCCCGTACCAATTAGGATTGCTATTAATTCGGCATCACTTAAACTTTGCCTGCCTTTGAGCATCATTTTCTCTCGAGGACGATCATCTTCTGCCCATGCTGTAATGGGCAATTTCTTTTCATAAGTAGAATCCATTAGGTATCAGGCCGATGATTTGAGTTTATAAATTGACAGTTAGTAATAATTAATTATCATAATTTTAAATTACACTACAAAACTTACAAACGCTATAATTTTTTATTATCCTGTCCTTTTAATGCCTTATAGCGCTTTTCATTATTGCTCCACATAAACCAACCTGCGAGCAAGCCAATTAGGATGCAAACCGGCAGGCCCATATAAATTCTTATCCACAGGTATTGATCTATATTGTCGATCCCTTTCAAAAAGTCGTAAACTGTAACGAGGATCATAATGGGTAAAGTATACTGAATAATTCCTATTCTGAATGAAAAACGCCATTTATTTTCTTTGCGTTCCTTTTCCCATTTACGTAAAAAAGCGAAGTCATTTTTAGGCTGAGTCATAGCAGAGAGCTTTAGATTTCGAACCTAAAAATTAGTAAACATTTTGAATAATTGGAAGTTAAATATTTACCAAATAAAAAAATATTCCGACTTGGAACGTTTTCAATATTATCTTCATTGACACCTTAAACAACACAGTTGCTTGCCATTATCAAGGCGTTGTGGTTGCTACCGGAATAATTTTTCCGTTGAAAAACTTATGGCCAGTTAATGCAAAATCGGCAATGTACTTACCCATTTCAAAAGCCATAACAGGTGCTTCATAACCAGGGAAAGCCTTTTCTAACATTTCTGTTTGGGCAGAACCTAAGGCGAGGCAGTTTACTTTTATTTTTTGATCTTTTAACTCCTCTGCTAAACACTCAGTTAAATTATGCAAAGCCGCTTTACTCGCGGAATAAGATATTAAACCCGGAAATTTCACACTCCCTTGAAAACCTCCCATGCTTCCAATGTTTACAATATGAGCATTTTCTGAAAAATGAGGCAACATACTCTGAATCATCTTAACATGGCTGAACAAATTATTCTGCATCATTTGTTCAAAATCTGTTTGATTCAATTCAACAAATGGCTTATTAATTAACTGACCAGCATTATTAATTAGAACATCCACTTTGCCAAACACCTGCGTTACGAATGGAATTAATCCGTTTCGATAATCACCTGAGTAGATATCAAAAGCAATAGGATATAATTTAGATCCGGGATTCAGTTGTTCATTTATGCTTGCCAGACGAGCTAGCTTATCTTCTGATCGTGCCAGCGCAATAACCTGATTTTTAGGATCCGCTAATAGATCAAACACCGCTTCAAAACCAACACCACTGCTGGCTCCAGTTATTATTATATTCATGGAAGAAAAATTTAAGCAAAAGGTCCATAGTTGATAAACCATGGACCAATATTCTTGAACAAAGATAAACAGACAACAGACTATTGACCATTGTCTATCAACTTTATTTTAATGTACCAAATCAATTACCGGATTGGCAATTAATTTAAAGCCATCATTAATCAACTTAGTTAAAGCTGGTAAACTAGAAGCTTTGTTAGTAAGGTATAAACGTATTTCCTCAACCAATTCTGGATGAAGACCGGCATGATCAAAAATTTCTAAAATCTCCATTGAACATAGCCAGTCATTAGTGTGTTCAGTTTTGAGCGAATCCCAAACCGAAGGTAATAACGCCACATCTGCACGTTGTTCCCGAACATTACGTACTATTCGGTATAGTTCGTGTAAACGTACCGTTTTATTGTCATATTGGGTTTGATAAGTTTTAGTCTCTGAAACTAATGCAATTGATTCATATGCATCTTTATCAGCCGCCCCGCAAAACACCGAATCAATTTTTGAACCTACGGCCATGTCGTATACACCCCATTGTGGCTCAAAATAAATTTTGTTGCTGTTTTTATCGTAAACTTTGCAATTTATAAAGCTAAGTAATACTAGTTTTTCTCCTTCCTGAATTACTGATTTCAGGGTACCGGTAACCATAATTCCGCTTTCAAATTCCAGGACAGCAGATTCTCCTAATTCAATCCCAATATTCTTGAAATCATTAATATGAAAATCTTCTAAAGGCATGTCTAAGCCTTTCAATTTTCCAACTGGCGAACTAAAACCATCTGCATGATAGTTTTTATCATGTCCTTCAAGCTGCTTATCATTAAAGCACAAAGCAGATGGGCCTGACGTTTTAATATAAATCAGCTGATCATTACTATCTAATACAACATCTGTAAAAGTGCCCGTTACCTGTAATCCTGAACTGAATACTGCAGTACAAGTATTACGACATTCAATTGCCTTTAATAACCCGTAAGTTCCACCTCTTCTAAATGACATAGTTGAAGCAAATTCTTCCAACACATTGATTAACGTTTCAAAATCAGGTGTTACAAACAGTTGTGGCTGAGGTTTTGTGATATCATATGAATAATTCAACGTTTTAATTGAATAGGGTAATTTAGCTACTTCAGGACGCATACAAGAAGCACTTTCGCCAATAGACGATAACAAACCGGCTCCGTAAATTTTAGGATCGTCCAAAGTTCCAATCAAACCGTACTCCACTGTCCACCAGTGCAAGCGACTCAACAATGCCATTTCCGACGGCTCACCTAAATTTTGCTGTTTAAATTCAAGGTCTTTTTCCGCTTTGACAATTTCAGCAGGGTCAGCATCAGGCATTTCCTTTAAAATTGATAGTTGGCGAATAGCTTCATATAATTCAAAATCTTTATATGAATACATCGCCTTTGAACCGATGTATCCAAAATAACTTAAGTAGTCAGCATAACGAGGTTCCCCAATGATTGGAGCGTGACCAGCCGACTCATGAATAATATCGGGAGCTGGGGTATATTCGATATGATCTATCTGTCGGATATCTGCGGCAATAACCAAAACTTTATAGGCCTGAAACTCCATGAATGCTGCCGGAGGAATAAATCCATCAACCGTCACAGCTCCCCATCCGATTTGGCCTAAAGCATCATTCATTTCCTGCAAACTTGGAATTTTTTCAATTGTCAAGCCGGCTTTTTTCAGCCCCGGTATATATGGATAAAAAGCTACATCTTTTAAATAACTGTAATTTTGACGCATTACATAACGCCAAATGGCATGATCCACAGGCGTATAATGCTCATAATGCTGCTCTACAATATACTGCTTTAAATGGTTAGGCAAGGCAATTACTTGCTTGTTATTAAAGGTATTCATCAACTTATTAATTGGTTGAGTAAAATTAAAAATCAACGGGTTACTTTCTCAACTTTTGGAGAATTAATTATAAATAATTTACCCGAAATAGCGGCTGTAATTAACTTCAAATTTCGGCAATTTCCGCTGTTTAAACATTATTTAGTAAATATTCTATAACAATCACTTATCACCTAAAATCTCTAAAAATAACCTCAGCTATCATGAAAAAATTTCAACAGCTAATACTATCAACCGTGCTCACGTGCCTTATAGCTGGTTGCGGTCAAGGTCATAAAGAAGAATCTCTTGCAGTTAGCGCTGATTCAACTAGTACCGTCTCTCCTACGGCCACCGAATCTTTAAATAGTACTAAACGTCAATTCATACGATCTTCGGAATTAAAATTTAAAGTGAAAGATGTTGCGAAAGCAACTTATAGAATAGAGGAAATCACAACTCAAAATGGTGGATTTGTAACACTTTCTAACTTAAGTAGTGATGTTGATTATTCCACAGTTACAAAAGTTAGCGCTGATTCATCGGTAGAAATTAAACATTTTACAGTTTCCAATCATTTGATTATTCGGGTTCCAAACACTAAAATGGATACTACGTTACGAGAAATTGCCAAATTGGTTGATTTTCTTGATTACCGCATCATTAAAGCTGATGACGTTAACTTGCAATTGCTTTCCAATAACCTGACTCAACAACGGATCAATAAAAGTGAAAATCGCTTAACCAATGCTATTGATAACAAAGGGCAGAAGTTAGGCGAAACAACATCTGCAGAGGAAACGCTGCTTAACAGACAATATGAAGCTGATAATGCTAAACTTTCTAACCTAAGCTTTAAAGATCAAATCAATTACAGCACTATTAATATTTCTGTTTACCAACCCCTACTAGTAAGTAAAGTTCTCATTGCTAATACGGACAATATCGACCAGTACAAGCCTAGCTTCAGCTACCGCATTAAAGAATCTTTCATAAGCGGCTTTGAGCTTTTGGCTGACCTTACCGTGTTTATTATGAAACTTTGGGGCGTGATTCTACTTGGATTGATAGCTTATCTGCTTTATAGAAAGTATGGCTATAGACTAAAAAAAGAAAAAGTGAATGGTTAAATACGACTTTAAACTAATTTTTTTTAAGCATGAAAATGTTGTTAAAAAATATTTCTAAAATACTTTATGGTTTGTTAATGGTTACTTTCTTTTTACCTGCGATCAAATCATGTACAGTAATGGAGTCTAGAAAAGTTGAAAATAGTCAGAATAGAATTACTATTGATTCTACAAAAATCATTGATACAGCTATTGATTCAACAGGCTATGCAGTTGATACAACATCGACTAAGCCTTACAAGCCAAAAGAGGTTCAGCCTGATTCAGCTAAAACTGCAAGAGATTATTTAAAATTGATTTTGACGCCCGATGGTAAAAACGATTCAATAATTGGATACACCTATCGATATTTCAATAAATCCAGCATAGCCATTTACTTTTTCCTTAGTATTATTTCATTCGCTTTAGTGTTAAAAAACAAAAACCTTAAAACATTATTTAAGCTCTCAATAATAACAACTGCTCTTTTAGGTTTATTTCTATATTGGGGGGATAATGTAGTATGGGGATTTTGGGTTATCTTATTCTTAAACCTCATTATACTACTCGTTAACTCGCTAAGTATTATAATTCACTCAAAAGAAACTTCTATTAGTGCTATATAAAACAACTAGTTTATTTATGCTGAAATCAAGTGTTCGAGAGTGCACCACACCGATATCACACTGATTATCAACCACACAACACTTTTGTTACGAAACATTTCGTAGTAAACGCTTTTAAATACGAAACTCTTCGTATATTTAATATACGAAATAATTCGTACTTCAATTTAACGTTTAATGCATATGAAGATTTCGAAACCTACCGACGCAGAATTAGAAATATTGCAAGTGCTGTGGCAACATGGTTCTAATACGGTTCGCTTTGTCAATGAACAGCTGAACGAAAAAAAAGAAACTGGTTATACCACCACTCTTAAACTTATGCAAATAATGCATGGTAAAGAGATGCTTACCAGGAATGATAGCAACCGGACCCATATTTACGATGCGGCAGTTAGCGAACATGACATTCAGAAAGAGTTAGTTGATAAGTTTTTAGATACTGCATTTAGAGGTTCAGCATCAAAACTGGTAATGCATGCATTAGGAAGTTCACAAACCTCAAAGGAAGAGCTCGACCAAATTCGTCAACTTTTAGACCAATTAGAAGGAGGTAAATAACTATGAATACCTTTGAAACTATTTTGAACGGGAAAGTAGCTCAAACACTTGGTTGGACACTCATTCATTCCATTTGGCAAATAGCTTTAGCTAGTTTATTATTAGCAGCATTAATGGTTGTACTGAAAGACAAGAGTTCTCGACTCCGTTATTTGACTGCCACTTCAATCTTAGCTGGAACATTCTTGATCTCTGTAATCACTTTCTTTAGCATTTGGGAAAACTTGCCTTCCTCAACAAACTTTTCTCCAAATCAGCTAACGCAATTGAATTATAGTCAATTATTTTTTGAGTCGTCAGTACAATCTGGTAATATTTCAACTTGGCTCAGTACAGTTTCTTCCTTTTTAGAACAACATCTCTCATTGATTTTAGCATCTTGGATAATTGGCGTTGTTCTCTTATCAATAAGACTGATTGGAGGATTATCCTATATTTTCCGCTTACGCAAACGCAAACTCTATAATGTTACTGAACATTGGACCAATAAATTGCAAAAACTTGAGAAACGCTTTGGACTAAAACGCAAGGTGCAGTTATTTGAATCTGCTTTAGTACAAATACCAACAGTAGTAGGATATTTAAAACCATATATTCTGGTCCCAATTGGCACCTTTGCAGCAATACCTGCCAATCAAATTGAGGCTATTTTGTCTCATGAGCTAGCTCACATCAAACGCAATGATTACCTAATCAATCTCTTTCAGTCAATCCTTGAAATTATTTACTTCTTCCATCCTGGTATTTGGTGGATCAGTAATACTATCCGAAAAGAACGTGAACTCTGCTGTGATGATTTGGCTGTTGCATCTGGATGCGACGCTATTTCACTGGCAAGAGCATTAACCAGCGTTGAAGAATTGTTTAACATACAACCTAAAAATTCACTTGCAATGGCACTCAACGGAAAAGGTTCGTTACTAAATCGAATTAAAAGATTAATTGGCCACAATGAGGAACATACAAGCACATTAAACAATGTTTCAGGAGTGGCAATTGTGCTTATCACAGCCTTAATTACCTTTACAATGAACAGTACTGATGTATTTTCATCAGACAAGAAACTAAATCTTCAAAACAAACTGCTTAATTTTACTACTTCCACTCCGGTAGCTAAGGCTTCATTAACAAATATTACTTCGGGAAAATTAAAGCTCGACAGTATCAAAATAAACAAAGACGTTAGTATTGATGACCGAGATGCTGTGGTGATCATAAAAAATGACAAAGGTGAAGTGAAAGAAATCCGAGTTAATGGCAAAACCATTCCAAAAGAGAATTGGAATGAAAAAGATCTTCAAAAAGCCCTGAACGCTCGATCATTTAGATATACCGTCCCCCCAACTCCACCAGTTCCACCCACTCCTCCTTCTTGGGGCAATATTGAACTTCCGCCGGTACCTCTTGTTCCTGCAATTCCTCCAATGGATTTTGTGATGCCGGATTGTAAGTTTGATTTTGAAATGAATGATTTCAATGAAAATATAAGCCCTGAAGAGCGAAAACAATTTGAAAAGAAAATGCAAAAGTTTCAAAAAGACATGGAAGAATGGGGCAAAGCTTGGGAGAAAAAATATGGTAAGGAATGGCGAGAAAAAATGAAAAAAGAGTGGGAACCTAAAATGAAAGCTTATGAAATGAACATGAACGAATGGGCTAAGCTAGCTGAACCGCAATTGGCTGCAATGACCGCTCACTTAGCTGATTTAGATAAAATAGATTTCCCTGCTTTTAATTTTCAATTTGAAACAAATGATAGCTTCTCAAACGGTTTGGAGCAAGCATTAATTTCTGATGGGCTAATTAAAAAAGGAGAAAATTATCAATTCAGTATTTCAGGCAAAAGCAAAGAATTAATAATAAATGGCAAAAAGCAATCGAAAACGTTGTTTGAGAAATATGAAAAACTTGTAAAAAAATCTTCGGGTATTGATGGTGATGATTATTCATTCAGTATTTCCAAATAATCAGATTTAATTTATACTAAAAAGAGCGCTACTTAAGACGGTAGCGCTCTTTTTTATACTATAAAAGGTTCGATTCTATTCGTCAGCTGTTTAATTAAATAGTTTTTTCTGCTTAACTGGTCTACTTCGGAAACTCTAAAAGAAACGTAGTCCCAACATTGGGTTCACTTTCAACGTATATTTTACCACCCAGAATTTCTACTTGCGTTTTTACCATGAATAGGCCCATTCCCTTTCCCTCTGTATTAAGATGAAATCGATTATACAATCCGAATAACTGTTGGCTATATTTTTCGAGGTCAATCCCTACACCCTCATCCCTGAATTTAAGCTCAATTTTATCTTTATAATTTTCACTACTGATTTCTATTAGTTGTTTTTTATGAGGCTTTTTAAATTTAATACTATTGGAAATCAGATTATAAAAAATGCTGTATAAGTAACTTCGAAAAGTAGTGAGTTTGCCGATCTGAGAAAAATTAGTTCTAATTTCAATATCTCCATTTTGAAGCAAATTTTGAATGGTAGATTTAATATCTTCTACTAAACTAGCCAGGTAAACCCTTTCTTTTTTCTCGGTAATCCCTCGTTTTACCTGTACAACCTGATTTAGGTCTTTAATAATTTCGTCAAGTTTCTGCACAGAGCTAAACAGAAATTGTTCCAGCTGGTCCTTTTCTTCTTTCGTAACATAAGGGCTGTGCAGAATCTCTGATATACCCAGCATGCTGGCCACCGGTCCACGTAGATTATGAGAAACTATGTATGCGAATTGTTCAAGGTCTTTATTCCTCTGAAGTAAATCGTCGGTTATATGTTGACGATCGAGTTCAGCCTTTTTCCTTTTGGTGATATCTGTCAGGCCCAGTACAACGCCGAATATTTTATTATTCTGGTTTGAAATAGGAAACATTTGAACTTCATAGCAATGAATCGAACCATCCGCTTGCGGATATTCTGATTCATAGTTAATTCTTTTACCTTGCAAAACATCATTCAAAAGCTTTGCGCTTTCAACTTGTCGGTCTTTCAAAAAATAATCGATAAGATTGTCTCCAACCTTGATCTCCTTGTCTCGTTCCAATTTAACAAATTTGACAGCACTGTGATTATACGAAATAACCTTGAAAGCTTTATCCACCAAAATATAACCTGTATAAGTGGCATCTAAAATGGCATGAAGATTAGCTTCTGATTTTTGAAGTGCTTCTTCTGCTTTTTTACGTTCAGTGATGTCTCTTATTATTGACTGAAACCTTCCATCATCCAATAATTTTGAATTAATTTCTACCGGTACTTCTGTGCCGTCTTTCCTTTTAAGTTTTAGTTCGCTCAAAAAAGATTTTTGTTCCAGTAATAAATCGAATTGCAAAGGATTTCCCCGAAGCTCTTCTGCATAATAAATATCAGAAATTTTCATCCACAATAATTCCTCCCTTGCATATCCTAATAACTGACAAGCGCTGCTATTTACATCAATAAGGTTGTTTTTTTTATCTACTAATAATATAGCATCCGCAGCTTGCTCAATCAATGCACGGTATTTGCGTTCGCTTTCTTTCAAGGCAACTTCTGCATTCTTCCTGGTGGTCATATCAATACCTAAGCCAAGCATATAAGGCTTACCATCGTACTCAATAAGTCGACCGGTAAAATAATAAGGTATTTTGAATTGATTCTTAGTTAAAGCTTGGGCTTCCACATCTGCATATCCTTCGGCAAACACCTTTTCAATGGTTTTATTTACCATTCCTCTGTCTTCAGGAGCTATAAGTTCACCCGCTTTATGGTTTGCAATTTCGTTAGCATCATAGCCCGAAACAATTTCAAGATTTTTATTCCACCATAAATATTTTCCATTCCTATCAAACATGTAAAACACACCAGGCAGGCTATTAATAATAGAGTCTGAAAATTTCTTTTCATTAATAATTTGCTCTTGAGCCCGTTTACGGACGGTAATATCAATTAATGATCCGATAATGGCGGGTTTGCCTTCACATAGAGTTCTGCTACCGAAAATTTCAACATGTATGATTTGTCCATCTTTCTTCCTCCCTCGTGCTTCATAGTGAATACTAACTTTTTCACCCTTCAGTCGATCACTGATATTATTCAAAACAATTTTTCTATCCTCCTCTGCAACTACAACTTCAACCGGATAAGAATCAATTAGTTCGTCCTGTTCATAACCAAATATCTCAGCAAACCTTGGGTTAACATACCGGAATTTTCCATCCTGAATAATATAAACACCCACAATGGAGGTTTCAACCAAACCTCTAAATTTTGCCTCTGCTTCACGAATGGCCAATTCAGCTTCGAATTTTTTTGTAAAATCAGTGATATAGACAGATATGCCGGTTACTGCTCCGGCAACAATTACGGGATTGAATGAAGCCCTTAGCAATACCTGTCGCCCATTTAATTCGTAACGGCCTTCGGTGGTTTCTTTATTTCCTTGTAAAACCCGATTAAGGATTTCCTCCTGCCACTGCCTTTCATTTGGAGGTAAATAGGCATAAAACTCTTCTCCTACTTTGGGTTCAACATTGGTTATCAATTTATAACCTTCCGCAAATTTATGATTGAAGATTACCAGGCGTTTTTGATTATCAAGCAAACAAGTAAACCCTTCTACGTTCTCAAAAAAAGCTCGCAACCTGCTTTCGCTTTCAACAATTCTTTGCTGAGCTTTTTGATTGTTCTTTTCCTTTGCAGCAATACTTTTCATAACAATGAATGCATTTATCTCTTTCGTAGGATGCTGTAATTTAAAGATACACAATCAAAAGGGAGATGAAGCCCTGTTAAGCCCACAAATATCATTTTCATAAAGGAGGTGCTGAATATCAATTCGACACCCATTGATTTAGGTTATGAAAGAAAGATCTTTTTCTATTGTTGGAAAAGCTTATAAGAAAGGGGGGCGCCCATTCATTCTGTGTCAAGCCTTCAAAAAACACAAAAAATTTCAGCTCTATACCCTTTTCTCCTGAGTGGAGTCAAAGGTTTACATCTCCCCTTCTTTAGGGAAAGTAACGTGAATAAAAAAGGATAGCATACCCTCCTTTTTATTTTAAACTAAAAAGGGACTCTCTTACGAAAGTCCCTTTAAAAATAAGTTATCTGGATTTTAACTTAATAAGTTACTCCAACTTACCATTTTACCGATAATAGTTTCCAACTGATCAATTGCAACACGCTCCTGCTCCATTGAGTCGCGGTGACGGATAGTTACAGTATTATCTTCCAATGATTGATGATCAACTGTAATACAGAAAGGTGTACCAATTGCGTCCTGACGACGGTAACGCTTACCAATTGAGTCTTTCTCGTCATATTGCATGCTGAAATCAAGTTTAAGCTTATCCATTATTTCACGAGCCTTTTCAGGTAATCCATCCTTTTTGGTTAAAGGCAATACAGCTGCTTTAATCGGAGCTAAGGCCGGGTGGAATTTCAACACCACACGAGAATCTTTCTTATCTCCTTCACTTAAATCCTGCTCTTCAAAGGCGTTACACATGGTAAGCAGGAACATACGATCTAAACCGATAGAAGTTTCAATAACATATGGAACATAATTTCCGTATGGCCTGCCTTCTTCATTTAAATCATTATCAAAATACTGTAATTTCTTTTTAGAATATTCCTGATGCTGAATTAAGTCGAAATCGGTACGCGAGTGAATACCCTCCACTTCCTTAAATCCGAATGGGAACTCAAACTCAATATCTACTGCAGCATTGGCATAGTGAGCAAGCTTAGTATGGTCATGGAAACGGTACTTTTCTGAATTATTCCCCAAAGCATTATGCCATTTCAGGCGGGCTTCTTTCCAGTAATTGTACCACTCCATTTCGGTACCTGGGCGAACAAAGAATTGCATCTCCATTTGTTCAAACTCGCGCATACGCATAATGAACTGACGAGCAATTACCTCGTTACGGAATGCCTTACCAATTTGAGCAATACCAAAAGGCACTTTCATACGACCGGTTTTCTGAACGTTCAAGAAGTTAACAAAGATACCTTGAGCAGTTTCCGGACGTAGATAAACGACATCAGCCTCATCAGCCATTGCTCCCATCTGGGTTGAGAACATCAGGTTAAACTGACGAACATCGGTCCAATTGCGTGTACCTGAAACCGGACAAGCTATCTCATGCTCTATGATCAATTCTTTTAATCCTGGCAAATCTTCAGCTTTGAGATATTCATCCATTTTAAACTGAAGTTCCTCCGCTTTTTGAGTTTTACCGTCTTTCTCGTATCTGGCAATTTTATCTTCCAGTAACTGATCGGCACGGTAACGCTTTTTTGAGTCTTTATTGTCAATCATCGGATCACTAAAGCCATCAACGTGACCAGAAGCTTTCCATACTTTAGGGTGCATAAAAATTGCGGCATCAATACCCACAATATTTTCATGCATTTGTACCATGGCTTTCCACCAGTAGGTTTTAATATTATTCTTTAGTTCAGCACCTAACTGCCCATAATCATAAACAGCGCTTAAACCATCGTAAATTTCGCTTGAAGGGAATACAAATCCGTACTCTTTAGAGTGAGAGATAACGTTTTTAAAAAGTTCGTCGTTGTTTTTGCTCATAGTAGGCAAAGATATTTTTTATCAGTTAAAAACATAAGAGAAACTTAATAAATAGATTAAGTATTGATTGAATATCAACCAAAGAGATTAATCAGTTTATTATTTGGGATTAAGTTCCTTTTCTTACTTTCGCAAATGCTTTTTTGAATGATTTATTTTTAAGCTTTGACAACTATCATTCACTCATTAATTACGCATATGTCGGTAATAGTTGAACAATTAACCAAACAATACCAAAAACAAACGGCCGTTAACAATATTTCATTTGAAGCAAATCCTGGCAAAATTCTTGGCTTTTTAGGGCCAAATGGAGCAGGAAAATCTACCACAATGAAAATGCTTACTGGCTACATCCCTCCAACTTCAGGCAAAGCTTCGGTTTGTGGCTTCGATATTACTACTCAATCACTGGATGTTCGCAAAAACATTGGTTACCTGCCAGAACACAATCCTTTGTATTTAGAGATGTATGTAAAAGAGTTTTTGGCTTTTACTGCCTCATTACACAAACTTAACTCACCCACCAAGCGTATTGCGGAAGTAATTGAACTAACTGGACTCGGTATTGAACAACACAAGAAAATCAGTCAGCTATCAAAAGGCTACCGTCAACGTGTTGGTTTGGCTCAAGCAATAATGCATAATCCACAAGTGCTTATTTTAGATGAACCTACTACTGGTTTAGATCCTAATCAATTAGCCGAAATCAGAGGTTTGATAAAAAACATCGGCAAAGAAAAAACTGTAATTTTCTCCACGCATATCATGCAAGAAGTGGAGGCTATTTGTGATCAGGTAATCATTATAAACAAAGGTCAAATTGTTGCAAATGATAAAACCTCTAATCTAAAAAATCTGATTTCAGGCGGCTTTACATTTTATGTAGAGTTTGATCAAGCTGTTTCAGTAGAACAACTCGAGCAAATTCATGAAGTTACTCAAATTGAACGACTCAGTGCAAAGGAGTGGAAACTATGCAGTCACACTGATATACGGAAGCAAATTTTTGATTTCGCCAAAGAAAATAACCTCGCATTGCTAAGTTCAAAGCAAGAAGAAAACTCATTGGAAGACATTTTCATAAACCTGACAAAATCTACTAATACCTTATAACCCGACAATTATTAATGTTCACTATACTCAAAAAAGAAATTTCAGAATTTTTAAGTTCGATGGTAGCCTATGTTACCATTATCTTTTTTTTAGTAATAACAGGTCTGTTTTTATGGGTATTCCCAGATTCCAGCATTTTGGATTATGGGTATGCAGGCCTCGATAGTCTTTTCTACATTGCCCCCTATGTGTTTATGTTCCTGATTCCGGCAATTACCATGCGTTCATTTGCAGAAGAGAAAAAGGAAGGAACTTTTGAACTACTGACTACTAGTCCAGTTACCGATTGGCAAATCATCCTGGGTAAATTTAGTGCCGGATTATTACTAGTAATTTTTGCATTAATACCTACTCTGGTATATTATTTTTCGGTTCATGAATTGGGAGCCATTCCTGGCAATATCGACTCCGGTGCTGTATTAGGATCATATATTGGACTATTGCTATTAGGATGTGCCTTTACTGCCATTGGCATTTTCAGTTCATCCATCACCAACAATCAAATTGTAGCATTTATAATTGCAGTATTTATCTGCTTTATTGCCTTTAATGGTTTCGAATCTTTGAGCTCGATCACTTCATTAGGTTCTTTTTCAACCATACTCATTAACCTTGGCATTAACGCACACTATCAATCAATTAGTAGAGGAGTGCTTGACACACGTGATTTATTCTACTTTTTAAGTTTTACAGCCGTTTTTCTGGCAGCCACTAAAACAGTTCTGTCGGCCAGAAAATGGTAGTTAATAACTTGTAATTAATAGTTGATTAATTAAATGAAAAATTTAAAACAAAAACATATACTCGAGCTGGCAGCATTTATCGCTGTTGTAATAATTATCAACTGGCTCACTTCATTATATTTCACCCGAATAGATTTTACCAAGGAGAAACGATATACCTTATCAGAAACTACCAAAAACATACTTGCTAAGCTCGAAAACGAAGTGGTAGTAAATGTTTACCTGGACGGGGAATTGCCTGCCAATTTCAAACGTTTAAGAAAATCGACATTGGAAATGCTTGATGAGTTTAAGGCCTATTCAAAGGGTAAACTCTATTTCAACTTTATTGATCCAATAGCTTCAACCAATGTGGAACAACAGAATGCAATGATTGATTCGTTGGCAAAACAGGGTTTACATCCTACCAACCTGATGATGAAAACCGACAAGGGCAATACACAAAAAATCATCATTCCGGGAGCATTAGTTCACTATGAAGGCCGTCAATTACCTTTAAATTTATTACAAAACAGTAGCCGGGCAGGTGCCGGCACTCAGGAAGAAGCAATTAACTCCTCCATAGAAAACATTGAGTACCAACTAGCCTCCTCTATTAAGAAACTTTCAGAAAAAAATAAATCCTTAATAGGGTTTACCATTGGACATAATGAACTCGATTATCAGCATTTATCAGACATAGGTCGCACCCTGGCCCAATCCTACGAATTGCGCAGTATTGATTTAAATCAGGTAAAACTTGTGGACTTAATAAAGTTTAAGACTCTTGTTATTGCTAAGCCTACTAAAGCTTTTGCCGAAACCGAAAAATACAAGCTCGATCAGTTTTTAGTAAATGGTGGACGATTATTCTTACTGCTCGACCAGGTTAATGCCGAAACGGACAGCATCAGAACCCGAGGCATGTCATTGGCTTACCCTTTGAGTTTGAATTTGGATGACCAGCTATTCCGTTACGGTGTTCGTATTAACTATGATTTAGTGGAAGATGTGTATTGCGCACGCATCCCGGTTATTTTAGGAGAAGGCAATCAGGCTCAACAAGAACTTTTACCCTGGATTTATTACCCATTATTGATTTCGACATCTAGTCATCCAATCGTTCGCAATTTAGACGCTGTTCGTTGTCAGTTCACCAATTCTATTGACACAATCGGTAATAAAAACATTCGAAAGACCATTTTATTAACTACCTCGCCGTATACGCGCAAGGCAAAGGTACCGGCCATGCTTTCACTGGCCAGTGTACAGGAAGAACCGGATCCTAACCAATTTAAAGCCGGCGTTCAAAATGCCGCCGTTTTGTTGGAAGGTAAATTCAGTTCGACCTTCAATAACCGGAACATTGAAGGTGCCGATTTAAGTACTCCCTTTAAAGCTGAAAATAAAGAAAGTAAGATCATTATTGTAGCCGATGGTGATGTGATTAGAAATGATGTATCAGCCTTGGACAAACAAATTTTCCCTTTAGGTTTTGATAAATACACCAACCAAACCTTTGCCAACAAGGTGTTTGTTGAAAACAGCATTGATTATTTAAGTGATGACTCTGGTTTATTGACACTTCGTACCAAAGAAATTAAAATCAGGTTGTTGGACAAAGAAAAGATTCGTGCCCAACGCCTACAATGGCAGTTAATCAATACTATTGTTCCGGTGGGTTTGGTATTGCTGTTTGCTATCGGGCATTCGTTTTATAGGAGAAGGAAATATGCGGTGTAGTTAAATGGAAAAGATGTATTGCAGGAATAGGTCGCTGGCTGGTAGTATTAACTAACAAGTCTTCCGAGTTAAAAGTGAAGTCAGCCCCACTAAAAGTGAGGTCAACTCCGTTGAATGAACACAATTTCGCTCAATGCGAAGTTAATTCCACTCCAGCGAGGTTAACTCCGCTCCGAGTGAACACAAAGCTTTTAACCACTTTGTTGGTTGTAAATTAAAGTCAAGCGAAAAAGTCTAAGGATGCGTTTGGTTGTCGAAAGGTCTGCCGAAAAAAGCACAAAAATTGCCGATTAAAAGTGGCGTGTAACGGATTGCGCTTGCCCGAAGGCGAGATGAATACACCTGCGTCCTCCTCCGCCGTGGTGTAAAGTTATTAATTAGGTAATAGGTAATAAGTTCAGAATTGCACGTCGCCCACTCTGGTTATTTATGTTGTAGCAAGGTCAAAAAATAGTTTTCCATTTCTAATAGAGTTCAGTCACTTTAATGTTTCTTCACCATTATTATGGTTTAAAAATTTCCTTATAGTTTTGAGAGCCCAGTCTGTATTCAGTGTAATCATGTGATGCCCCATGTTTGCGGCTTTTATGTGAATAGTTTGTGGCGGTAGTTTTGGAATTGTATATTTTTCCTGGTAGGCAGGCCCAAGAATACTGCATTCGCCACTCATCAACAACAAATCACCATGGTAGGCTGCAATTCCATTAGTGAAATCATACCTCATAGAATTAGGGTTATCCATTACAGGCTTTAAAATAGTGTTATATGCATCGTATCCTATCCGCTTAAATATATTCGTCGGTAAGTCCTGTCCTGGGCAATTGTAGGGCGGGCCAGGCTTATTCTTACCAGCTATTTTGGTTCCGACATACTCATAGCCCTCCTGTCCATCTTCTTTACTGACAAAGGGGTAATAAATGACGCTTGAACCAATTTCCCAAAAAGACACCATAGAACCCATATTTTTAAATTTTACCACCCATTCTTTTACCGGAGCACCGGGATAGAGAATAAAAGGCTCGACAATTACTGCTTGAGAAACCATTTCGGGATGTTTTGATAAATATCCAACCACCAGCGTTGCACCCCAGGAGTGGCCAATGAGTTTTACTTTTTTACCATTGGAAAAATGCTGCACAATCGAATGCAGGTCATCTAAGTTTTGTTCTATCGTAAGAAGTTTTTTATCTACCCGTGGAGACAAACCGGTGCCTCTCTGGTCATAAAAAATAACTCGATAATCATTCGACAGTTCCTTTAAAGGTTTCAAATATTCGTAATCAAGCCCCGGCCCGCCGTGTACCACAATAAGCGGCGTAGAGTCTGCAGAACCAAAGATTTCCATATGGTACTTATAACCGTTAATTTCTACTGAGGGAAGCGAAGAATCAAATTGTACTGTTCTTGGCACATGTATGTGAATGGTCAATAACAGTACTTGAAAAACAGAGAGCAACAATAAGCAAAAGACAACAGCATACCTAATTTTTGAAGTGCCGGTATCGCTTTCTTTTCTGCCGTAGGCTTTGAATGTCAAAAAAATTCCAATGGCAAAAAGAATCCCCAGTCCTACATATGTTGCAGTATTTTGTGGTGCTTGGGGTGCCTCCGGAACAAACATTTTGTACAGGCCACCAAGAATACAAAACCAGCCCGTAAGCGTAACCAACACGGGCCAACCTCTCCAATGGTTGTGCACACGGATGATGGAAAGTCCTGCAACAAATAATAAAGTTCCATTGAGATAAATAACAGGAGCGATATTGACAGTCCAGATATGAAAACTCGACATTTCGGATATAGTGAGTGCAATACTAATCGGACCAACCAATCCGGCGATTTTCTTTGAATTGATCATTTTAATATTTCATTTATAGGTAAGAACTACACAGCAAGAAAAGAACTTTATCAATTAAAAAAATGATGTTAATCAGTAAAAGAGATGATGCGAACGAGCGAGTAAAATTTATTTTCAAATTACGGACTGTTGTCTAAATATGACGCCCAATGGGTTTGCCGAAGGCACGATGAAAGCACATGTGTCTTAGTCGCCGTGACGTAAAGTTATTATTAGGTTGTAAGAACAAAGTTGCCCCGCTTTTTCTGCAGGGTTCAACCCTCACCTTCTATTAATCAGCCAACGTTCGCAGTTCCTTATTCAATTGATGCCCCGTTGCACATAAGCACAATCTTACCCATCACTCCCCCTTTTCCGAGTAGTTCATGTGCTTTTCTGGCATCAGCAAGTGGAAATCGCTGTGCGATGAGCGGTTTGATTTTTTGCTGCTTTAGGAGGTCAAACAATGCCATCAAATCCTGTCGAAAAAACTCCGGTTTCAGTCGCATGAGCCACTGGATGCTATAGGGGACCACTCGTTTGCGACCGGGGAGTATCCAACTGAGGGCGATGTACAATCCGAAGTTGGAGATCGCACGGTAGCGTTGACGACTACCCTGACGACCTAAAGTCGATCGTCCCCCCTGCAGCGAGCCGGTAAGCCCAAAAGCTACCACTTTCCCGCCACGCCGTAGGGTCTTGCGCGAAAGCCAGATATGGGAGCCACCGATGCTTTCAAAGACAGCGTCAACACCGTCGCCGGTAAGGCGTTGAATTTCTTTTACAAAATCCTGGTGCTCGTAATCAATGGGAATACAGCCCATATCGGAAACGGCCCCTGCATCTTTTGATTTACATGTACCGTACATATCCAACCCGGCGAGGCGTCCAAGTTGCAGGAGGGCTGTACCCACGCCGCCTGCAGCTCCGTGAATCAAGACCTTTTGCCCTTTTTTGACTTTCGCGGTACGGTGCAGCATTTGATATGCGGTGACGTAGTTCAAAATGAGACTAACGGCTTCAGCGGCATTTAGCCCGGGTGGCACATGAACCAGGTTACTTTGTGGCAAGCAGACATATTCTGTATATGCGCCAAAGATGGGGAGCGCAGCAACTATCTGACCTGTTTGAATTCCTGAAACATCGTCGCCAAGACGGTCTACCGCACCAACCAAATCCCAACCTGGTGTGAAGGGTAGCCTGGGCGTTTCAGGATGAATACCCTCCCGCATCATAACGTCGGGCAAAGAAACGCCTGCAGCCAGTACTCTTACTCTCACTTCACCTTTCTTTGGCTCAGGACATTCTTCTTCAACTATGCGGAGTTCATCAGGTCCGCCGTAGTGAGTGATGAAAATGCGCTTATATTTCATGAGTCATTCCCCCAATAGTGCCATGCATGCGGGTTTATATACTCGGCTTTTTGATGTTTGTAAAGAAAGGGTTTAATGATCTATCAACTTTTTGAAGATAGTTTAAAAAAAACTGAAAATTTCTGACGAAGATCAACTGTGGGAATGACAAACATCATTCATCTGAAGCTGTACATATGTGCTCCTTCTCAAGGTTAATTCCAAGCGAGATTAACTCCACTAAAAGAGAGGTCAACTCCGCTCCGAGTGAACACAAAGCTTTTAACCGCTTTGCTGGTTGTAAATTAAAGTCAAGCGAAAAAGTCTAAGGATTTATGCGTTTGGTTGTCGAAAGGTCTGCCGCAAAAAGCACAAAAATTGCCTATTAAAAGTGGCGTGTAACGTTTTCGGACGTTGCGTTCGGGCGGGTTTCGGAGCACAAAACTGTCAATAAGCACTGAACTTGAATAGTAGCACAAAGCTCCAAGCTTGCACGTCAGCCCGCCTGACGTAAAATCGTGTTAGCTGTGCGTTGTTTTCTCGTTTCGGGATATAATATATTTTGTCAATAGTGTCAGTAATGCGATTATTAATGTTACAAAATAAATTGCCGTCAATGTGCTTTTCAAAATTGAAAAGATGTTTGTCAGTTGCGTCATTATCGTGGAATTGTCGGGATAACTTTTCAACATTGTAATTATTCCGATGTTTTCCAAATAGTCAAAGATGCCCGCAAAAACAGGTACAAAACAGAGATAGAATAAAAAGCTGTCTTCTTTGTTAATTTTCTTTATGATAAATGCAAAAACCAAACAATAAGTCACTCCAAATAAACAAGGATAAATTAAATCTAACGGGATTTGCTGAAATAAATAAGCGTTTCTACCGTCTGAACCCAAGGCATTTAAAAGAGAATTAACGTAATCTTCATTGTAGCCTGTCGGCAACATATCTAACAACTTCATTCCATCTGCAAAGTTCATTACTTTCGGAATAGTTACTGTAATCATAATTGCATACACGATGTTTGTCAGCATGAACAGAATTAGTATTTTCTTTCCGTTTAAATTTCGTTTAATTAAATTTTTCAATATCGTTGGTTTGGCTGTCCGTTACAATGACTGAGAACTCAAATTTAGGTGCACCAGGGGAATAAACAGGTAAAAGCTTTATGCCTTGTATTTCATCAATAAGTGGACATTAAGCACTATTATCAATTATTCAATATCCCTTTTTAATGTAAAACTTCACCATTCTCCATCACCTCTGTGTCAAATTGGGAACAGAGAATTTGCATATGCGAAATAGCCCATTTGTAGTCTGCTCCTGTGGCCAGATTAACCTGGCAATTCGAAATCAAAACCGGAAACAGCTTTAAACCCTTAATTTCTTTTTTATCCACTTCACAAACAAAGAAAAAGGAAAGGTCGTTTCTGAACGCCGGAGTAACCTTGTAATCATCTACAAAATCCCCTGTATCATACATAATAAGTTTTCCGTTATACCATTCTATCCCTTGAAAGATATGAGCACTATGACCATAAATAATATCTACCCCACCATCAATCATAAAGTGTGCAAAATCAACAAATCGGGTGTTTGGCCGTTCACGCATATTAGGTCCCCAATGAATACTAACGATTAATAAATCAACCATTTCCCTGACCGATTCTATATCTTTTTTTATCTTTTCAGTATCTCCCACGGAAACATAATTAATACCGGGAGTATCAGCTGTTGCTTGCCATCCGGGTTCATTGTCCGTAAATCCCAATAAGCCAATCCGAATGTTACATTTGGTAAATATTGCGGGCCGGGCTGCAGCAGCAGAGTTTTCGCCGGCGCCAGCATATTTAACTCCTGCCATTTGAAGCATTTTAATTGTATCCCACAATCCGGCTACACCATAATCAAGCACATGGTTATTTGCCAGGTTCACGGCATCAATTCGGGCTTTGGTTAATACGGAGATATGCTCAGGATCAGCTTTGAAGTTAAAGGTCTTTAAGGCCAGATCATGACTGCGGGTTAAAGCTGTTTCAAGGTTGATAATGTTCAAATCTGTGCTTTGCAACAGTGGCAAAACATTTCCCCACACATAGCTATGATTGCTATTTTTAATTTGGCTATTAACCAGCCTTCCTATCATTACATCGCCGGTAAAACCAATAAATAGTCGATCCTCCTTATTCACACGATTCTTTTAACAGGAAGAAATAATTCTATTGCCGCTACATATGTAGTTTTAATATGATCATTGTCTTTTATATGTCCCCATCAGCTCACCATAAGCAACAATATGATTTTCCATTGCTTCTAACAGGCTTTCCTTTCGTGAATCGGCTTTTAATTTTAACAGTTTATTCAAGGCGTACACTTTAAAGAAATATCGGTGAGTGCCTGATGGAGGACAAGGCCCTCCGTAATGATGTTGTCGAAAATCGTTTATCCCTTCTATACCCGGAATTGAGTTTTCTTTGATTTCTTCATCCGTATCGATATTCCAAACAAGCCAGTGATTCCAGGTGCCCATAGGAGCATCGGGATCATCCACAATTAAAACCAGGCATTGTGCATTTTCAGGTATTTCTTTAATTGTCAAGGGAGGATTCACATTTATTCCCTCGCAGGTATATTTTTCAGGAATCATTCCGCCTTGCTTGATAACACGACTCGAAACAGCTAAGGCCATTTTTACTGCTACGTTCATTGGTAATCGTATTAATAATGAACATTTGGAAATAAAACACAATGTTAAAATTACCAAACAAAACACTGACAATCAAACCTGACACCACCTCAAAAACTAAACACAGAAACTTCAAAAATGCTCTTTTTACATAATTTACCTCCCGAAAAAACTTCTCAAATCTTAGTAGTTTATCACCTTGTTTTTCGTAAATTATAGAAATCATTTTTCCATCAGCGCTCTTAAGAAATCATGCAATTATTGGAGTATATAAGCTTTTTGCTGCTTTCATCGGTTAAGTTTTTCTTTTTTTACCCTGTTTTCATCACCAAAGAAGATTATAATTTCCTGGAAGCTATGACCTTTGGCTTAACAGCTGGTTTTATTGGTTCTTCAACATTTATCTTTTTCGGTGATGTTATGTATCAATTCTTTCACCGGCTTGCATTAAAAAAGGCCATCACTCATCCACCTAAAGAAAAAAAGCAACGCAGTATAAAACATCGCCGTTTAATAGTTAAACTGAGAGACGATTATGGTCTATGGGGTATCGCATTTTTAGCTCCGATACTGATCACTATTCCGCTCGCTTGCATTTTGGCAACCCGTTTTTACCACAATAAAGGAAAAATACTAGGTCATTTTATGATCGCGATAGCTTTTTGGTCAGCGTTGATTTACATCTTCAAGTCCTCATTAATTCATTTAATTTCTTAACAGTTGGGCCAATTTTAACATTTCCGCCCGTTTTGTTTAAAACTTTAGCACTTCAGTTACTTGGTTTATTAACCAAACGTTGATACTTTCAACTTTTTATTGTTAAAAGTTAGACCTATTTTAGGCCCCAGAATAGCACAGATACGAAACAAGCCTTTAAGCCATTTGTATTAACTTTTCTTTTGTATAAATGCTTTAGGGCGATAAAAAACTAATCATACGCACATGAAATTTATTGTTTCAACAAGTACCTTATTAAAACAATTACAAGCAATCAGCGGAGCGCTGAGCAGTAATACAGTTTTACCAATTTTGGAGAACTTTTTATTTGAAATTAACGATGGTACTCTTACTGTTTCGGCTACCGATTTACAAACTTCAATGACCACTAGCTTACCAGTTGAAGCAAAAGAAAACGGTAAAATCGCCATTCCTTCGCGTATTTTACTAGACACGCTGAAAACCTTGCCTGAACAACCGGTAACTTTCACTATCGATAATAACTCGTTTGCCGTTGAAATTAACGCCGGTGATGGTAAATATAAATTGGCAGGTGAAAACGGAGATGATTTTCCTAAAATTCCTGTGGTTGAAAATGCTAACACTATTTCAATTACCGCCTCTGTACTTGCCGAAGCAATTAGCAAAACTTTGTTTGCTGTATCAAATGATGAGTTACGCCCGGCGATGACTGGGGTTTACTGTCAATTAACGCCGTCCAACATTACCTTTGTTGCTACGGATGCACACAAATTGGTTCGCTACCGTCGCTCAGATACACAAGCCGAATCAGCATCATCTTTTATTTTGCCTAAAAAGGCCTTGAACTTATTGAAAAGTTCATTACCGGCAGAAGATGTGGCTGTACAAATTGACTACAACAACAGCAGTGCATTTTTCCGTTTTAATAGCATCAGCTTAATTTGTCGCTTAATTGACGAGCGCTACCCTGATTACGAAGCGGTTATACCTCAAAACAACCCAAATAAGTTAACCATTGAGCGCGCTCAGTTTTTAAGTTCATTGAAACGCGTGGTAATCTATGCGAACAAAACTACCCACCAGGTACGTTTAAAAATTTCAGGGAGCGAACTAAACATTTCTTCAGAAGACTTAGACTTTTCAAACGAAGCTTACGAGCGCTTAACCTGTCAGTACAATGGTGAAGATTTAGAAATTGGCTTTAACGCTCGCTTTTTAATTGAGATGTTAAACAACCTTGACTGCCAGGAGGTAATTCTCGAAATGTCAACTCCTAACCGTGCAGGCATCCTCTTCCCTACTAACCAGGAAGAAAATGAGGATGTATTAATGCTGGTTATGCCAGTTATGTTAAATACTTATGCATAAATTAAAGAATTTTAATACTACAAAAAGCGGCTGTTTCATTTGATCTGAAACAGCCGCTTTTTGTTTTCCACAATAAATTCAATCCAAAATAAATTTGGAATTCTGAAAACCATAAACTTATCTTTGACCTTCGAATTACTTCTTTGCTTTTCTGAGCAACTGGAATTCTTATACAGAAGAGGCGAGAGAACAGGCTCTGTGACCCTCTGGCAACCCCCAAACTGGAAAGGTGCCACTTCCTGCCCCTTTGGGGAGATATAAAAGTTACAGCAAATGAAACAAACACTTCAACTTTTATTAGTTCGCATTAACAAAGCCATTATTTCGCTAGAAATAACGCATTTTTCGTTAACCAGTAACTACAATGATTATCATTCTTCAAATTATTGAGGGTTTATCATTTAAAATTACAGGTAGAAAATATTGGTAATGTAAAAACGATGATAACATCATCCTGTAACTAATAGAGCAAATAGAATTGAACAAAGAGCTTTTTTGAGAATAGATAATTAAGTTAAATTAATCAAGCATCCGAGGTTTCTAATTTCAGATACTTGTTTTTAGTGAAGAATAGCATTGATGATTCAGAAATTTACGTATAACAACCCATTTGAATTAGAATCTGGGGCTGTATTATCCCAAATAGACATTACTTATTTCAGTACAGGAAAATTAAACCGAGAAAAAGACAATGTTATTTGGATATGCCATGCATTAACTGCTAATGCCGATGTAAGTGATTGGTGGAGTGGAGTGGTTGGTCCTGGAAAAGTTTTCGATCCTGAACAGCATTATATTATTTGTGCAAATATTTTAGGCTCTTGTTACGGCACAACAGGCCCTTTATCAATTAATCCTGAAACCGGAACAGCTTATTATCATACCTTTCCGCAGGTAACAACCCGGGACATGGCACGAGCTCATGATATTTTAAGGAAGCATCTTGAAATTGATCAAATTCATACTGTAATCGGTGGTTCAGTGGGTGGCCAACAAGCTATGGAATGGGCTATAGAACAACCTGATTTAATTAAGAACCTATTTTTAATTGCTACCAATGCATTCCATTCTCCGTGGGGCATAGCGTTCAATGAAAGTCAGCGTTTAGCCATTACAGCCGACTCAACATGGAAAAACAACAGTCCTGATGCTGGATTGGCGGGCATGAAAGCAGCGCGTTCTATGGCCCTATTAAGCTATCGCCATTATGATGCATACAAGATCACTCAAAAAGAGGCTGACATTAATAAAATTGATGATTATAAAGCAAGTTCTTACCAGGCTTACCAGGGTGATAAACTAGTGAAACGCTTCAACGCATTTTCCTATTGGCACCTAAGTAAAGCTATGGACTCACACAATGTTGGACGCTGCCGTGGAGGAGTTGAATTGGCACTATCAAAAATCAAGGCTAAGACACTTAGCGTTGGAATAAGTTCTGATTTATTATTCCCACCAGGTGAGCAAAAGTTTCTGGCTCAACATATAAACAACGCCAAGTATGTCGAAATTGATTCCTTCTTTGGGCACGATGGGTTCTTAATAGAATGGGAACAACTAGATAAAATTATTTCTAATTTCTACTCGTCCGTAGTAAATATTTAGTCGTTTAAAATCCCCTTTCGTGCGGTTTTTAATTAAAATAACCTATCAAAAACCGCATGAATTTAATGAAGAAACATCAGATAAATCCATAAAAAATTAATATCAGGTTTTATGCCTAAAGGATCACAGTTTTTATATCTTTGCATCGGCGGAATAGAACTAAAACACAATAGCTTAATTTTTAAAATGTAGTTTGCATTTTAAATTAATACCTCTATATTTGCAGTCCTTTTAGAAAAGAGTTTAATAATATCATGGCAAATCATAAATCAGCGATAAAAAGAATTCGTGCTAACGCAACTAAACGTTTAAGAAACCGTTACCAGGCTAAAACTACTCGTAACGCTATCAAAAAATTACGTGGAATGAACAGTAAAGCAGAAGCTACTGAACTTTACAGAAAAGTTTCTTCTATGTTAGATCGTTTAGCTAAGAAAAACGTTATTCACAAAAACAAAGCTGCTAACAACAAATCTAAGTTAGCTAAGTTTGTAAGCAAATTAAGCTAGTCAATAATTTTGACTTACGATATACATAAAAGCTTAATCCTTTAGGATTGAGCTTTTTGTGTTCCAATATTCTCCTGACATCCTCTTCCCTTTCAAAATCACCTTTACATTTATTTTAGTGTAATATTTTACATACCGTCAAGGTTTTGTATACATTCTTTATATGAATTTCTAAATTAGCGGCATAATTTAACCTTCAATTTAATCTATTTAATTTATATGAAAAAAAGGCTAATTGGAGCTATTGCTCTCTTTTGGGGCTTCAGCTCATCTATTTATGCCCAAAAAGTTGAGTTCACAGAGTATGATCTTGACAATGGCTTACATGTAATTTTACATAAAGACAATTCTGCGCCAGTTGTTACAGTTTCAGTAATGTACCATGTAGGTTCAAAGAACGAAGTTGTTGGCCGCACCGGGTTTGCCCATTTCTTTGAACACTTGTTATTTGAAGGCTCAGATAACATTAAGCGGGGTGAGTTCATGAAAATTGTTTCACAGGCTGGTGGACAAAACAATGCTAACACAACCCAAGATCGTACCTATTATTATGAAGTGTTACCTTCAAATGAGCTGGAAACAGGCTTATGGCTCGAATCAGAGCGCATGTTTCACCCGGTAATTAATGATATAGGGGTTAAAACACAAAACGAAGTTGTAAAAGAGGAAAAGCGCCTGCGAGTTGACAACCAGCCATATGGACGCTTTGCAGAGGAAGTATTTAAACGTTTATTTACTAATCATCCTTACCATTGGCAAACTATCGGATCAATGGCAGATCTAGACGCAGCCAAACTGGATGAGTTCAAAGCTTTCTTCAAAAAGTTTTATGCCCCTAACAATGCCTGCTTGATAATTGCGGGAGACTTTGAAACAGAAAAAACCAAGAAACTTATTAATGCATATTTTTCGGCAGTTCCCAAAGGTACAGCTATAATGCAACCACAAGTTACTGAAGCCCCAATCTCTAAACCTATTATTGACAGCGTCTATGATGCTAACATTCAATTGCCGGCTATTATTACTGCGTATCGTGTTCCTGGTATGAAAACCAGAGACTCCTATGTTTTAAATATGATTTCGACTATTTTATCAGAAGGAGGAAGCTCTCGCTTGTATAAAAAAATGGTTGACGACAAGAAAAATGCCTTACAAGTTGGTGCATTTAATTACTCATTAGAAGATTATGGTGCATATATTACTTATGCCCTGCCTAATAACAATACGAGTCTTAATGATTTGTTAAAGGATATAGATGAGGAAGTTAAAAAGATACAAAACGAATTAGTTTCGGAAAGGGATTTTGAAAAGCTGCGCAACATTATGGAAAACAATTTTGTTAGTGCCAACAAAGGAGTAGAAGGCATTGCCAACAACCTTGCTGACGCATACACTTTCCACAAAAACACCAACTTGATCAATACTGAAATTGATATTTATCGTTCTATTACACGCGAAGAAATTAGGGATGTGGCTAAAAAATACTTAAGCCCTAATCAACGCGTATTATTGTATTATTTACCAAAAAGCACCCAATAATTATTTAGAACTGACAAAATCATGAAAAAGATATTTTTGAGTACAGCTGTAATTGCTTTAATCTGTACCTCAGTTATTGCACAAACAATTGATCGTAGCAGAAAACCAGCTGCAGGGCCTGCTCCGGTAATAAATTTAGGTAAACCTCAAACATTTACTTTACCAAACGGAATAAAAGTATTATTGGTAGAAGATCATAAATTGCCTAAAGTTTCTGTAACACTTTCTTTTAACCGCATACCTAAAGTTGAAGGCGCTAAAGCAGGAGTCTCTGGTTTAATGAGTTCAATGTTAAATGAAGGTACACTTACTCGCACAAAGGCTCAATTTGATGAAGAAGTTGACTTTATGGGAGCTAGCGTTGGAGCTTCAGCCAGCGGCGCATCCGCTTCTGCTTTAACCAAATATTTTGATAAAGCATTTGAATTGATGGCTGATGCTGCTCTAAACCCTTCATTTCCGAAGGAGTCTTTCGACAAAATTAAGTCACAGGCCGTTACCGGATTAAAATCTAATGAAAAGAGCGCCAAGGCAATTTCGGAAAGGGTTGTTCCTGCTTTAACTTTCGGCACAGATCACCCATTTGGAGAATTCGAAACAGAAGAAAAACTAAACGGAATTACACTTGACGATGTAAAAGCAGCTTACAAAGAAAATTTCATCCCCAATAAATCATACCTAATTTTTATTGGAGACATTAAGCTTGATGCTGCTAAAAAGCTAGCCACCAAATATTTTGGCAACTGGAAGCCTGGTACTCTAAATGAACCTGCATTAAAAAAACCTGTAAATGTTGCCACTACGGAAGTGGATCTGGTTGATGTTCCTAATGCGGTGCAATCGGAAATAACAATAACCAATATTGTCGAAAACACGAAAAACAATCCTGATTACTTTGCTCTGATTATTGCTAATCAAATTTTAGGAGGCGGTTCAAATGGCTATTTATTCTTAAACCTACGTGAAAAGCATGGATATACTTATGGCTCCTATTCTTCAGTAGGGTCAAATCGCTTTGGAGCGCGCTTTGGTGCCACTGCAAGCGTTCGTAATGCAGTAGCAGATAGCGCCGTTTATCAGATTCTTTATGAAATGAATCGTTTAGCTAACGAGAAAGCGGCTCCTGAAGCTATCCAATTAGTAATGAATATGTACAATGGTAGTTTTGCCATGAGTCTTGAAGACAAAGCAACTATTGCCAAAAATGCCTTAAGCATTGAAACAGAAGGTTTACCTCAGAACTTCTACGAAACTTTCTTGCAAAAAATCAACGCTGTTTCTGCTGATGATATTCAACGTGTGGCCAAAAAGTATTTCTTAACCAACCAAGCACGAATTGTAGTAGTAGGGAAAGCTGCCGAAGTTGGACCGAAATTGGAAAAACTTGGCTATAAAGTAAACTATTTCGATAAATACGCTAATTCAGTTGATAAAAGTAAAAAGAAAAGCACAACAAACATCACCCCACAAATGCTAATTGATAAATATATTCAAGCAATTGGTGGGGCTGAAAAAGTAAAAAGTATTCAATCTGTTTTAGTTAATGCAGAAGCTTCAGTGCAAGGAATGACTTTAAATGCAACCATGAAACAAATGGCTCCTAATAAAGAAGCCAATATCATGAGCATGAACGGAATGATATTAATGAAGTCAGTCTTCGATGGATCGAATGGATATAATGAAAGGCAAGGACAAAAAATGCCATTAAAAGCTGATGAAATTGCAAAAAAGAAAGAAGAACGCACACCTTTCCCTGAGTTATTTTACGCTGCTGACAAATTTATTCTGGCGATTGAAGGAACTGATAAAGTAAACGATAAAGAAGTTTACAAGGTGAAGATAACCTCTCCATCAGGCAATGTGAGCTTTAAGTATTTTGATGTAAACTCCGGCCTTTTACTCAAACAAGAAATAAGCGTTAAATTACCTAATGGACAAGAGATGACTCAGTCATCTGAATTCTCAGATTACAAACTGGTAAATGGTGTGTTAATTCCACATGCCATATCCATCTCTGCTGGGCAACAGCAAATTGACATGAAGGTAAATGAAGTAAAAGTAAACCAAGGTATTTCTGAAGCTGATTTTAAATAGCTTTTCAGATCCTTATTAACCATAGCAAGGGCTGCCTAGTGTATACATAGGTAGCCCCTGCTTTTTTTGATATTTATGTTATGGATTAACAATTATCAAACAGAACACCTATAAAACTACAATTAACATAAATTATTAAACATAAAACATTATCAATCAACAAACTGGAACCAAAATTGATCTAATTGAATACACTTTAAAAAGAAGCTGCTTTTAGTGAATTTAATTCATTAAAATGTAAGAATTTCAAAGAGTTGAACTCAAATGAATACAAAAGTTTTGATACTGTTTAAGACAAGTTCGTAGTCAAGGCTTAAAGTCTCTTTATAAAGAAAACGGAAAATTTCATAGGAAATACATAAAGCTTGTGTTCTAAATATTACCGATGAGCATAAAATAAAGGCATGAATTACCCTAAAAATATTTGCTATGAATCCATTATTAGCCGGCCCCTTTTTTATAATCGCAGGAATAATCAAGAAAGTTTATCCACCTAAAACCATAAACAGTATCTATGGATACAGAACAACTTCTTCCATGTTAAATCATGATACATGGACAGTTGCCAATAACTATTCAGCACAGTTTCTGCAAATATCAGGGATAATACAATTATCAATCGGAATGGCCTTATTCTACTTATTCAGTTTTAGGGAAAACAGTTTTTTTTAGGTTTAAGCACAGTTCTCGTATCGACAATATCACATATTATCTTAACAGAGAAGCATTTAAAAAATTTTTCACAAGTTCAGGAGAACGCAGAAAGCTAATAAAAAACAAAGACGAGCAAAAGCTGAATTCTTTGGCCCGTCTCGATTAATTTTTTAGCTGATTTAATTTAGAGAAAGTAGTACTTTCCAGGCTTCCAGAACCTCGCCCTTGTCTAACAATTCCTTAGCTTTTTTATGAAGGTGGATTTCAAGCGTATTCTTATCTCCAATAAATGAGTCAAAAATATCTTTAATTTCCGGAATAAGCTTAACTGCCTCAATTTCCTCTTCGGTTGGCAAATGTTCAACATTACCTAACTGACCTAAATTATTACCAGTTAACACGTTACTATTTCTAATTGATGAAGGAATTTTATCAACTCCAATTCCTAAGGTTGTAAGAGGCTTAGCCACGTGAAATAATGATTCTGGAGTAACTCGGCAGTACCAATCGCCACCTAAACGAGCTACATGATCTACCTTGCGTTGATCAATTCCCGATCCATCCTCTTTCATAATATGTTCACTGATATGCATTTTCACCACTTCAGCCAACACCAAATTACCGGCACCACCCTCAGTTCCCAGTGCAATCACTTCACGCACTTTACACTCTAATTGAACTGGTGATTCAGCCACACGCATTGGGGTCACTAAATCTGATTTTAACATGGTAAAGCCAGCCTTCTCAAACTCATTCACCCCTTTTGGGTATTCAGTACTTGCAAGTGAAGTTTGCTGTACCATATTGTACGAAACAATATTAATTACCACTTCAGGTACTTGCTTCACGTTTTCCAAAGTGTGCTTTGTTGTATTATCACGCACCCTACGCGCTGGTGAAAACACACAAATTGGAGGATTGGAACTAAATAAATTGAAGAAACTGAAAGGACTCAGGTTAGGGTTACCTTCTGCATCAACTGTAGAAGCAAAACAAATTGGACGAGGAGCAATAGCATGCTGCAAATAGTTTTGTACTTCAGCAGGTTTAAGCGATTTTATGTCGAGAGAAATCATGATTATACAAAATGAGAGAATAATAAATGAAGACTGCAGGAAAAAACTTTGCGTCTTTACTCCTTACGAGATATTCTCCCGAAGTTGTAAAGACGCAATAGTCCATTTAAATTAGATTTATTTCTTTTTCAACCCTAAGATTGAAAAGTCAGTATCAGCAGCTTTAATTGTATTGCTTAAAACACCCAAGCCGGTAATTTCCATTTCCACAACATCACCATCTTGTAACCATTGTTCTTGATAATTCGGGTCGTTTAATTTACCTGTACCGTTTAGTTCAAGAAAACATCCAGTACCAACTGTTCCCGAACCGATAACATCACCCGGTAAAATATCCACACCGTAAGCACAACGCTCAATAATTTCAGCAAAAGTCCAATCCATATCAGCAACTGATCCATCCGACACTAGTTTGCCGTTTACCCAGCATTTCATTTTTAAATCGTAGCTAGCTCCAATATGACCAGGTTTTGCAGGCACCCTGAACGATTCAAGTTCATCAGGAGTAACCAACCACGGACCAATCACTGTTGAGAAATCTTTACCTTTTGCTGGACCTAAATTCAACAACATTTCTTCCATTTGCAGTGTACGAGCGCTCATATCGTTCATGATCATGTAGCCCGCAATATATTCATCAGCATCAACAGCCTTAATGTTGCGTCCCTTTTTCCCAATTACCACAGCAACCTCCAACTCGAAATCAAGTTTTTGGAAATGATCTGCCATACAATCAATTTCTCCAGGTCCTTGAACGGCATTATGATTGGTAAAATAGAAAATAGGGTATTGATCAAACTCCGGAATCATTTGCACTCCGCGATTACGACGAGCTGCAGCCACATGTTGACGGAAAGCATATCCATCACGACACGAGGTTGGATTAGGAACCGGAGCCAATAATTCAAAGAAAATCTCTTCCTTCGCCTCTAATTTACCGTCTTTAATATCGGCGTCAATTTGCTTAGCTCTCTCCATCAACTCATCTCCACCTTGTAAAAAGGCGATGATATTATCAGGAATGGCTTTATTTAATGAATGCAAATTGTAAATATGACCATTGATGAACACTCCAAGATGTTCACGGTCTTCTGTTTTATAGCTAACTAACTTCATTGAGTAGGTTTTTATGGTGGTCAAAGCTATAAATTTTTATGCGAACTGCCTATTGACGTTTTAATCAGAATAATTTCTATATTAGCCCAACTTTATTTCAGGACATAGGAAAATGATTTTAAATGCAACACAACAACTTTTACTTTCGGGAAGCCGCTGGATTACAGCGTTATTCCGTAAGGAGTTAGTTGCTAAAATTGTTTTCGCTCAATATTCTTTCTAAACTTTCCCCTATATTCTTTGTAAATTTAATTCAGTGTAATTCACTGACAATCAATAACCAGTTTATTTAACCTCGTTAAATTTTATTTTCATATGCCTATATATCATAGTTTGGGCACTGTTCCGGCAAAACGCCACACAGTTTTCCGTAAACCTGATGGAAAGTTGTACGCTGAGGAATTGGTATCAACTGAAGGTTTTTCTAACCTCTACTCATTAGTATACCATTGTCATCCGCCAACAATTGTAAAAGCAACTGAAGAACCTTTTTCAGTTGAACCCAAAATTGCACGTAAAAAACATTTGCGACATACGAGCTTAAAAGGCTTTAAGATTAAACCTGAAGATGATTACTTAAAAAGTCGCAAGCCGATTTTGGTAAATGACGATTTACATATCTCCTTGGCAGCGCCGCGTAAATCAATGACTGACTATTTTTACAAAAACAGTCAGGCTGATGAGATGATCTTCATCCACGTTGGTTCAGGAACATTGAAAACCGGTTACGGTAAAATCCCGTTTGGATATGGTGATTACCTGATCATCCCACGCGGAACTATTTATCAACTTGAATTCAATGATGAAAACAATCGTTTGTTCATTGTTGAATCATTTAGCCCGATTCGCACTCCTAAACGCTATCGTAATGAGTTTGGACAGCTATTGGAGCATTCACCTTTCTGTGAGCGTGATATTCGCCGCCCACAGGATTTGGAAACTTTTGATGAATACGGAGATTATAAAGTATTGATTAAGAAGCAAGGCTTGATCTATCCTTATGTCTATGGCACTCACCCATTTGATTTTGCCGGTTGGGATGGCTATCATTATCCTTATGCATTCTCAATACATAACTTTGAGCCAATCACCGGTCGCGTACACCAACCACCTCCAGTACACCAAACATTTGAAGCACATAATTTTGTAGTGTGCTCTTTCTGTCCTCGTAAATACGATTATCACCCTGAAGCTATTCCGGCTCCTTACAACCACAGTAATGTGGACTCGGATGAGGTGTTGTATTACGTTGATGGTGATTTCATGAGCCGTAAAAGTGTAGAAAAAGGGCAGATTACCTTACATCCGGGAGGTATCCCTCATGGACCACATCCTGGCACAGTAGAAAAAAGTATTGGAAAAGATGCTACAGAAGAACTTGCTGTGATGGTTGACCCGTTCCGTCCGCTAATGATTACAGAAGAGGCCGTTGAAATTGAAGATCCAGATTACTTTAAATCTTGGCAGGAAAATATTGAATAAGTATTAAGTGATTACAGAAATAACCAAAACATGCAGTTATTAGCCGTTTTAAGTGAACATTTAGCCATGTGGTAATGCAAAAGGAGGAATCTTCTCCTAAAAAATATACGCTCTGGGCAAAACCAATAACTAGTTATCAACTTAAAAATTTTAAAATCATGGCAACAGCTGAAACAGTGAATAAATTACAAGAATTACATAAAGACCATAACCCGGCAACAGATTTCTTACCTTTATTAGGTACCGATCACGTAGAGTTTTACGTAGGTAACGCAAAACAGTCGGCGTACTTTTACCAAATAGCTTTCGGTTATAAATTAATAGCTTATGCCGGACCAGAAACAGGTGTTCGCGACAGAGCTTCTTATGTTTTGCAGCAAGAGAAAATCCGTTTGGTGTTAACTACTTCATTTGATCCAAACAGCTATATATCAGAGCACGTTCGAGTACACGGAGACGGAGTAAAAGTATTGGCTTTATGGGTTGATGATGCTGAAAAGTCTTTCCAAGAAACTGTAAAACGCGGTGCAGAACCTGAGTTTGAAACCAAAACTTTAACTGATGAGTTTGGTGAGGTAAAAATCTCAGCTATTAAAACCTATGGCGAAACAATTCACACTTTTGTTGAGCGTAAAAACTACAAAGGAGCATTTTTACCAGGTTTCGTAGAGGTTAAAAACCCTCCAGTTCAAACAACTCCAGTTGGTTTAAAATACATCGATCACTGTGTTGGAAACGTTGGATGGGGTGAAATGAACAAGTGGGTTAAGTTTTATGAAGAAGTTTTAGGTTTCAAATTGTTAATCACTTTTGATGACCACGACATTTCGACCGAGTTCACTTCATTAATGTCGAAAGTAGTTTCTAACGGTTCCGGTTTTGTAAAATTTCCTATTAATGAACCTGCCGAAGGTAAAAAGAAATCGCAAATTGAAGAGTATATCGATTATTATCATGGGGCAGGAGTTCAACACTTGGCCTTGGCAACTGACGATATCATCCATACCGTTTCAGAGCTTCGCCGTCGCGGAATTGAGTTCCTTGTTGTTCCAGACACTTACTACGAAAACCTTTTTGAACGTGTAGGTCAAATTGATGAAGATATTCAGGCTATTAAAGACTTAAATATTTTAGTGGACCGTGACGAGGAAGGTTACTTGTTACAAATCTTTACTAAACCGGTCGAAGATCGCCCTACTGTATTCTACGAAATCATTCAACGTAAAGGTGCCACTTCATTTGGTAAAGGAAACTTCAAAGCTTTGTTCGAAGCAATTGAATTGGAGCAAGCTCGTCGTGGTAACCTATAATTTGAACCTTTTATAATTTGTTTAAATAAAGCAAAGGCCGGATGACCCGGCCTTTGCTTTTAAACTTAGCTATTCTTTATAACCATTAAAGTTAAAGTCTTAATTAATTATTAATTTTTCACCCATACAGTCCTGCATATCACCTTCAACGACTTCTTTATTCTTGAGTTTGACAGCAAAATAACATAAAATATTTATAACCAAATAGATACGAAAAATCAGGCACACTACAAGAAATAGCTAAGTGGTTGATTTTAAAGATATTGATTCAAGGAGGCTACATTCAATACTGAAGGGAGCGATTTTAGGCCAAGTTTCTGCTGAAAGTCAGTTTCTTCCTCAGAGGCTGCAGATCGTAGGAAATAGTTTTTGTCCTGTTGCTCCACTAAACTCACCTGCATTTTATCGAGAAGTTTCCGCAGTTTTCCTTCGGTCGTCTTGAACCCGGCTTTTTCCAGTTTTAGCAAGGTGAAGTTCAGTAAGGTATAGGACAGGTAACAAAGGCAGATATGACCTTCTATCCGCTTATCTGTCCAATGAGACATTGGACGGGTTTCCAGATGGGATTTAAATGTGCGGAAGGTATGTTCAATTTTGTAAAGGTGTTTATACTGCTCCAGCGTTTCACTTACCGAGAGACTCTTATTGTTAGTGGCAATAGCCAGAAAGCCGTCAAAACGTTCATCGCGTTTTATTTTTTCCTGGTCCAGCTGATAGGTTTGTGAACCTTGTTTTTTCAAATAGAAACGACCCGCCTTTTTACTGAGGAGTTCGGGGCGGGATAATAAAGTTTCGGCTGTCTGCAGCTTTTCTGCCCGGTCGTGGGCATCTTTTTTTGCCCTTTTAGCCGAATAGGTCCCAATAATCACCCTTCCCTGATATTCGATCGTTGCATAGCGAACCATAACAAGCTGATCTTCATGATCGCTATAGCTCCATTCTCCATGGTAGTTCTTCAAGTCCAGCAGGAAATCCTGGAGGGAACCGGGAAGCTTCTTTAACCTTTCGCCTACAATAAATTCATACCCGCTTTCGGTGGTAACATCAAGATTGTTTTTGGAAAGCATCCCCCGGTCTGCCACTACAATCACCTGATTGATCTGATAGTCTTTCTTCAGGTCTTTTACCGCTTTTTCAAACGTATGACCTTCGAACGTGTCGCCTTTGAATACCTGATACCCTATAGGCTGTTTATCCCGGTCAATCAGCAGGCAAAACAAGATCTGGGTAGTACCAATCTTACCATCTTTACTAAAGCCCTTTTGTCGTAAAGCCCCCTCTTGTTCTAGTTCACTTTCAAAATAAAGTGTGGTGACATCATAGAAAACAACATCCAGTTGCTGATTGAATAAATCCCGGCCCGTTTGATAGATCTGCTTTTGGATCGCTTTGTTATAATCGGCCAGCTTATCTAAAGAACGGTAAAGATGTTGCAGCTCTACTTTCTCAATGCCCAGGTATTCGTTTTGGTTGAAATAGGAGCTTCGTTTGCTGCAGGGATCCTGCAAGCGCTCAAGAATCATTAACAGCACAGCATTCTGCAGGTCAAAGCCAAGTTTATGCTTGCTGCCGATCTGCCCGAATAAACGGGGGAGTTTATAATGGGACAGGGCTTTGGAGAAAACCTGAAAGTAACCATAATTGAAACGGGCTTTTTCGCCCGTGGTAATTTCCAGAAGATCTTTCAGGTCGCCTCCGCCAAGTTCGTAAAGTTTTGAGCCGATACGTTTTAGCTCTTCTGGTGTATAGTCTTCCAGTTTACCAAGGGTATATAAAATACGATGACGGCTTATTCCGCTCTCATCGCGATAGCTTTCAACGATGCGTAAATATTTTCCTGACTTCTTGTTTTCTACCCTTAGAAAGGCCATGGGCCAAATCTAAAGTCCCTATAGGGAAAAAACAAAAAGTTGGCACACTACACTTTTTTGAAAAATCAATCCAAAAATGGGCCCTGCATACCTAAAAATGAGGTTTTAGAAAATAGTGCTGTCAAACTCAAGAGGCCGGATGACCCGGCCTTTGCTTTTAAACTTAGCTATTCTTTATAACCATTAAAGTTAAAGTCTTAATTAATTATTAATTTTTCACCCATACAGTCCTGCATATCACCTTCAACGACTTCTTTATTTATACCGTCTTTAGTGCTGAAGATACTGACCATCTGAAAAATAAAACCATTGATCAGCCCTTAAGGGTATTCGTTTCCAGAAGAATTTTCTATTAAATAATTTTATTGTTTAACTAAAAATGCTTCCTGGGCTCCCCACTCCACCATTACCTCACGATTTATCCCATCCTTTGTCTTATAAACCTTTTGCCCGTCGAAAAAATAAAACCATCGGTTACTATAACTAAATCCAGTAATATTTTTATCGTCAATGCTCTTTAACCAAGCTATATGAGTTTTGTTGTTTATATCATAATAAAATATGGTACCAGAAGCTTTACCACCCTCACATTTGTAGTATAACAACCTATTACTGTCTAACCAAACAGATGAATTCTGCATTTGAGATATTCCAAAATGTTCATTATTGGTAAACTGTCCCTGATCAATTATCGAGACCTTTTTGGAAACTAAATTATACAAACAAAATTGTTGTTCCTGCAGCGACTCATCATCATGATTAATTGTATGAATGAATGAAATAGTGTTTTCATCAGCTGATATACTCAGATTGGCAAAATTCACCCAATCAGGTACAGAAATCTGCTCTCTCTTTCCAGTAGTTGTATTAATTCGTAACAACTTCTGCCCTTTTGCATATCGGCTACTAAGCGCATCCAAGGATTGATCTGGATGACTGACAATATAAATATGCTTATCAGTGGCAACTAATTGTGTTACTCTAAAAAGTTTATCTATAACTAACTGATTTCTGCCTAACTCGAAATCATATTTATAAATAGCAAAACCATTTGTCCAATAAATTGCACCTGAAGGGGATGAAGTCCATTGGGACATGGAAGTAAAACTATTGTGGGTTGAGTACTGAACTACATTTAAAGGACAATAACTAAACTGCACTACTCCATCAACATATTTACCAAAACGTTCGGTGGTGGCCCCATTTGCTGATCTTTCCTTAAACAAAATACGCTGTGCGCAAACTGATTGGTGCATGAAAGCAATAAAACCCAATAAAATAACACATTTCATAGATATTAAAATTCGGCAGATTGGTTAGCTTATCACCTCCAATCAAAATGTTTTGGGTCAGTAGGGGTAACTTTGGAGAGCTAAGAATGATTGATTTTTGAATACAAGCTACCTACAAAACAACCTTAGCGCAAGTACTCATAAATCATACCTTCTTTACAACTTTCAGTCTAAAACAGCTATTTATTTAACAATCAGCTGTTTGAAAGTTTTTCAAGAATATAATTATAAATTATTATGAATTCATTTCAATACAATAATGTATAATTAATTATACTATTTTTTAATTTTTAGTAAACAAATAAAGGCATTCGGGTTGATGTAAATGAAGGGGCTTCAGAAATTAAAACCCTCAAAAAGATAAAAGATGTATCTTACGACCTAAGAATCTGAAATAATTATGGATGAAATTACGCTTCAAGGAACCTACCAATTACCTATTTTATTTGACCTGCTTGCCACATTTCTATTTGCTTTTTCTGGTTCGGTTAAGGCAATAAATATGAAGTATGATTTTATTGGTGTATTTATACTCGCTATGGTAACCAGCACCGGAGGGGCCGTAATACGCGACATCTTACTGCAACATGGCCCTCCTGCTATATTGCTTGATTACCGGTATATAGTAATGGTATTATTGGCAGGTACAGCTGGGATGTATTTTTATAAGTTTAACAACAAAATGGAGTTTACTACTTCTGTTGTTGATGCGATCTCACTGGGAATGTATGCTGTTTTTGGGACGCAAAAAGCCATAGCTATGGATTTGGGTCTTTTTGCTGCATTTATCATTGGCTTTATCAATGCTGTTGGCGGTGGATTAATTCGTGATTTGCTCACCAAAGAAGAACCTAAATTATTCAAACCTGGACATTATTATTCGGTTGCATCAATTGTTGCCATCATCATTTTTCTAATTTTGGGAGCTGGCTTTAAGATTAATGCACAAATTGCTGCCATTGTTGCTATTGGAGCATCTTTTTTATTCCGCTTCTCTGCTCTTAAATTTAACTGGACAACCAAAGCCATACATAAACAAATGTAAAATTGTAATTACAAGCAAGTCCTTTTTCAATAAAATATGATACACCCCGAAACCGCTATTGATTATCTTATTTTTCTTCCTTTATTTCGAAAAAATTCTACCTAAACCTCCAAATCTATAATATTAAAACACAGTTAAACCAAAGTATTGCCACAATGAAAAATCAAACCAAAAAGAGCATTGGAAAAACACTTTCTATAAAAGTTGCTGATAAAATACGACAAGAAATTATTTTTGGTCATTATAAAGAAGGAGAACGCATCATTGAGCAAAGTATATCCGAAGAGTTTGGTGTAAGCCGTATTCCAGTAAGGGAGGCCATTCGATTGTTAGAATCTGAGGGCTTCATTGAACTTTCGCCTTATAAAGGCTCCATAGTAAGAGAAATTACCCCTGAAGCCTTTAAAGAAACGCATCTTATTCGCTTAACTATTGTCCCTGTATTGTTACAATATGCCATTCCAAATTATTCTTCAAAAACTATAAAACAAGCGGAAGACTTGATTAATAAAACGGAAAGCAAACTTTCCGAAACCGCTTTGCTCCAGTTTATTGTAAAAATGCATGATATTATGTACGGCCCATGCAACATGCCGTATATACTAAACTTATCAGAAGTATCGCTAAAAAGGCATTTAACTGTTTTAAATATTTATTTCAATTCATTTGATTTGAGCGAAATAACTTTAGATAGATTCAGAAACTTTTTTGAACTCTGTAAGCAGAAAAAGTATCAGGAGGCACGTGACTACTGGATAAAGACCCTTACGGAACAATATCAACTTATTACTGAAGAGTTTAACAAATGGCATGATTTGCAAAAAATATCTGTATCTTAATATTCATATCAACGGATAGATTATATTCTGCCTTAATTGAGCATATATTCTTGGGCTGAACCACAATATCTTCGAAATATTTACGTAAAAAAAATACTTGTGCGAACTGACAAAAGCATGCACAATCAGTTAATTAAACTAAAACACAAATTATGTAGTTTTGGAAGCAAGAATAGTTTAAGCATTAATGAGTTACATGTATATAAGATTTTTTGTGCGGTTATGTTTTATACATTTTCTCCTTATTACCTGCTTATTGCTATCTCTTTCATCCATCTCGCCATGCTTAGCCTCTCCATTAATTAATCATACTGCTGATTCTATTATTAAAAGGCGACCGTTTAAAATAGATACTCTTTGGCATAAATCTTTTATAGACTCCCTTACTCGTCGTTTTCTTTACAAAAAGAAGAACAAAAAGGAAGAGTATGATCAAATTCAATTAGAAAGCATTAAAGAATATGTAAAATATGAAGGCAAGATTATAAAATCGATTTCATTTGCTCATGCTCCTGTTTTTAATGGCTTGTCTACAACTACACACGATGGCAAACAAAACTTAAAGGAGCGATTAAATAACTGGCACACCAATACACAACAATCGGTAATTGAAAAATCGCTTTTCTTCAAAAAGAATGAAAAGTTGAGTAGCTATACCCTGGCTGATAATGCACGCTACATAAGAAGTTTACCTTTTTTACGTGATGCAAAAATTTATGTAAGCCCATGTGATGAAAAAGGCGATTCTGTAGAAGTATTAGTACTTACTCAGGATGTATTTGGGCCTGGCTTTGCCATTTATCCTGTTACCCACTTATCAGGTGTTCGAACCAAGTTCTACCACACCAATATAAACGGAATGGGACAAGCTGTAGAAGCTGGCATTGAGGTAAATGGCGAAAGAACTCCTTTGACCGGCACATCGCTTTCATATACTAAATACAACCTATTAGGCACATTTACTGATTTCAATTTCGGCTATTCTCAGCTAAACACACAAGGCGCTATTGATACAGGAGTTTATGAAGGTTCATTTTTTGTTAAACTAAACAGACCATTATACTCATCAAATTCCCATTTTGCAGGAGGGCTATCTTTCCAATACAACAAGTCCATAAACGTAGAAAATCAGCATGATTCAATTTTCCGCAATTACCATTATCGCATGTTTGATACCTGGATGGCCTATTCTTTTAACTTCAGAAAGTTTAGCAAACGAGGGGCAGAAAACCGTAGCCGAAGAGCAATATCTGCCCGCTATTACCAGCAACATTTCTTAGAACCCCCAGACCAACCCTACTTAGCCAACGACCCGACTTACAATAATTGGCGCTATGGGTTGTTCCAATTTATTGCGTTCAGACAAGAGATTTACAACACACGCTTTCTATTCGGATTTGGAAGAACTGAAGACGTTCCAACCGGTTATTATTCTACCTTCACAATTGGAAGAGAAAATCGGTTAGACAAAACGAGAACTTACGCCGGTACTGAATATGAGCGACAAAAAGCTTTAGGCAAAGGCTTTTCTTCGGCCTACATAGGACTAGGAGGATTTTACGACAAAGAATTCGAAGACATTGTACTTAGCATTAAAGGCTCCTTCTACAGCAGACTAATGACCTTTAAGAAATTACATTTCAGGCACTTAATTGAACTTGGATACATTAACTGTTTTAATCCTACTTTATACAAACCGGTAAGCATTAACAATGGCAGTGGATTATCAGGCTTTAGTGACGATTATTTAAATGGAGATCAACGCATAACCCTTAAAAGTGAACTGGATCTTTATAATATTGTGGAAGTGCTTGGATTTCGGTTCAATGCTTTCACATCGCTTCAATTGGCTCAGTTAGGTTCCACCAACGATTTCATCTTAGCCCAACGTTTATACCCTGGCATTGGTGGAGGTTTTAGAATCAGGAATGAAAATTTAGTTTTTAATACTGTTAAAATTGCCGGGTATTATTATCCAGGAGCTCCTCAAACTTCATCCAATTTCAACTTTAGCATTAGCACTGTGATTGATTTACGATTCAATGTGAGTCCTATTAAAGCACCATCCTTTGTAAGCTATAAGTAGACATCAAAAGGAAAACCTAAATTCAAACTATCTCATCGTTATTGATAACAATCATAACTCCAAACCAGGTTTGTTTTTGAATTCAAACTTTAGCATTAGCTTAAATCTGTATAAATTATTTTTTTATTAAAGCCGATTTTACCTTACAGTTTTTAGCAAAATTTGTAATATTACAATCAAAATTTATTAAAAATTATCAGGATCGATAAACGTGAAGAGAATTGCCATATTTGCCTCAGGATCAGGTTCAAACGCTCAAAAAATAATTGAGTATTTTCATAAAAACAAAGAAATTGAAGTTTCGCTAGTTTTATCCAACCGTCCGGATGCTTATGTATTGCAAAGGGCCGACAACTTTGAAATTCCAACTCATGTTTTCGATCGAGATGAATTCTACCATAGCAATGAGGTTGTCAAACTATTACAAAACCTGAATATTGATCTAATTGTGCTGGCTGGTTTTTTATGGCTAGTTCCGGAAGGTCTAATTAAAGCATTTCCAAAACGAATTATCAATATTCATCCTGCATTACTGCCCAAGTTTGGAGGTAAAGGAATGTATGGTAACAAAGTGCACAAAGCTGTTATTGAAGCAGGCGAACAAGAATCTGGAATTACCATTCATTATGTAAATGAGCACTTTGATGAGGGTGAAATCATCCATCAGTCGAAGTACAAAATTGACAAAGGTGACAATGTGGATATGATTGCATATAAAGGTCAACAGCTGGAACATCATTATTATCCAAAGGTGATTGAAAATCTATTAAAAAAATATCGAAATAATTAATTAACAGACAATTAAAGCGGAATTTTTTTTATAATTTTGCGCCTTGATTTTTTTGAAAAGATGAACCACCCTTTAAAAGTTAAAAACGCCTTAATTTCAGTTTATTACAAAGACAATCTAGAACCGATTATTAAAGAATTAAATCGGTTAGGAGTTACCATTTTCTCTACTGGAGGAACTGAAGCTTTCATTCGTGAACTTGGTGTACCTGTTACACCGGTTGAAGATATGACCAGCTATCCTTCCATTTTAGGCGGTCGTGTTAAAACACTTCACCCTAAAATTTTTGGCGGCATTCTCGCTCGCAGAGCAAATGAGTCAGATCAAGAGCAGTTGACTGAATACACAATTCCTGAAATTGACCTTGTAATAGTTGACCTTTATCCGTTTGAAGAAACTTTGGCTTCTGGCGCATCTGAACAAGACATTATTGAAAAAATTGATATCGGTGGAATCTCACTAATTCGTGCAGCCGCTAAAAATCATAAAGACGTACTGATTGTTGCTTCAAAAAATGACTACGGATTCGTAGAACAAATTTTGAAAGAACAAGACGGCATTTCAAGCATTGAGCAACGTAAAGAACTTGCTAAACGTGCCTTTAATGTTTCATCTCATTACGACACAGCAATTTTCAACTGGTTCAATAATGTTGAACCTTTAACCGTGTTCAAACAAAGCGTTCAAACTGCATCAGTTCTACGTTACGGAGAAAACCCTCATCAAAAAGGTATTTTCTACGGAAACCTTGATGCGATGTTTGATAAACTAAACGGCAAAGAGCTATCTTACAACAACTTGGTTGACGTAGATGCTGCCGTTTTGTTAATTGAAGAGTTTACAGAACCAACTTTCGCAATTTTAAAACATAATAATGCTTGTGGTGTAGCTACACGTTCTGTTTTAAAAGATGCTTGGGACGCTGCTTTAGCGTGCGATCCTGTTTCAGCTTTTGGAGGTGTATTAATCACTAATCGCAAAGTTGATGCTGCAACAGCAAGCGAAATCAATAAGTTATTCTTTGAAGTGTTAATTGCTCCTGAATATGATACTGATGCATTGAGTATTTTAACCGAAAAGAAAAACCGTATTATTTTACGTCAAAAACCGGTAGCGTTACCTGCCAAACAATTTAAAACTTTATTAAATGGTGTAATCGAGCAAGACAAAGACCTTTCAATGGAAGGCCCGGCTCAAATGCAAACCGTTACAACCAAAGCTCCTACAGAGGCCGAGCTGAAAGATTTATTTTTCGCAAATAAATTAGTAAAACATACTAAATCGAACACAATTGTGTTAGTAAAGGGTGATGTTTTATTGGCAAGTGGCGTTGGACAAACCTCTCGTGTAGATGCCCTAAAACAGGCCATTTTAAAAGCTGAAACTTTCGGATTTGATTTAAAAGGCGCAGTAATGGCTTCTGATGCATTCTTCCCATTCCCTGATTGTGTTGAAATTGCCCACCAGGCAGGTATTACTGCAGTATTACAACCAGGTGGTTCAATTAAAGACAAAGACTCGATTGAGTATTGCAATAATAATAATGTTGCGATGGTATTTACAGGAGTGCGTCATTTTAAACATTAATTTTTATATTTAACAGCTAGTTAATCTAAAAATCAGGCATGTTTCGTAAACAAGTAAGTAAGAATTAATAATTATAACCGAACGACAACCGAATGGGACTGTTTAACTTTTTTACCCAGGAAATCGCAATTGATTTAGGTACTGCCAATACCCTAATTATCCATAACGATAAAGTAGTAGTTGATGAGCCGTCAATAGTGGCCCTTGACCGCAAAAGTGGCAAGATGATCGCCATTGGCCGACAGGCAATGCAAATGGATGGTAAAACGCATGAGAATATTAAAACAGTTCGACCATTAAAAGACGGTGTAATTGCCGACTTTGACGCTGCCGAACACATGATCCGTGGGTTTATCAAAATGATCAATGGTGGTAAAGGATGGTTATTCCCTTCTCTCCGTATGGTTATTTGTATCCCTTCGGGTATTACTGAAGTTGAGAAACGTGCCGTACGTGACTCAGCAGAAATTGCCGGAGCAAAAGAAGTATACTTAATCCATGAACCTATGGCTGCTGCAATCGGTATTGGTATTGATGTGGAAGAGCCAATGGGCAACATGATTATTGATATTGGTGGTGGAACTACCGAAATTGCCGTTATTGCCTTAGGAGGTATCGTTTGCGATCAATCGATTCGCGTAGCCGGTGATAACTTCGATTCGGATATTGTAAACTATATGCGTCGTCAGCACAATATTTTAATTGGAGACCGTACTGCGGAAAAAATTAAAATCGAGGTTGGTTCAGCTTTGGCTGAATTACAAGAACCTCCTGCTGATTTCGCCGTTCAAGGTCGCGATTTGATGACTGGTGTTCCTAAGCAAATCATGGTTTCGTATACCGAAATTGCACACTGCTTAGATAAATCGATTTCAAAAATTGAAGAAGCAATTTTGAAAGCCTTGGAGATTACTCCTCCTGAACTTTCTGCCGATATTTTCCAAACTGGTATCTACTTAACTGGTGGAGGTGCTTTATTACGTGGTTTAGATAAGCGTATTGCTGCTAAAACCAAACTGCCTGTGCATGTTGCAGAAGACCCACTTCGTGCAGTTGTTCGCGGTACTGGTATCGCACTTAAAAATATTGAGAATTTCAGATTTTTGATGCCGTAAACAATACGATGAAAGAATGACGGAATGATAGAATGGGCGAATAATTCAAACACTCTATCATTCTTTCGTTTAATCATTCACACCATTAAACTAAACCAATGCGTAACCTTTGGCTATTCATACTTCGTTTCCACGCATTCTTTCTGTTTGTTATTTTTGAGGTTATCGCAATTATTCTGCTTATTCAAAATAACGACTACCAAAAAACTACATTTATTAATTCATCCAACCACTTCATAGGAAATCTTTATTCAGCTTCAAACGACTTTAAAAGCTACCTTCAACTGGGTCGTGTTAATGATAGTTTAGTTGCTGAAAACGCCAAACTTCGGAACATGCTTCCTTCGGTTTTCTATAATGATTCCGTTAAAAAAGCTACTATTGTTGATACTCTGAAGCAAGATTCCATGAAAATTCAGCAGTACTCATATATAGAAGCCAAGGTTGTTAACAACACAGTTAATTATCAGAGCAACTTCCTTACCTTAAACAGAGGTGCTCGTCATGGAATAAAACCGGGCATGGGAGTTATTGCAGACCAAGGTGTTGTGGGTATTGTAAGAGATGTATCGGATCACTTTTGTACTGTGATGTCTTTATTACACAAAGACAGTAAAATCAGTGTTAAGTTGGCTTCAACAAACGTAATCGGATCTTTAGTATGGCAAGGCACTAATCCGCGTATTGCTGTCTTAAAAGAAATCCCGAATCACGTAACGGTAAAAAAAGGAGAAAAAGTTGTTACAACCGGATACTCATTATTTCCTGAAAATGTATCATTAGGAAAAGTGATAGACGCTCCTAAGCAAACTGGCGAAAGCTTACTTAATGTTGAAGTGTTACTTTCAACTGATTTTCAACGTTTACAATACGTTTACGTTGTTCAAGATAAATTCATTCAAGAAAAGCAGAAACTCGAATCCAATTTGAGCCATGATTAGACTTATTGCTGCTAACATATTCCGATTCATATTCCTGGTTATATTTCAGGTATTTTTCTTAACTAATCTTTCGCTGTATAACATTGCAGTTCCATATTTATACATCCTATTCATTATTCTGTTACCGGTTTCAATGCCTACGTTTTGGGTATTTTTGCTTTCATTTGCATTAGGATTTTCTGTTGATGTATTTTCAAACACAATTGGACTACATGCTTCAGCATGTGTTTTAACAGCATTCTGCAGAATTGGACTTTTGACAGTGATGATACCCAAAGGAGGTGAATTTTTACCTGAACCAACTATAAGAAACTACAGCTTTAAGTGGTTTTTTACTTATAGTGCCATTATGGTGATCATTCACCACGTATTTTTATTGAACATTGAGTACTTCCGCATTAGCGAATTTATTTCAGCTACAACCAAAGCACTTATAAGTTCGATATATACCTTAACTTTGATTATTATTAGTCAGTATTTATTCGGTAGCAAAAGACGTTAATGAACAGTTTTTTTCAGCGGAAATTTATAATTCAGTCGATTATCCTTACGGCTGTTTTTTTGCTTATTGCTCGCCTGTTTTATATTCAAATAATCGACGACCGATATCTGGATTTTGCCAACAATAATGTATTAAGACGTTTGGTTGTCTACCCTCCAAGAGGAGTAATTTATGACCGAAACAACACTATTTTGGTTCAAAATGAACCTGTTTACGACTTAATGGTGGTTCCCAAAAGCATTAAGCAGTTTGACACGCTATTACTTTGTCAGCTAATCGAGGTAGAAAAAGAAAAGTTCATAGGTAAATTAAAAAAGGCCCGGGAGTTTTCCCCTGTAAAGGCCTCTTTGCTTGAAAAGCAACTTTCATCTGAAACTTATGCCCGGTTACAAGAGCATCTGTTTCAATTCCCTGGGTTCTTCGTACAAAATCGAACGCTCAGAAAATATCCAGAACCAATTGCAGCTCACGTCTTAGGATATATCGGGGAGGTCAATGATAGAATTATTGAACTTTCTAAAGGTGATTATCGTCAGGGAGATTACATAGGAATAAGTGGTATCGAACGATCTTACGAACAATTGTTACGTGGTCAACGTGGTATTAAGCGTGTAATGGTGGATGTATTCAATCGGGAGCAGGGAAGTTTTGACGAAGGAAAATACGATACTGCTGCTGTTCCAGGCGACAGAATGATTACTTCATTAGATGCCAAGCTTCAAAAGTACGGCGAAGACCTAATGAAAAATAAATTAGGTAGTATTGTTGCCATTGAGCCTTCAACTGGTGAAATTTTAGCATTTGTAAGTGCACCTAATTACGACCCCAACCTTTTGGTAGGCCGTGTGCGGGGAAACAATTACATGAAATTATTGAAGGATCCGCTAAAACCATTATTTATCCGACCTATTCAAGCTCAATATCCACCAGGATCAACTTTTAAGGCTATTCAAGCGCTCATTGGCCAACAAATGGGGCTTATCACCCCAGAGCAGCGCTTCCCATGTGGCGGGGGTTATCGTGCAGGGGGGCATTTTGTAAAATGCGAACACAATCACTCGCCTCAAAACATGGTTGAATCGATCCAGAACTCATGTAATGCTTATTATTGCTGGGCTTTTAAAACAATGATTGATAATCACCCTGGAATGACCTCTGAGGATGCATATACCGCTTGGAGAGATGCGATTGCGAAATTTGGAATTGGAACCAAATTGGAGATTGATTTACCAAATGAACTAAAGGGATTATTACCAACCCATAAGTATTACGATAAGATTTATGGAGCTAACCATTGGAAGTCATCAACGGTGATTTCTTTAGCAATTGGCCAGGGGGAATTGGGCATTACACCTTTACAAATGGCAAACGTTATGGCGGCTATAGCCAATCGTGGTTATTATTATCGCCCTCACTTGGTAAAAGCCATTGGTGATAAAAAACATATTCGCCCTGAGTTTTCAGAAAAAAATTATGTTGGCATTGATCAGAGATACTTTCCTCCGGTAATAGATGGAATGGAAAGGGTAATTCTGGCAGGTACAGCAACCAATGCCCGAATTGCTGATATTTCAATTTGTGGAAAAACAGGAACAGCCCAAAATCCACATGGTAAAAACCACTCTGTGTTTATGGGTTTTGCTCCAAAAGACAACCCAAAGATTGCGATAGCGGTTATGGTAGAAAATGCAGGTTATGGTGCTACATGGGCGGCTCCAATTGCCAGTTTGATGATTGAAAAATACGTCCGAGACTCGATAACACGACCTAAATATTATGAGGATCGTATCTTAAATGCTAGTTTATTGCCTGGTGACGAATTTAATGCCAGCGGTAATATCAAAAAGAAAGAAGATACTCCAAAGGGGGCGACCATTAAAACCAAGGATGGTAAACCAACCACTTCTGACACAAAGAAAACTGGAATAACAGCGCAGCCAAGCAAAGAAGAGAAGCTCGAAACAATTAAAAAAGAGAAAGCACAGCGTTAACAATGAACCAGAAACAACAAACCAGCCCTTTTTATAACGTTGATTGGATCACGATCATTATTTATTTGTGCTTAGTATTAATTGGATGGCTTAACATTTATGCTGCAGTTTATGATGCTGATCATTCGAGCATTTTTGACATGAGTCGTAATTATGGTAAACAACTAATCTGGATTTTAACTTCAGTAATTATAATTACCGCCATATTGCTCATTGACTCCAAGTTTTTTAACTTCTCTGCTTATGCTTTTTACGGTATAACGCTTATACTGTTAGTAGCCGTTCTCTTTGTGGGTAAGCTGGTTGGCGGTAATAGAGCTTGGTTTGAAATTGGAAGTTTCCGACTGCAACCTGCTGAGTTTGCAAAAGTAGCTTCCAGTCTTGCTTTGGCCAGATTTTTAGGTTCTAATACTTTAAAGCTGGGTGATTTTAGTGATCAGCTCAAATGCTTTTCTTTAGTTTTCACCCCAGTTTTACTTATTTTATTACAACCAGATGCAGGCTCTGCAATGGTTTTTATGTCATTCTTTTTAGTATTGTATCGAGAAGGACTTCCTCCATTCTACCTTGTTTTTGGCTTAATTTCCGTAATACTTTTTGTTCTTTCCCTGCTAATACCTCAATCGTACATTATCATTACCTTGCTAGTAATTGTTGGATTTCTACTATGGAAAGATAGAAGGGTTAGGAGACATTACACCCTCATCATCGGAAGTGCTGTTTTAGCTATTACATTGGTTACAGCCGTTAACTATACTTTTAACAATGTGCTTAAACCTCACCAGCGTGACCGTATTGATCTATTGTTGGGAAAGAAAGTTGACCCTAAAGGAATTGGATATAATGTTAACCAATCGAAAATAGCAATTGGTTCCGGCCAATTATTAGGAAAAGGATTTTTAAAAGGGACACAAACCAAGTATGACTTTGTACCAGAGCAAAGCACAGACTTTATCTTCTGTACTGTAGGAGAAGAATGGGGATTTTTGGGAAGTTTGGTAGTACTTGGCCTCTACTCAGTGTTGTTGATGAGGATAATTGCCTTAGCAGAACGACAGCGTTCCACATTTTCAAGGGTATATGGCTATGGGGTGGCATCCATCATCTTCTTCCACTTATTCATCAATATTGGTATGACCATTGGAATTATGCCTGTAATAGGTATTCCGTTACCTTTTATCAGCTATGGAGGATCTTCATTATGGAGCTTTACCATCCTTTTATTTATTCTGATAAAGCTCGATACCAACCGAAACGGAATTATACGTTAAAGCGTTTTTTTACAAGAGCATTAAATTGTTCTAGCAGCTCAGGCTTTAAAGACCAGCTAAACTTTGGAGCCAAATGATCTTCTATTATTCGATTGGCTTCTTCATAATTATGACATGCATTTAAATCAGCTATTGCGTGCTCAAAAGCTTCTACACTATTATTGAACAGCCCTTTTATAAATGCGAACTTATCATTTAAACCGATAGCTTTTCTCAAATCCGTAACCGGAACATTAAATGAAGTGTTTACCTCCACTTTATCTTTATTAATTGACGAGATTTTATCATTTACACTCGGCACTTTTGTCTGAAATCGTTTATTTAACTCTGCCCAAGCCTCTTCTTCTCTTTTGAGTTTTTCTTCAAGAGTCAACTCAGGCTGTTCATCAATGGTTGCATTAAGCTCTTCAGCCTTTTCCTCAACCTTAAGCATGACTTCCTCTATTGAAGCTGAGGGTGCAGATACAAAAGTCTCCTTTTCTTTATCTTGTGGAATCTGTTCTTCAAACTTTGACTCAACGATTGGCGGCTCAGATTTCACTTCTTGAACTTTTGTTTCCATGTCACCAATCTTAGCAATCAATTCATTAACTGATACTACTTTATTATCCTCACTCTCAAAGCTTGGGCTAGTCGCTGGAACTATATTCTCTTGTTCAACAATTCTTTTCAAAATCGCTATATGCTCTTTTAAAAACTTGGCATTGGCTTCAAATAATTCCAAATCAATAGCTGTTACATGATGTTGTACATATAAACTACGGCACTCAGTTTTGAGTTCCTCCAAAATAGCTCCAATTCGGCCTAAAATATCTTCGCGAGTCATGGTTTTCAGTTTAAGAAGTAACGTAACTATGGTTCAATTTGTATCAAAAATAAAAAATTATGCACAGAACTTAACAGACAATTTATGTTTATAAAATGAGAAACAAGAACTTATCTACTTATCAACAGCAATATTTTTTAGCATTTTATTACGCATATTCGTTTTTGAAGAACCTAAATTTGATTGTGGATGATAAACGAGGGAATTGAACGACCAAAAATATTTCAACGTGGCAGTATCGAAATTATTTGCGGCCCTATGTTTTCTGGAAAAACCGAAGAGTTATTAAGACGTTTGCGACGGGCACAAATTGCAAGGCTAAAAGTGGAAATATTTAAACCTACCATTGATATCCGTTATGATGCTAGTGCCGTTGTTTCACACGATTTAAATTCAATTCAATCAACCCCTGTAGAAAACGCCTCTTCAATACTGTTATTAGGCAGTACTACCCAGGTAGTAGGTATTGATGAAGCGCAGTTTTTTGACGATGAACTACCTAATGTGTGTGAATCATTGGCTAACAAAGGTGTTAGAGTAATTGTTGCAGGTTTAGACATGGATTATACTGGTAAACCGTTTGGCCCCATCCCTAAATTAATGGCAATAGCTGAGTTTGTTACCAAAATCACTGCAGTTTGCGTTCGCTGTGGAGTTCCTGCAAGCCGTTCCTACCGGCTCACTGAAAATGAAACTACAATACTATTGGGCGAAAAAGGAAGTTATGAACCACGTTGTCGGGTTTGTTTCAATCTTGACAGATAAACATAGCTAATAGGAAAATAATTTAACAAAAAATTTTATTTTTGGTTAAATTATTTTCCTATTTTAGGAGACAATCAAACCCAAACACCAAAAATATGTTGCTACTTTCAGATTTATCATCAAAAGTAAGCGCTCTCCTTGTTAAAATCGGTTTTTCAGAAGAAACCTTAAATGCCCTTTACAACGTTGATTCCTATTTTGTATTTAAATGGTTATCGTTTTTGGTCATTCCAACTCTGGTTATGATCGTTTTTGTACAAAAAAGAAAGCTTTATGGATACAAACGCAGGTTCGGGCGTATTTAATATTCTACTTGCTGGAGATTATTAACGAAAAGACATTAAAGAAAAAAAGCCCCAATGGGGCTTTTTCTGTGGTGATGGCCGGGATCGAACCAGCGACACAAGGATTTTCAGTCCTTTGCTCTACCAACTGAGCTACATCACCTTTCGGTGTTTTGTGGTGATGGCCGGGATCGAACCAGCGACACAAGGATTTTCAGTCCTTTGCTCTACCAACTGAGCTACATCACCTCCTTTAACAAACCTCTTTAAGAGAATCTTTTTGGGTTTGTTTTGGGACTGCAAATGTAGTATCTTTTTGTTCAAATCAAAAAGGTTTTTCGCATTTTTAATACAGTTTACCCTTAAGTATCAGATTATCTGCACAAATAATTTTACCAAAACTGGTATATTTAAATTAAAAAGTAATCCAAACAAAAGAATATTTAATAATCACATTAAGACAAACCAGCAATTTATATCGATTCTAAGTAGAAAATAGACCGTTTTAAAAATTGGTTTATTTTTATGAATTATTATTTTAGCGACATACTCTGATCAAAAAACCTTATGCTTGAACAGCTATTATTCGTACTCATTGCAATAGCCGCTATTTGGCTTTTTGCACGTAATGTAAAAACAATCCGAAGGAATATTTTACTAGGAAAAGACATTGATCGTTCCGACAACCCTTCCGAACGCTGGAGAACAATGGCGATGGTAGCCTTAGGACAGTCGAAAATGATGACTAGACCTATTGCCGGATTCTTCCATATCCTGATTTATGCAGGATTTATTATCATTAACATTGAAGTCTTGGAAATTATTATTGATGGAATATTCGGCACACACCGTATTTTATCCTTTGCCGGAGGGCTCTATAATTTCCTTATTGGTTCATTTGAATTTCTGGCCGTAGGCGTATTATTAGCCTGCATAATCTTTCTAATTCGACGAAACATAATTCATTTAAAACGCTTTTCTGGAGTTGAGATGAAAGGTTGGCCAGTAAGTGATGCCAATTATATCCTTATTGCCGAAATACTACTAATGACTGCTTTTTTGTTGATGAATGCAACCGACAACAAACTTCAACAACTAGAAGCCGCGCATTACCATACAGCAGGATCTTTTCCCGTTACTTCAGCTTTAGCATCCCTATTACCAAATAATGAATCAACATTAGTGCTTATCGAGCGTACATGTTGGTGGTTTCATATTGTAGGAATTTTCGCTTTTCTGAATTATATCCCTTACTCAAAGCACTTCCATATTGTACTTGCATTTCCGAACACATGGTATTCCAACCTAAATAATAAAGGCAAATTCAACAACATGACTTCAGTTACCAATGAAGTAAAGGCAATGCTTGACCCAAGCTTTACTCCCCCTGCAGATGCCACACCTGGTCGCTTTGGAGCAAAGGATGTAACAGATTTGACATGGGTTAACTTACTTAATGCTTATTCATGTACTGAATGTGGGCGCTGTACTTCTAACTGTCCTGCTAACATGACTGGCAAATTACTTTCTCCACGCAAAATCATGATGGATACTCGCGACAGATTAGAAGAAGTGGGCAACAATATTGATAAACATGGCAAAGATTATCAGGACGGCAAAGCTTTATTAGGTGACTATATAACACCTGAAGAACTATGGGCTTGTACAACTTGTAATGCATGTACTGAGGCTTGCCCGGTGAACATTGATCCACTTTCTATTATTGTTGAATTACGTCGCTATTTAGTAATGGAAGAATCAAATGCTCCGTCCAGCATTAATAATATGTTTGGAAATATTGAAAACAACCAAGCTCCTTGGAAATATTCTCCAGCTGACCGTACAAATTGGATTAACAATTAAACCGTGTATAAGACTTGACAGTTGAAATAAAATGAGCAAAAATCTATTCTTATACTCATCTATTAAGAGATAACTAATGAACGAATTACATATAAAAACCATGGCCGATTATATGGCCGCAGGGGAAGAGCCTGAAATATTATTTTGGGTTGGTTGTGCAGGAAGTTTTGATGAACGCGCGCAAAAAATCACAAAAGCAGTTGCCACAATTTTAAATAACATAGGAATCAAATTTGCCATTTTAGGGACAGAAGAAAGCTGCACCGGCGACCCTGCAAAACGTGCCGGCAATGAGTTTCTGTTTCAAATGATGGCGATGACAAATATCGAGTTGTTAAATGCCTATAATATCAAAAAAATAGTAACGGCTTGCCCACATTGCTTCAACACACTTAAAAACGAATATCCAGGCTTAGGAGGCAATTACGAAGTAATTCACCACTCTCAACTCATTCAACAGTTCATTAATGAGGGGCGTCTTAAAATTGAAAATGGAGAGACGTTTAAAGGAAAAAAGATCACCTATCATGACCCTTGTTATTTAGGCAGAGCAAACGGCGTTTATGAAGCTCCGCGTGCTGTGATTGAACAGTTGGACGCAGAACTAACAGAAATGAAGCGCTGCAGAAGCAACGGTTTATGCTGTGGAGCCGGCGGCGCACAAATGTTTAAGGAACCTGAAAAAGGCAATAAAGACATTAATATTGAACGTACAGAAGAAGCATTAGCATTAAAGCCTGATGTTATTGCTGTATCATGCCCATTTTGCATGACTATGATCAGAGATGGGGTAAAACTAGCAGAAAAGGAAGAGATAGTGCAAGTATTGGATATTGCAGAAATTGCTACCAAGGCAAACGGCTGGACCTAATTTAAACTACTATTTGGCATCACAAAAGAGCTCATGGTGAATACATGAGCTCTTTTCTTTATTAGCTTTAGAGAAAGTATTTAAAAAAAAGCTGTTTAAAAAAACTAAACAGCCTTAAAATGTTTTTGAATAGGTACTCAAACCTGAGTAACTGGTAGTTTCGCTAACAGCATCCGAAGATTTGGTGAGGTCGCAATAAACTGGCGGTAAAAATACATTTTGTAAAATAGGGGCACAATACCTACTTTTAGGTATTTTTTTACTCATTGATAATTTAAAGTGAACTCTAAAATCATTGCAGTTTATCCATTGCTAAACGAATACGCCATTCTTTAGGGTAATAATTATTAAAACGGTGTCCCACTTTTTTAACCCATCCTAATCCTAATCCATTATACAAAATTCTATTCCATCCGTCTTGTGCATTACTAAACACCAGATCATCCTTACGTAAGAATTTTAATGCATCTTCTTTAGTTACAGATATCTCAGGAAAATACTTATCATTTAAACCAATAAATAATGCCAGTGCATGATCTGGCCGTAACTCTTTCTTTGTAACTTGACCTATTGACACCCCTGCATAATTAACATCAAGAGCATCAAAAAGATACTCGATCTCTCTAGTTTTTAAAGCAGGAAACGCCATAACTTCTTCACCTTTGGCATACAACTTCCATTGATCAAAGTTATTTAAGATCTCATTAAACATGCCTGACTTATCATCCATTGGAATTAACGTGGTTTTACCTCGTTTTTTGGGAAACTTAAATTCATTCTGAGTCCCGCCTTTTTTTCTTACCACCGCTAAGAAGAAACCTTCACCTTCTGCTTTATGTGGATAAAAACGATATCCGATACATTTTGAGTATTCCGTTTCCTTCACACACCAGTCCGGATTTAAATTAAGCTTTACATTTTCAGCATCATACTGATCGCAAACCCATGCAAGATTATGTTCGTTTTCCTCCAAACTATATGTGCAAGTACTGTAAACCAAAATGCCTCCAGGTTTTAAAGCAGGCCAAATATCAGCCAAAATCCTTTTTTGACGCTGAGCGCACAATTGTACATTTTCTTCTGACCACTCTCCTATTGCGTTCTGATTCTTACGAAACATGCCTTCTCCTGAACAAGGTGCATCAACAACAATACAATCAAAAAAAGATTTGACTTCTTTAAAGTCCTTTGGATCGTTATTGGTAACAACAACATTCCCGGTGCCCCACTTTTGAATATTCTCAGCCAAAATGGTAACCCTGCTTTTGATAACTTCATTTGACACTAACAATCCGTTGGAAAATAGCGAGGCCAAATGAGTTGACTTCCCTCCAGGTGCTGCACATAAATCAAGAACATTTAAGCCTTCGCGCTCTGGCAAGGCTTGTAAAATTGCCTGCTCAAGAAACATAGAACTTGCCTCTTGTACATAATATCCTCCACCATGCAATAAGGGATCTGCAGTAAACAAGGGCCGAGCGGGCAAATAATATCCTGTTTGTGTCCAGGGTATTGATTTGAAAGCAATATCAAAAGGGTATTTATATTGATTAATGCGAATGCTAACGGGCGACTCTGAACTCAAAGCCTCAATAAATTGATCGAGTTCCGGGCCCAAAAATTCAGTCATGCGTAATTTAAATGGAGGAGGTAGTTTCATAGCCAAATATAACTTAATAAAACCTTGTTGAGGGAAAAATGAGGGCAAAATAAAACCCTTGGCTACTTTTTTCTGTTACCATTAACGATAAGCATATTTTCAGGTAAAAGCAATATCAATTATCTCTATCATTATCTTTGCATTATGAATATATTTAATGACTCTTCAAGAGTTTGGATTTATCAGTCTAACCGTGAATTAACGGCTGGTGAAACTCTAGAATTAGAACAAAAGCTTAATCAGTTTACAATTGAGTGGACAGCTCATGATAATCTTTTGAAAGCTCATAGCGAAGTAAAGTATAACCGATTTATTATTTTGATGGTTGACGAAGCTCAACATAATGCAAGCGGCTGTTCTATTGACAAATCAGTAAGATTGATGAAAGAGATTGAGCAATTGTTTAAGATCAATCTTTTTGACAGATTTAACATTGCATTCCGCAGCGAACACAAAGTGGAATCTGTTTCGAGGGAAGAGTTTGAAGAATTACTAAAAAACAAAACTGTTGGTTTGGAAACAATAGTATTTAACAATCTTGTTTCTACTAAAAAGGAATTTGAAACTAAATGGGAAATAGCTTTAAAAGATAGCTGGCATAATCAAGTTTTTGCGAGTGCACTAGAGCTTTAATTTTCACCTCAACAAGTAAAGCAAAAACGCTTGTAAAGCAACAAAAAAAACACTGAAAATGATATAATAAACTTTTGGTTGGTAATTATTCCTTTTGATCTTCATAAATTATAATGAACCGACCAAGTTTATAACAAATTGAACTAGTAAAAAATACCAACTTCTTGGTATTTTTTACATAAAAAAGCAGCTCATGAGTTAACGTTCATGAGCTGCTTTTTTATATTATAAACACTTGTAAATGTTATTCAAATTCAATTGGCCCCAAAATTCTCATAAACCGCATAATTCGTTTAATTTTTCTTTTTACCTGTGAAGAGGGCTTTATTGGAGACCATTTTAACGGACTAGGTAAAATTGCAGCAATAGAAGCGGCCTCTCGTTTTGACAAATCAATAGCGGATTTATTATAATATTCCCTGGAGGCAGCTTCTGCACCATATATCCCATCTCCCATCTCAATAACATTTAAATACACTTCCATTATCCTTTTCTTCGACCAAAATATCTCAATCAAGAAAGTAAAATATGCTTCAAACCCTTTACGAATGTAGGAACGACCTGACCATAGGAATACATTTTTTGCAACTTGTTGCGAAATTGTGCTTCCTCCCTTTACTTTTTTACCCTTCTTTTTAGCATTATACACCCATGCCTTTTGTATTGCATCCCAATCAAAACCCATGTGCTCCATGAACAACTGATCCTCTGAAGCCACTACAGCACGTTTAAGATTCGATGAGATTTGATTGAATGCAACCCAGTCTTTCTCCAATTTCATTTCTTTACCATCAGTTTTTTGTTCAAAACAACGCTGAATCTGCAAGAAAGTAATCGGCACAGGAATAAAACGGTATACAATAACCCATAAAATAGTTACAGCGAAAAACCAAAGTGCTGACTTCCCTAAAAAACGAAAGACTTTTGACATAATGAGGCAAAAATAAGAATTGAGATGAGGCTGCAAATCATTAATTAAAAATAGGGGGATTAAACAACTGCATGTGTTTCTATTGCTTGCAATTCTATCTTCCCAGAAATATTACACATTGCCGCTATTTCTGTTGTAATTTTTTCCAACTGAGAACGGATTAAATCAAGATCTGTAAGTTGATACTCAATCTCTTTTTGCTTTTTTGGATCGTTTTCAGGATTGCTTTCCTTTACCCTAACTACTTTCTGTTCAATTTCAAGAAAAAACCTGGTAAATGTATGTCGCACGCAAATTAACTGATCCTGTTCAATTGCCTCTGCCAAATCATTTAGAAGACTTCCTGATTCTTCAATTAAACTAAATGTAATTGGGTATTCAAACTGCTTTCTAATTCCCGGTAAAATTGCTCCAAAAGAAGTAATCTCTCGAGTTAGCTTCGCATTATAATAAGCTAACTCTTCTCCTAACTTCAAATTCACTTTACTAGCTCCAGGCTCGTATTTAATTCGTTTCAAAGCTTCTGCCATATTCAAATTGGCCACTTCTGCTTTTCGCCTTAAAGCAATTAAACGAGCATGAAAACCTGTTTTTTCTTTAAACTCATGCCCTACTTGCAATAGATAAGCCTTATTGGCAATAAGTGCTTTTGCCAAGTATTGATTAAGCCTTATATGTTCCCATTTGGGCCAAAGCAAATAAGCCGATGCAACGGCAATAACTCCGCCCAAAACAGTGTTCATCACCCGGTAAAACCCAATATGCCAATCATAAGGTAGAGTTAAATCTATAAGAGCAACAAGCTCAATTGTTAAAAAGAAAACTGCAAGAGCATAATTACGCGACACGAAATAAAGGTATAGAAACAAACAAATGGCAATTATTATAAAAACAATGTAATGAAACTGAACAAAGTGAATTATTAAACTGCCGACCATGACACCGCCTAAAGTTCCTAACAAACGATCCCAAGCTTTTAAACGGGTAGAACTATAGTCGGGTTGCAGCACTACCATTATTGTTAGAGATATCCAATATCCTCTGGGAATATCAAAAAAATAAAATAAGAAAATACCCAGAACTGCAATTACCGCCAAGCGCAAACTATGCCTAAACAATTCAGAATCTGCCGTAAACTCTGAAATCGTATTTCTCCATTGTGTGCGAATAGATATTGCCGGCTGAAAATGGGTAATAAATGAAAGTTGCTTTCTTTTTTCATCAATACGTTCCGCCCATGATAATGCAGTATGCAGATAACGAACTGAAAGTTCAAACATGTTTATTACTTTAAGAACTTCCACCTTATCATACAAAGGTAAACCTGCGGCATCAAGTCGCTTACGAATGATAACAATCATATTCTCTACTCGCTGGATGCGTATTTTTAACAATTCCTCATCCTCAGCTGATCTAGATAATAAATAATGAGAAACCGTTGAACCTGCAAGCTCTAATGATTGAAAAGTATTATTTAAAGTAGGTAAGATGAACCGCAAGCGCTCATGCTTATTGATCTCATTCATCTCATAAAAAAGGGCCATAGCCGTAGAGCCAAATCTTGAGCCTGCCCTTACCACTTTCAACAACTCTCGCCTAACTGAAACGAGCTTAGAGTCTCCTTTGCGCAAATAAGGTAGTAAGCCATTTATTGCCAGTCTTAGGTTTACTTCTTCATCATTAAGCCTAGATTCTGCCTCCCGTTCATCAATGGTTGCCAGATTCGGTATCATTCCCATCATACCGGCACCAACTGTCCATGGTTTAGAGATGGCTACATCATAAGGTAGCATAGGCTTAAGAAACCAAAGAATGAGTACTCTTAATATAATTGCCAATAAACCGCCCAGTGAAACAGCAAAAGCTCTATGCAAGGCCGATTCGATGGTATTGGGACCATTCAACGAAAGTAAAAACAATACAACCGCAAGAGTTCCTAAAGTAAGTCCATGGTCTCCCAACCCACGGGCCATCCCCGACAAGAATGCAACAATCAACAGGAATGCCATAGCGGTTGCCATATTTCCTCCTGCAATGGTTCCTAAAAATGCGGCGATGGATACGGCCAAAGATCCTAAAATAATCACCCATAAACGTTGAGCAAAAGACCCCGTTACACGCGCCCAGGAAATCAGTTCAGCAGCAAGTCCTCCAAATACGGCCAAATGTATATATCCGATCCTTTCAGCAACAATAAGAAAGGATACTAACGAAATCATGGAAATCAGTGCGCGGGTGATATCCGGATTTTGCTGTTCTCGTTGAATAAACGTGCGGGGGTTGGATATATATGTTTTTAAAAGCACTTAGATAGCAATTTATGATGTGTTATAATCGACCTTAAATTATATAGAAGGAAGGAAAAATAAAAGGTCACAAAAAAGAAAAGGTGCCTGAATCAATCAGGCACCTTTTCAAGTAAAGAGTTTCAAAGTTATTCAGCAACAACTTCAAAAGGCACCTGAACTTTAACTTCTTTGTGCAGGTTTACGTTAGCAACGTACTCTCCAATGAATTTAACGTCAGTTTCGAAAGTGATCTTACGACGATCAACTTCAAAGCCTAATTTTTTAATAGCCTCAGCTACTTGTAATGCGTTTACAGCACCAAAGATTTTACCGCTTTCACCGGCTTTAGCACCGATTGTAAGCTTCACATCTTTTAAGCCTGTAGCAATAGCTTCAGCATCTTTTTTCAATTTATCTTGTTTGAACGCAATTTGGCGTAAGTTTTCAGCCAAAATTTTGCGATTACTTTCGTTCGCGATAACTGCAAAACCTTGAGGAATTAAATAGTTACGTGCGTAACCAGGTTTCACATTTACGATATCGTCTTTTTCGCCTAGCGCTTTAACGTCTTGTTTTAAAATTACTTCCATTGTAGCGCCTCCTTATTTTAAACCATCGGTTACGTAAGGCAAAATAGCGATATGACGGGCACGTTTAACGGCCTGAGCTACTTTGCGTTGGAATTTTAACGAAGTACCTGTTAAACGACGAGGTAATACTTTACCTTGCTCATTAACAAATTTTAACAGGAAGTTAGCATCTTTGTAGTCGATGTACTTGATACCATTTTTCTTGAAACGGCAGTACTTTTTGCGGTTATCCTCAACTTTTGGAGGAGTAACGTATGAAATGTTTTGATTAGCCATTATGCAACCTCCCCTTCAGTTTTTTTAGCTTTAGGAGCAAACTCGCCTTTACGTTTACGCTCAGCATAAGCAACAGAGTGTTTGTCTAACGCAATGGTTAGGAAACGCATAACACGCTCATCACGTTTGTACTCCACTTCTAATTTGTTAATTAACTCGCCTGAAGCCTTAAACTCAGTTACAGTGTAGTAACCAGTAGTTTTTTTCTGGATTGGGTAAGCCAGTTTTTTCAAACCCCAATTGTCTTCGTGGACAATCTCGGCTCCGTTATCAGTCAGGATTTTCCTGAATTTGGCAACAACTTCTTTCGAAGCTTCTTCTGATAACAACGGGGTAAGAACGATTACGGTTTCGTAATTCTTCATTTGTTGTTTAAATATTTTAGTTATTTCCCATTTACGGGGCTGCAAATGTAGCTATTTAATTTTGATTTTCAAGCATCTCACCAAAAAACTAACAGCTATCCACCCTTCAAGAACGGGCTATTATATATAAGGCGTAAACTTACTTTTTCAAAGGCCCTAAAAGGCTAATCAATTACGCTAGAATATAACCAGTTATAAAACCTTACCACTGATCAATTGTTCTAAATAAGGTTGATGGGGTATTAATCAGAATTGACATAATTAGACTCCTCGCTTTTAAACTTCTTTCGCATCACTCTCACTCAAATCATCAACCTATAAAAATATTACAGATAACCTGTAACAAAAATTCATTAGCACAGACTAATTGAATATAAAAATGGTAGCAGTATGGGCAATTTACAACATTGGCAAAATGAGCCGGTTTTTTATCGCCCTAAAACACAAAAAAGAATTTTGCCCAACCCTATCAAAACAGAATTATAATCAACTGAAAAACACAATAATATGACACAAATTCCAGTAATACCGACGTTACAACAACACAATAGTCATGTTACAAAAAAAATGCAATCGGGTGCAACCTATTGATGTAAATTTGGGTCATAGTACTAAACGAATTATTTGAAAACTAACAACTTAACACGATATGAAAACGCTATTTAAAACCGTAACTGTTGTAAGTATCGCAACGTTAACTGCCATAGGAACAACTAAATTAAATATCAATACCTATAGTGGTACTACAAAAAAACAAGAAAACACCAGTGCTCTGAATATTTACATTCCTAAAGAATCAAAAATTAAAGTAATGGCAACTGAAGCAGCCGCAATTACTTCAGCTGAAAGAAAAATAATTGCCGACAATATGAAGGTTGCTTCTGATTTAGAGACAACAAACTTACTTACCCCGGCACAAACCAAAACAAAAGCAGGGTTTTATTTTACTCCTGCTTCAGAAATTGAAGTAGCTCTAGAACCTGTTTCTGCTGAAGATCAAAAATTTAATGAGTTAATAAAATTTAAACCTGCTGATATTGATGTTAATGAAGCAGTATTAAATAGTGTAATAGCATTTGTTCCAAGTGAAATTGCAGTTGAAGAAATTGTTGAACCTGTAAGCTTTGAGCAATTAATTAAGTTCAGTCCTTCTGCAAATGATTATGATGAGATTATTGAGCCAGCTTCTTCATTCAAAGAATTGATCAAATTCAAGCCTTCAAATGTAATAATCTCTGAAATTGAAGAGCCTGTTGATTTCACAGAGATGATTAAATTCAAACCCATTGTGGATGAAAACCAATTAGTAGTAGAACCTACAGATAATTGTAACTCAACATTGGTAACTAAATAAATCAAGAACAAGAGTTAAGTAACTCCCATTTTACAAAGAGGTAAAGCAAATGCTTTACCTCTTTGTTTTTTAAGCACTTATCAAACTCTCTATTTAGTTATAACCTCCTCAAGCTTTAAGAAAGCGTCAAACTTTACTTTAAGGATAGTATATTTAGGTGAACAGCTTAAATTAAGTACTATAATAAGAGTTAATGATTCACTTACCTCATTTAATTACAGACTTAGCTCTCATCCTGGCTTCTGCGGGTGTAACAATTCTTGTTTTTAAAAACTCAAACAGCCTTGTGGTACTGGCTTTGATTGCTGAGCCGGTTTATAATGCTATCGATCAAATTTTACCACCCAAAGTTCGCGATTCGCTTGCCAGGTATAGTTCAGGTGCTCAAAGTATCTCCCAAACCAATAATTGGAAAGAATTTCTTAAAAGATACCTTACCACAATTATTAGCAATTCCATTATCATTACAGGAATACTTTTCTCTGTCAAATATTTGGCACCAAAAAATAAGCACTGAAATTACAGACAGAGGCTACGGACAATTAGCCATTATTATTGCAATAGCATTAATGGCATCTTTTCTATGGGCCCTGTCTGTAAAAAGAATACACAGTACCGCCTACAAACAGCTTTGGATGGACACTAAATATAATCGAAGGTCACTGATTACCCTTGAAATAATAAGAATATTGTTAGCAATAATTTTCATTGGAACATTAATTGATCAATTCTATTCAACAAATGCCGCAATAATTTCAGCTGTGACCGTTTTCGGTATTAGTGCAATGATTTTCTCAAAGAGACTACAATCTTTTTACTCCAAAATAGAATCTCGTTTCCTGGCCAATTTGAATGACCGTGAGATTTGTGAGGCTGCCAAACGTTCAGACGACCTTATGCCTAGGGATTCACATCTTGCATTTTTCACTGTAAATCCGGAATCTGCTGCAGTTGGAAAAACTTTAATTGATCTGGCATTAAGAGAACAATTTGGAGTAAACGTTGCAATGATTGAACGTGGGACAAAAAAAATTAAGATTCCTGAAAAAATTGAGCGTATTTTCCCATACGACCGCATTGCAGTTATTGGCACTGATGATCAACTCAAGGGCTTCGAGAAATTTATCGAAACTATTCCACTAAGCAAGGAGTTTGAAAACACTGAAAATGAGCAGGAAATATCACTGCAACAAATAACAATCAGCAATCATTCTCCGCTTTTAGGAAAAACTATTAAAAGTTCAGGCATCAAAGAAAATGCTCGGAGTCTAATCGTTGGTATTGAACGATAAAACGAACGAATTCTTAATCCTGAAAGTTCATTTCAGTTCGAAAAAGGAGATATTATTTGGATTGTTGGTGATAAAAAACTCATCAAGGCAGTAACCAAACCTGGCAATACTGTAGTAAATTAACACCTATCAAAAACTAGACTTGCAGTTAGCTCAAACTATTTCTATTTTCGTTGCGGATGGAAAACTTCATTGTATCGGCTCGTAAGTACAGACCCGACAAGTTTAATAGTGTTGTAGGTCAGGCGCATATTACCAATACGCTAAAAAACGCAATTAAAACAGGCCAACTAGCTCAGGCCTTTTTATTCTGTGGACCTCGAGGTGTTGGTAAAACTACCTGTGCCCGTGTACTGGCGAAAACCATCAATTGCCAATCGCCTACTGCCGATTATGAAGCTTGTGGTGAATGCGAATCATGCCTTTCATTTAAGCATGGAAGCTCCATGAACATTCACGAGCTTGACGCTGCATCTAACAATTCAGTAGAAGACATCAGAAGCCTGGTTGAACAAGTGCGTTATGCACCGCAAGCAGGAAAGTACAAGATCTACATCATCGACGAGGTGCATATGCTTTCAACCAGCGCATTCAACGCCTTTCTGAAAACATTGGAAGAACCTCCCTCGTATGCAATCTTTATTTTGGCAACAACTGAAAAGCACAAAATTCTTCCTACAATTTTGTCGCGTTGTCAAATTTTTGACTTTAATAGAATTAAGGTTGAAGACATTGCTCACCACCTTGAATACATAGCTAAGACCGAGAATATTAGTTACGAGCCTGATGCTCTACACATTATTGCCCAAAAAGCAGATGGAGCATTACGTGATGCATGTTCAATGTTCGATCAAATCACTTCGTTTTCACAGGGGAATATCACATATAAAGCCGCTATTGATAACCTTAACATCCTTGATTATGATTATTATTTCAGGGTAACAGATGCTCTTTTAGCGGAAGATATCACCAAAAGTTTATTGATTTTTGATGAGATTTTAGACAAAGGTTTTGATGGCAACAACTTTATTAATGGTTTATGCAATCATTTCCGTGATTTATTGGTTTGCAAAGATTCTGCTACCATTAAACTGTTAGAAGTAAGCGAAGGGATTAAGCAAAAATATTTGGAGCAATCACAAAAAGCTCCGGTGTCATTTTTATTATCAGGTTTAAACATCGGCAATCAGGCCGACTTAAACTATAAAGGAAGTAAAAATCAACGTTTACAGGTTGAGCTTGCCTTAATGAAAATGTGTCATATACGAGCTGCCCTTAACTTATCAAATGGACAACTTCCGCAAGCGGAGGTAAAAAAAAAACCTGATACCGTAACAACAAACATTGATACTCAAAGTAGTTCTACTGTTTCAAATCCCAATCCAGCACCTAAGGCTGACAATAAAGTTAATGATCAAGCACCTATTGTTGCAGCTTCTAAAGAATCAAAACAACCGGCTGCTTCTGTTGCCAAAACTCCAATATCAACAGGAATTCCATCTTTGAAAATTCCTTCCATAAAGAATTTGAGTAGCAATACACCAAGTTCCATAGAGGAAGAAGTGGTAATTCCGAGTCCAACCGAATACCAAGAGGTAAAAGGTAATCAGCCGTTTACACAAGAACAATTACTTCGCTACTGGAATGAGTATGCAGAACAAGCTCAAAACGAGTCAAAAATTGGTTTGCATACAATAATGACGGTAAACAAGCCGAAGCTTCGTCCAGATTATTCTATTGAAGTAACTGTAATCGATAAATACCAGACTGATATTATTCAGTCTGAACAAGTGCACATGTTGCGGTTTTTAAAGAACAAATTACAGAATAGTGGAATTAAGATTGATGCTGTTATAGGTCAAGGAGAGGAACAAGTAAAGAAAACACTTTATACTTCTACTGATAAGTTTAAATACCTTGCAGATAAAAATCCAAACTTGCTTGAACTTAGAAGACGTTTGGATCTAGAAATTGACTTTTAGGATTTAAAAAGATCTATAAATAAAAATGGGGCAAGAATTTAGCCCCATTTTTTTTATTCTGTATTTCAGAAAATCATGCATTTAACCTACTTAGTTCTTCTTCAGTAAATTGTCGGAAAGAAAAGCGATATCCTTGATAAACTGCAATTGCATAAAATAACAAATCAATAACGCCAAAGGTTTCGGTGAGCACATCAACAATTATACTCATATTTGTATTTACTAAAATTTGAATGTAACTGACATTTTCCTGGTTGGCAAAAACCGCAACAGCACTAAAAAAGTTTCCCATCAAACATCCAATCAAGGCAAAAACAGCCCCAATTATACCAAAAATCACGTCAATACCTCTACCTACAACCCTATTGGCGTATCCAATCAGAAATCCCACTCCTACAGCCATGTATCCAATTTGATAATTGGTAAGGACCGTAATTGCAGCCCAAATAATAGCACCAACAAAAGCTGCTACAACACATCCCATAATTCCACCAAACAAGTTTTGTTCAGCTTTTTTACGCTCCGTAAAATCGGTAATTCTTTCATCTGAAAGCGATGCACTTTGCAATACTACAGGTTGCCCTATCTCTACGTTTTCATTCTCCATAGTTAATAATTTTAAGTTGTAATTAACCCAAAAAAGTCATTAGCCTCAATTTCTAATGACCGCCATTAGAAATTAAGAGTGTTAACTTGTTGATAACTATTGGTTTTATACCAATGTAAATTGGAGGAAATTGCAGTAAGTAAAACTTATTTGAACTTGGACCTGAAAATTGACTTTACAGACAAAGAAATAACTCCTTGGTCGGGTATTATTTTGATGAAAAAAATGTTGGACAGGATGGATTTTGAAGCTGCATTGGATCAGTTGCCATTGCCAGCCCCAGGGTCAAACCGGGGGTATTCTCCGCATCAACTCATCCAACAGTTTATGACCAGTATATGGTGTGGGGCCAACAAGTTTGAACATTGCGAGGTAACGCGCCATGATGCGGCCATGAAACAATGCTGGGGTTTCAAACAAATGGCAGGCAGTAAAGCCATCCAGCGCTTTTTCAACAAACATACCCTGGCCACCAACCAGCAGATCTTCACCCCTTTATACCAATGGTTTTTTGGCAATCTGCAGTATGATAATTACACGCTGGATGTCGACTCCACCATCCTTACCCGATACGGCGGGCAACAGGGTAGTAAAAAAGGATACAACCCCCTTAAGCCCGGCCGCAACAGTCATCATCCTTTAATCGCCTTTATAGAGGAAACAAAAATGGTCGCCAACTTTTGGCTGCGAAGCGGCGACAGCTATACGAGCAATAATTTTCAGGGCTTTTTAGCCGATACGATCGAAAAACTAAACGGTAAAAAAATAGGCTTATTCAGGGCCGACAGTGGATTTTACGGTAAAGAAGTATTTGAGTATCTGGAGCAAAGTCCACAAGTGGGCAACTACATCATTGCCGCCCGGCAGTACAAACCGATCCAACAAAAACTCGCCGCACAACACCTGTGGGTAAAAGTTACTGCTGGTATCGAAGTGGCCGAAAGCACTTATCAAAGTCCCCTGTGGGATCAACCCAGAAGGCTGGTCATGGTCCGCCAGCAAGTCAGTGAACGCCCCTGTGCAACGGGCAAAACGCTGAAACTATTTGAAGACGAGGGCATTTATAAAAATTACCGCTACAGTTGTTTTGTCACCGATTTAACCCTGCCGGCACTTCAGGTGTGGAATCTGTACCGGCAAAGGGCCAATTGCGAAAACCGGATCAAAGAACTGAAATACGATTTTGGGGCAGACAGCTTCAATCTTAAAAACTTTGATGCCACCGAAGCGGCCCTGAACTGGGTGATGATGGCCTATAACTTCATCAGCCTTTTCAGGCAGGTCGTGCTTAATACCCAAGTAGAACAACGCCTGAAAACATTACGCTACAAGGTGTTTGCCATTGGCGGGTATATGGTAAAAAACGGCAGCCAGAAAATCCTAAAACTGTCGCTGGCCATGAAACGAAGAGAATGGTTTACCGGCCTTTGGAATTGTAATAAAACATTTGACTTGACAAAAACTTAAATCCCTAATGACTTTTTTGGGATTAAATTAATAAACCTAAAATAAAAACACAATAAAGCTTAGTAACTAAATGTTTTCCACAGTTGGTTAACAAAACAAGAAACAATTATCACTTATTCTTTTTAACGGTGTCCTGTATCCCTTCCTCTTTATACTCTGTTTCCAATTCTTTTTCATCTTTTGTTTCTTTTCCCAATTTAACTCTGGGGTCATCACGGGTACCTGTAACAGTCATAGGTATTCCTAACAAACCAAACGGAGGCAAGCCCAATCTAAATTTAAGATTCAACTTTCCATCAAAGGTTGTCTGCCCTTCAATTTTAGGTCTGAACCCGGCTATTTTGAACTTTGTCGGCGAAACATGAATTACATTATTTTTAATAGATGTCTTTACTTCTACCTTCTTCAAGTTCGGATTATTGATATCTTCTCTCCCGGTACTTTTACTAACCGCGGTAAACATTTTTAAACCAGCAACTTTTACATCCTTGATTGATAATACACCGCTACCCTCCAAAGATGGATAAATTGGCATCATCTCTGCATTTAAACGCCCTTTCAACTGGTAATTCAACGAAATTATCCCCTGAGCCTTGGCTGCAGCCGGTGCTAAATCATGAAAAATCTTAATTTCTCGATAAGCTCTTTGAACATCAAAATCCTTGGCATCTATACTATACTCAAAAAAGGCACGTTTGGGGCTAAGGCTGCTATAAGAAGTATTCATAACAACCTTGCAGCCTATCAAATTAAAACCAGTCTCCTTCAAAAATAATTGCCCGTTATTTATAATCATTTGACCTTTGCAGCTATCTAAACTAAGCTCATTGAATTTAACTTTATTGACCAGTGCATTAAATGTCATGTTTAAGTTTTTAGGAACAATAACCACTCCGCTCTCCCCACTTGGAGCAGCAACAGTATCTCCTGAAAATGCCATAAATTCATCTACCAATAAATATTTAGATTTTAAATCAAAGGTTCCTACCAACAATTCATCTTTGAGTGTGTAATTAATGACGTTACTCATATAACCATTCAATGTAATATCAGATTGCCCGAACTGAGATTCAAATTGTTCAAACCATATTTTATCATCCTTAAACCTAAAAACACCAGTTTTAATCTCAAATGGCTTCGGAAAAATCTCAAAAATCAAGTTAATATTAGATAACTTTAATATTCCTGAATTATGTAAGCGGCTATAATTACCCTTTTGTGCATCACTTTGGCGGCCGCTCAAAGCAAAATTAGCATCGACCCTACCGCTAACATTTAAACCTTTTCTTGAAAAAACCTTATAAATTCTACCGAGGTCAATTTGCCCTTGCGCTTTTATACTGTAATCCAGGTCATCAAAATTTACCAAATTGGCACTAAGAGTAAATGGCTTTCCTTCAAATAAAAACGTTAAAGGCTGAATTACAACTTTCATATCACGCAAGGAACCACTGTTATTAGTTACTACTGATTGCACCTGGATATTTTCAATAGGATTCGGATAGTATTTGGTTTTTACCGATCCATCCTTTAATGAAATTTTGGCCTGAGTTTTAGGGTACTGTCTTTTTTGAGGATCATACTTCCCTTGAGTTGACACATCGAATTTGATCAATCCCTTTAAATCAATACTATCAAGTGGATAAACTTGCTTTAGGTCTGCCAGATTAAAATCAGCTTTTAAATTAGCCTCCATTGGAAAACCTTTAGCCCCATTGATTTTCAAAAACCCATTGATGAAGTTTTTACGAATATTGGCGTTCAGGTTCAAAATAGAGAATTTGGCATTTTGGATGTTATGATCCGGACAGCTGCCATTTAGATCAAAACTGATGTTATTAATTGATTGCGGCAATGAAGCATATTTAAAATAGCCGTATTTGAGCGAAGACTTAAGTGTAAACTTCGGCACACTCAATATTGCAGTATCCTTACGCATGCTATTGGGATCACGACCAATAAGGTACTGTCCATCTGCAAATAAATGCAAGCTATAACGTCCTCTGACAAGAAACTCACTGAAACCATAAGCCTTTTGCCACTTTTCCAAGTCAATTTCGGTATTAATATCTGCATAGATATAAGGATTTTCAAGTCCTTTTAACCTAATAATTGAACTGAAATAATCTTTATCAATGTTAAAAAACAATGAATCAATTTGCAGAAATGCATTATCGGGGTTAAGCATCGGCAAACGCACATCCATGTTCAAAAAAAGATTTTTAACAGGAGAAGGAACTTTCTGATTAGCAATCAGTCCGTTTCTAACCTTCATATTCAGATTAAAATCAGGCATCAACTTGGCATCTGAATTATACTTTCCTTTCAAACTTGCAACCACGTCAGTAATTCCATCCACCTGAGTTTTATCCAACCATTTTAGATACTCGGGAGGAAGTGCTGTGAATAAATCATAAAGATTCGCTCCCTTGGTCGTTAGGTTAAAATCCATATCATAACCCTCTTCCAAAAACTCAAACCTACCATTAAACTGAACCGGCAACTTATTTATTTTCAAATCATTCTTTTGAAACAACAGGGCTAAAGAAACAGTATTAATACGTGTTACCAAGTTAGCATTCACCTCCTTTCTCAAAAAGTAAGGAACACCGTCAAAGTAAAAATCCAACGAATCAACTTTTGCATTCGTATACAAATCAAACAAGTCCTTGCTTAAATCTCCTTTACCAACATATTTAAATCCTTTTGCATTGATAATCAATGGCAATGACTTATCGTTGTATACTAAATGGCTATTTTCAATTAAAATCTGCTCAATTTTCAACGACATGCTGGCGCTATCAGCTTTATTTGTTTTGGAAGTATCCTCACTTGCAACATAAACGTTATAGTTGGCTTCTCCGGCTTCATTAACTAAAATATTTATCTTGGCATTAGAAAGGTACACTTCATCGACCTGTAGGCTTTCCGCAAAAACGCTTTCAAGGTCGATTCCTAAGGCAATTTCTTTAGCTCCCACCAAAGTTTCGTTTGAATAAGGACGAGAACCATTTAAATTAAAATCATATAGAGTAAGTGTTAGTGCGGGAAAGTGGTTAAAAAAAGAAAGGCTGACATCAGAATAATTTAGCTCTCCCTTTAAGTTTTTATTTGCCCATTTTTTTATTTTTCCAGATACTGTATCCTTAAAAAAGAACGGCAAAATAAATAACAGCAAAAAGAAAGAAAGAAGTCCTATCCCGGTAAACTTTAATGTTTTAAACAAGATGCGGCGCAAATTTAAACTCATAAGGAAGAAAATATCTTAATAAGAAGAAAAACTTCAGCGACAAACAACAATGATTATACCATTAAATAAATTTACCTAAATAAAATTCATTTACACGGAATTAACTGGTAAAACCCTGTAAAACAAACCCAATACTCTAGTTTATTTTCAATGACTTTGCCGCGTTATTTTTAACCGGATAGGTAGCGATATAAATTATCATTGCAGCAATTGCAAACAAAACGCCAACAAGGCATACAGAGGCCCATTGATTCCAATTCCAAACCCACAACCCGATTGCCGATCCCAGCGCAGTACCAATAAAACTACCGGTCATGAACACAGTATTTAACCTATTGCGGGCTTCAGGAATTAAAGCATAAATACGCGTTTGGTTTGAAACATGAATGCTTTGCATGCCCAGATCAAGCACTACAATTCCAACTATTAACCCCAAAACACTTATTCTAAATAAATAAAACAATACAAACGACAATAACATGCATACTATACCAATCCCAATGGTTATTCGAGGATTACTTTTATCTGCTATCTTGCCTACCAAAGGAGCCATTAAAGCTCCGGCTCCAGCAGCCAAACCAAATAATCCGATGGTATTAGCATTGAAATGAAACGGTTCAGCTGAAAGCAACAGCACCATAGTTGTCCAAAACATACCAAAGCATGCAAATGCTAGAGAATTAATTGCGGTGGCTTCGCGCAAAACTCGTTGTTCTTTTACCAATTGAAACAATGAGCCCATAAGTTCAGCATATGACCCTCTAAACGTAGGAATACTTACAGGAAAAGCAAAAATCATAACAAAAGCCAATGCCAAACAGATTCCTGCCGCAATAAAAAACATTGCTCTCCAACCCCAAAATGCTCCAACAAAGCCACTTAAGGTTCTAGAGAGCAAAATACCGACCAACAGCCCGCTCATAATAACGCCAATAATTTTACCCCTTTGTTCAGGAGATGCCAAATTGGCGGCCATTGGAATTATTAATTGAGGAACCATTGAGGTAAATCCGATTAATAAGCCTGCTATTTTAAGAACCATTATATTTTGGGTGATAGCAGCTCCAACCAATGCAATAACAGAAGTGAGCGTCATCACAATAATTTGCTTTTTCCGCTCAATTTTATCACCCAAAGGAGTACAAAAGAACAGTCCCAATGCATACCCTAATTGTGTATAAAAATTAATTTGCCCGGCGTTACTTTCTGTAACATTAAACTCTCTACTAATTAAAACTACTAACGGCTGGCTATAGTAAATATTTGCCACAATAAGACCAGTAGCAGAAGCCATAAGCAACACCTGCCCTTTGTTTAAATGTTGAATCATTAACTTAATGGGAATGGATTAAAATCAATGTGGGACTACAAAGATAGAGTCATCTTACTCAAACCCGTAAATTGTAACAGGGTAATTGCTATATTGTTTTTAAATTAATTTAGAAGCACATGCAACACTCAGCATAAAAGTAGCGTCATAAAGCTAACTATCAACCCAATACAAATTCATTAAAACCTGCTATGAAACAATTGAAAAACTTCACACTTGCTTTACTATTAGGAGTCGGTATTACCAATATTGCATTTAGTCAAGATGCCCCAGGCATTAGCCCTAGCGTACGCGATTTTAATTCAATTGCTCTAGGAGGGCCGTTCAATGTAGTTGTTAAAATGGGCAATGAAGAATCAGTTAGAGTTGAGGCAACAAGCGAAGACGTAAAAGACATTATTGTTGAAGTAAAAGACCATACACTCCGTCTTAAGCTTAAAAACTCTTATCAAACCTGGAAAAAAAATTATCAAAAGATAAACATTTTTGTAACTGCCAAGCAGTTGAAAAACATTACAGTTGGAGGCTCTGGCTCACTAAAGGTTGAAAACGAAATAAAATCGGACGATATTGAGTTGACGGTGAGTGGCTCAGGTAGTATTCAAATATCTGTTAACACTTCATCGATTGAAAGTACTGTAAGTGGATCGGGAAGTATTCAAATTGCCGGAACCTCTGACCAATCGGATATTACAGTTAGCGGTTCAGGGACGTTTAAAGGGCAACAATTAAAAACATCAAAAGCTTCTGTGGTTATAAGTGGCTCAGGATCGGCAAGCATTCATACTGATGAGGAATTGAATGCTACAATTAGTGGTTCTGGTAGCGTAATATATTCTGGGTCTCCAACCAATGTTAATACGCATACCAGTGGTTCTGGGAAGGTTAGAAAAGCAGAATAAAATCATAAGAAAATAAAACATACATGAATTGGGAATTCACCAACGGCCATGAAAATTGTTACTACCTAAAACACTTCTCATGGAACAAGTTGTTGAATTTCCTCTTCAAATCGAACGTTGCTGTGGCTTAGACGTTCATCAAAAAACGGTTGTAGCAACCGTCAGGGGCACCGGTATTACAGAATGCACCCGTACGTTTCTCACCTTCACGCCGGATTTGGAATCCCTTTGTTACTGGCTTGAATCCTTAGGCGTTACCGATGTGGCCATGGAGAGTACCGGGATTTACTGGAAACCGATTTTTACGATTCTGGACACCCATTTCAGGGTCATCCTGGTCAATGCCCGGCATGTTAAAAATGTCCCTGGGCATAAAACCGACAAGAAGGATAGTGCCTGGATTGCCAAACTGCTGGCCAGTGGCTTACTAAAACCCAGTTTTATCCCCCAGCAATCTATTCGCGAACTCCGAGAATTGGTGCGCTACAAGAAAAAGCTCATTAATCAACGCGTAGGGCATGTGAACCGGCTTCATAAAGTTTTGCAGGATGGCAACATCAAGCTGGCCAGTGTGGTCAGCAATGTACGGGGAGTAAGTGCCACGGCGATGATAGAGGCCATTATTCAAGGCCTTACCGACCCCGAACAATTATACCAACTGGCCAAAGGAATGCTTAAAAACAAAAAAACAGAACTACTCAAAGCCCTGTCGGGACGCTTGACTGACCATCATCGGTTTATGCTATTCGCCATTAAAACTGCCATCAAGGAGGTCGACAATCAAATTGAAGTCATCCAAACTCGTATCGACCTGTACAAACAAGAGCATCGGGCAGTGGTGAACCGGTTAAAAACGGTACCGGGGATAAGCGAGGCCATCGCCATGAACCTTTTGGGAGAAATCGGACCGAATGTGCAGACGTTTCCCGATGAGCATCACCTGGCCTCCTGGGCCGGGGTCTGTCCGGGCAACAATGAAAGCGCCGGTAAAAAGAAAAGTGAGCGCACCGTAAAAGGCAACAAGCTCTTAAAAACCACATTGGTGGAGGCTGCTTGGTCAGCTGTGCATACCAAAAACACTTTTTATCAACGCAAGTATCATGCGCTGGTTGTCCGAAGGGGGCCGAAAAAAGCAATTGTGGCCATTGCGCATAAAATCATTAAAGCCGTCTATTTTATCTTAAAAGATCAGGTAGAATACAGGGAAGTGGACCTGCAACGCTGGGAAGCCAGAAAAAGGCAAACGCTTGAGGCATATTACCACAAGCGTTTGAACGAGCTCAGCCATCAATAAGGCTGTCTCAAAGTAATATAAAGATCGGGCTTTTATTGGTGATTATCAATCCTGTAAATAAAACTGATTTAATTCATTAAGAACCAACGGTTGTTGCCCTGAGCACGAAGAAAAAAATATAATTCTATAACAATGTTGGTGACTTATACTTGTAGGCTAAGGCTGAAAGGGTGAAATACAGCCCATTCAGCAAGGAACACGAGTATTTCAGGCCGCAAACACATATCTAATTTTCAGAAAAAAAACCAGGAAGTTTCCTGGTTTTTTTTATTTTCTTAACACATTACGTATTACTTAGAAGTTGTGTCCTCTAATTTAGTTAATGCATGTCTTGCATAGTTCACTTTCAATTGATCTAAACGCAATGCTTGTTTTTGTAAACGAAGTAAAAAATCTGCATAGTTTTTACTCGCTTTTTGAGACCAAACAACTTCAGACAAAGCCAATGCACGAGGAAACACCATATACTCAACATGATCACTTGTTTTAATATATTCAGTCCATACGTTTGCCTGAGCACCTTTAATATACTTGGCTTGATCCGCTGATAATTCAGTTGGAATCGGCTCAAAAGAATATACTTTTTCCACATTGGTGAATCCACCAATTGCTAATGGTTCACTTTTATCTTTTGATTGATAATGATCGAAATAACAGAAGCCTCCAGGAGTCATAATCACATCGTGTTGCTGCTTGGCTGCCGCAATTCCACCCTCTATACCTCGCCACGACATAACTGTTGCATTTGGAGCCAGTCCTCCTTCTAAAATTTCATCCCAACCAATAATTTGACGACCTTTTCCATTCAGGAACTTTTCAATGCGCTGAATAAAATAACTTTGCAATTCATGCTCATCCTTAAATCCTTTTTCTTTGATCATTGTTTGGCAATGATAACATGTTTTCCAACGTTCTTTAGGGCACTCATCACCACCGATGTGAATGTACTTGCTTGGGAAAAGATCCATCACCTCTGTTAACACATTTTCCAGGAATTTGAAAGTAGTGTCGCGAGGGCAAAACACGTCATTAAATACGCCCCAGTGGGTTGCCACATCATAAGGACCATGGGTACATCCAAGAATAGGATATGCAGAAAGGGCTGCTAATGCATGGCCAGGCATCTCAATCTCAGGAATAACATTGATAAATCTGTCTTGAGCATATTTTACTACCTCACGAACTTCGTCTTGTGTATAAAAACCCTTGTAAGGAGTACAGTCATATTTACGGTCAATAATAGAGGTTCCTGTTGTAGTTTTACCTACTGCAGTTTCCTCTCGATAAGAACCAATGGTTGTTAGCTTAGGATATTTTTTAATTTCAATACGCCAGCCCTGATCCTCTGTTAAGTGCCAATGGAAGTTATTGTATTTAAATAAGGCTAACAAATCGATATACTTTTTGATAAACTCTACCGGGAACATGTGACGACCTACGTCTAAATGTATACCACGGTATTCAAAGCGAGGAGCGTCTTCAATAATAGCACAAGGAACTGACCATTTAGCTACATTTGCAGCTTGCTTTTGCTCAACTTCTACAGGCATTAACTGACGCAAAGTTTGAATAGCTCTAAATGCTCCTGCCGCAGTTTTAGAACGAACATTAATATTTTTAGTTGTAATAGCAATACGGTAAGCTTCAGCATTTTCCAATGTTGGATCCAATGTAAAAGCGATTACATTTTTACCAGAACCCTTGTTAGAGCCTAATTTAATCCCAGTTGAAGGCTCTAGTAGGTCAACTAAAAAGCTTACAGCCTTCTGAAGATTTGCATCTTTTGAATTAACATTAATTTTAGTTCCCTTATCGATAACAAATTCACCCTTCTGAGCAATTAACTGTTTGGGTTTCGGGATAATAGGATAACGGTCTGCATTTGTTTGTGCTTTAACGGAAAACGCCGTAATTATCACACAAAAAACAAACCCAATCACCTTCTTTGTAGTTTTCATCATTAAATTTGGTTTTAAAAAATGAACGGTTTAAGGATTAAAATTATTTAATATTAGTTTGATAACAATTCTTTATGCCCTGCTAACAGAAAAACGATTTAGCTTTTTACCACTCCCAAAGAAAAAACTGTAGCCAACAGCATCATAATCCAATGAATTGAATTGTCAATAAAGATAAACTTAACATTGTAATATTTTAACAAAAATTGGTAAATTATTAGCCACTTTACAACAAAACCATTAAATAATCCATCAATCAGCAAAGTATTTTACTTGGAATTAAAAAAAGAAAAAAGGCCATCCTCCGATTAGCATCAGTGGATGGCCTTTAAATATAGGTTATAGAAAAAGCCCTGATTAATTATCAAGCTTTTTTAACTTAGGATAATCATCCAACAAAAATTTATATGCCATTGATTTTCTGTCTATTGAAGATGTTATATCTTTCATAAAGAGTTTTGTAGCTTCTCTATCGGCTTCTGTGGCTCTGGCACTTGCAACTACACCTCCGGTAATTTGAACCAAAGCTTTATTTAACATCGACTCATTAATATCACCCAATTGTTTTAACGATATGCTGTTGTCGAAATCAAGTATATCAGGAGCAAAACCATTTGTATAATCAGACTTTCCTAAAGAGTTAAATGATTTGGTTACAATTGGCTGAATCCCCCATTTAATTTTACCAGTTTCATCAGCTATTGTAATTGATCCAACATTTTTACCGTAAGTCGTATCTCCAACTAATACTACCGGCATATACGGCCTCAAGCCATTTATTAACAGCTCACTTGCAGATGCAGTTCTACTACTGGTAAGTACGTATAATTTTTGAAGTGAACTACCAATATTATTAGCTTGTTCTGAGAATTTTGTAACTAGAAAGGCTTCACCATATTTAGGATCGTTTAACAGCGCTTGCTGTAATTGCTTGTTGTACTCCCGCCTATAAAACACCTTTTGTGCATCAAAATCTTTTACAATTAAGCTACCTAACAAAAGCGTTGACCGTGAGTCTCCTCCTGTATTATAGCGCAAATCCATCACCAATTCATTAACTCCCTGCGCTTTAAACTTCCCAAAAACAGCATTCAACTTAGTATTATATACAAGCGAATTTTCACTTGGCCCAGGTACAAACTGATTATAAACTAAATAACCGATCTTTTTACCGTTAATTGAATAAACAGAATCAAGAAAAACGGGATCCTCCTGAATTTCAATTGCTGTAAGACTTTTCGTTTCCTTGTCTGAAAATGTACCATTACTGAAATTGACGAAGGTGATACTGAAACTATCTAAACCAAATAGTAAATTATTATAATTCAGCATAGTTAGCTGTTGACCATTAACTTTCGTAAATATATCCCCTCGCTTAATTCCTGCTTTTGAAGCCGGAGAGTTTGATAACACATAAAGTACTTGCCCCACTAGATCTGCATTATTTCCCGTTCTGTATAGTTTTATTTCATAACCAAAAGATTTAGAAATACCGTTTAAATTATTTTGAAGCTCTTCAGCACTCTCCTGAATCCATGAGAATCTATCCTCAGTTTTATAAATTAATGAACTAAAAAATGATTTAGGACTTAAACTCCTATCCGGACCACCTGGCAACTTATCATTCCAATAATAATAAGTTTGCATGTTTTCATAAACCCAATCATTAATTAATTGATTATTGTTTGGTGATGGATTATCTTTTTTACACGAATAAGTAAAAACAGTAGCAATCAATAATGGCAAAATCAATTTAATTGATTTTGTATTTTTTTTCTTCATAAGCAAGTTTAGAAAACAGCGGTTAAAATTTCTTTCTTCGACTCCAAAAATAGAAAATTTATTATGCAAACAATCCCTTCCTCTTTAATCAAAAACTAACTGATAGTGAACACAATTAACCTGTATCATATTTATCACATTTCACCAAGGTAAAGTCATATATTTTTTCAAATTCTCTAATTTCTCCCCCCTCACATCCGCATATTTTTATAAATTTGGGGTCGATTTGAAAAACTATCATAAATAGATTATGTCAATAGAAAAAATTAAAGTTGCCAACCCTGTAGTAGAGTTGGATGGCGACGAAATGACCCGCATTATTTGGAAATTCATCAAGGACAAGCTTATTCTCCCATACTTGGATCTTGATATTAAATATTATGACCTTGGTATTGAGCACCGTGATGCAACCAACGATCAGGTTACTATTGATGCAGCTGAAGCTATCAAAAAATATAACGTAGGTATCAAGTGTGCCACCATCACTCCGGATGAGCAACGCGTTGAAGAATTCAAATTAAAACAAATGTGGAAATCACCTAACGGAACCATCCGTAACATTTTGGATGGTACTGTTTTCCGTGAGCCGATTGTTTGTAACAACGTTCCTCGTTTGGTTCCAAACTGGACTGCTCCTATTTGTGTTGGTCGTCATGCTTTTGGTGACCAATATCGTGCTACCGATTTCGTGACTAAAGGAAAAGGTAAGTTAACTATCAAATTTGAAGGTGAAAACGGTGAAGTGATCGAGCACGAAGTATATAACTACAAAGGAGATGGTGTTGCGTTGGCAATGTACAACACTGATGAATCGATCCGTGGTTTTGCACGTTCATGTTTTAACCAGGCTATCATGAAAAAATGGCCATTGTACCTTTCTACAAAAAACACCATTTTGAAGAAATACGACGGTCGCTTCAAAGATATTTTCGAAGAAATCTATCAAAACGAATTTAAGGCTGAGATGGATAAATTAGGTATAACTTATGAACATCGTTTGATCGATGACATGGTTGCATCGGCCTTAAAATGGCACGGCAACTTTGTTTGGGCTTGTAAAAACTACGATGGCGACGTTCAGTCTGATACTGTCGCCCAAGGTTTTGGGTCATTAGGTTTGATGACTTCAACATTAGTTACTCCTGATGGCAAAACGATGGAGGCAGAAGCAGCTCACGGTACAGTTACCCGTCACTACCGCGAACACCAAAAAGGTAAACGCACTTCAACCAACCCAATTGCTTCAATTTTCGCATGGACTCGTGGTTTAGAGTTCCGTGGTAAATTAGATGGCAACCAGGCATTAATTGATTTCTGCCAAACTTTAGAACAAGTTTGTGTTGAAACTGTAGAGTCAGGTAAAATGACCAAAGACTTAGCAGTTTGTATCTATGGCAACAGCGTTACTCCAGATCAATACTTATACACTGAAGATTTCTTAGCAGCAATTGACGAAAATTTAAAAGCAAAATTAGTTCAAGTTTCTGCATAAGAAATAAAATTCATTAATAACAAAAAATGCCCTTCGGAGAACGAAGGGCATTTTTTGTTATACCAGGTTAAAATAACTAATAAAAAACTTTAACATCAGTATCATTATCGATATCAATGTCAGAGTATAAAACTAAATTGCCTTTATCATCAATATAATAGCTAGACAAATGTAAGCACCCGACCAACCCCATCTTTACAGTTTCCTCCTGGTATCTTTTCTTTGTTGGATGAAAAAAATAGAGCAAATGCGCCTAGCCGTGCAGCAATGGAAAGAAAGCGGGTTAACCCAGCAAGCTTATTGTGAAATGATCGGGGTAAAGCGAACTACGTTTGCCAACTGGGTGGCACGATGTAAAGCAAGGACTGAAACAGGTTTTATTGCCATCACTCCCCCAACTGAAGCGGTCTCAGCAACCCTTGAGATCATCTATCCTAATGGCGTACGGCTTAACGCAAGTTTCGCTCCTGTGCATCTCCTTGCTGAACTGATCCGCCTCTACTGATGTTTAGCCTGAACTCTTCTCATCGGTATTTGCTGTACCAGGGACACTGCGATATGCGCAAATCATTCGACGGCTTGTGTGGCTTGGTTGCTTCGGAGCTCAAGGGGAATGCTACCAGTGGGGACGTCTTCGTCTTTCTAAACCGGCAGCGCACCCATATCAAGCTGCTGCATTGGGAACACGGAGGCTTTGTGTTGTACTATAAGCGCCTGGAAGAGGGGACCTTCCCGGCATCGTCCAAAGGGCAGCTGAGCTGGGCGGATCTGGTGCTGATGATCGAAGGGGTCGAGGTGCAAAAGAGTCGACAGTTACGCCGCTACCAAGTATAAAAAAGTGCCTTTTTATTTGCCTAAACGCGGTTTTTTGCTTATTTTCACGTCATGGATATGGCACTGGAAAACCTCTCAAAAGAGAACCTGATTGCTCTTTTGAAGGAGAAAGATACCTCCATTGAAAGGAGAGATGCCGCCATTGAATCCTACCAAAAAATCAACTCTTCCCTTCAGGAAGAGGTCGACTACCTTAAACAGCAGGTTGAGCTTTTCAAGCGAATGCAATTCGGTCAGAAGCGTGAACGCTTCGAAGGCGATCCCGCACAAGGTGTGTTGCCATTTGAAGCTCCGGCAGAAGCAGTGGCCCTTCAGGAAGAAACCATCAAAGAACAGATTACCTATACCCGTAAAAGCCAGTCTGCCCATAAAGGCCGCGCCGCCCTTCCGGCTCATTTACCGGTAGAGGAAGTGGAGATCTATCCCCAGGGTGATCTGTCGGAAATGGTATGCATCGGCAAAGAAGTTACTGAAGAGCTGGAGTGTGAACCTGCCCGGTTCTTCATCCGCCGTTATATCCGCTATAAATATGCTGCCAAAAGCGGTGAAGGGGTCACCACCGGAGAGCTTCCCGAACGAGTAATCGACAAGGGCATTCCGGGCGCAGGCCTGCTGGCCATGATCCTGACCGATAAATATGTGGATCACTTGCCGCTGTACCGACAAAAGCAGCGGTTTGCCCGGGAAAACATCCCCATTGCCTCCTCTACGCTCGAAGGCTGGGTCAAACAAGGGCTGGAACGACTCGAACCGCTCTTTGAGCAACTCAAGTTCGACATCAAAGCCAAGGGTTATTTGCAGGTCGATGAAACGACCATCAAGGTGCTAGAAAGTGATAAGAAAGGAGCTTGTCACCTGGGCTGGTATTGGGTGTATCATGCTCCACTGGACGGACTGGTCCTGATGGACTATCAGCCTACTCGCGGTGCAGTAGCTACCAAAGAAATGCTGGCGCACTTTAAGGGGTATCTCCAAAGTGATGGCTACGGCGTATACGAAAAAATAGGCCAGCGGCCCGAGGTCATCCCGGTAGCCTGCTGGGCGCATGCCCGAAGGGAATTTGAACGGGCACTGGAAAACGATAAGGTCAGGGCCGCTAAAGCACTCGAGTTGATCCAGCAGCTCTACGCGGTGGAGCGCAAAGCTAAAGAAGCACAGCTGCCGGCCGATCAACGCAAGCAATTACGTCTGGATGAAGCACTTCCGGTACTCAACGAGCTCGGTAAATGGATCTTCGCCGAGGTAAAAAACACCTTGCCCAAAAGCCAGATTGGAAAGGCGATGCGCTATGCCATGGCACGATGGGATAAGCTCAGCGTGTATCTCCAGGATGGCAGCCTGCAGATCGACAATAATGCCATCGAGAATGCCATACGCCCCATCGCTTTGGGACGCAAAAACTTTTTGTTTGCAGGAACGCATGAGGCTGCTGCGCGGGCGGGGATGATCTATTCGTTCTTTGCCATCTGCAAGAAAAATGAGGTCAATCCTTTCGGGTGGTTAAAATACGCACTGGAAAACATCATGACCATCAACCACAAGAATATCCGGGACCTCTATCCCCAGAACTTTAAGAAATTAACTGAACTTTAAAAGACGGGGTTCGTCGGGCGGATACAGACAAATCATCCCAAACTGTTAACTTTATCAAATGCCAAACTGAATTATAGCTAATAAATACCATAAGCGAATCGCCTTGCTTGTATTGTGGTAATTGCTCAAAAAAATTATTTATAGAGGCTGAACACCCCCAAGGACAGCTCCAATGAACCTTATCAAATAATACTTGATGTTGAAAAGAGGATACATCAATTATATTAACTTTAACGAAAGCACTATTGCTTAAACCACCACTGTCTTCTGCCTTAAACTCAAATATATAGTTACCAGTTTTCAAATTGGTTATCTGGATTGAATGAGTTGTAGAGTCATCAATTTTAGCAGTAGATGGCCCTGAAACTTGTCGCCACAAATAAGTTCCCTTTTGTGATTCTCCATCTTGAAAATTACCAACAAGTTTAAGCGGTTCTGTGGGAAGCAAAATTTCCATATCGCCACTTGCGGAAACTATCGGAGGGTAATTAACCTTGGTTTTTCGTGAAGAATCTAGCGGCATATCAAAAGTTTGCGGTTCAAAAAACTAAAAAAAACCAAACCATAAATACCGATATTTCAATAAAATACTATCACATTGCCTTCAGAAGAATTATCGACCATTATATATAAATCTCCATTGTCGTTGATCATATAAAGCATACTCGTTGGCTTTGAAAAGTTTGCCCAGTAGAAATACTCGTTTTTAAGCTCTTGCCAATTAGATTTAATACTAACAAACACAAGAATTGGTTGATTTTGCGGTATAGTTTCATAAATATTAGTGATTATACCGACACAGTAGCTGGAACCACCACCAGGTCTGTCATTGCAATCAAAACTAATTTTATTAAAAACCACTTTATTCTTGAACAGTGATTCTTCAATTACATTTACTGTTACTGTATCTTTCCCCGTCAGGCCGCTACTGTCTTTGCCTTCAAATTCAAATTTGTAAATACCACTTACCAAATTAGTGATGGTAACTGCTATTTCGTCAGGTTTTTCAATCGTAGCAGCAGATGGCCCCTCCAATTGAGTCCATCGATATTGTCCCCGCTTTTCCTGTTCATCATAAAAAGTTCCTTCTAAGGTAACTGTATCATCTGGCAGAACTGTTATTAAATCATCACCTGCTGAAACAGTAGGCGGGTAATTAACATTAACCTTGGTTTTTCGTGAAGAATCTAGCGGCGGAATATCAAAAGTTTGCGACATATCTGTATCATCACTACATGAGCCAAAGGCCATACTTACAACTATTGCAAGTAAGTACCATTTAAAAAAGCTTTCATTCAAATAGATGTTAGGTAAAAATGAAAGTTAATTAACTCACAAAGTTACTCTATATACATCTTATTTACAGCACTTTAACTCAACTTAACCACAACACACACACACAATAAAACCAAAGAAACGAAAGCGCCTCCTTTAATGAAGGTGGCTCTTTTACTTAATAAAGCTCGTACCTACTTACATTTTTTTCAACTTCTCCAATAATACATCCAGTTCTTCCTTGGTGTTATAATAATGAACTGAAGCCCTGTTAACTCTCTCTAAGTTACGCTTCTCCATATCGAGCAATGCACTTTGTTTACCAGGCGAATTAATATTAATTCCTTGCTGATGAAGTAGTTTCTGCACTACCAAAGGTTCAATTCGGTTGTGAGTAAATGTAACCATCCCGCATTTTTCATTACCTATATCTTGGAGTTTAATTGAGTCAATACTGGCCAAACCTTCCCTTAAGTAGGCAGAAAGTTCTTTTATCCGTTGCCACCCGTTTTCCACGCCAATAGCTAAAGCATACCTAATTGCTTCTCCTAAGCCTAACTGTCCAGCAATGTTGCGTTCAAAAGTTTCAAATCTTTTGGCTGTTGGGTTTATTATAAATTCATCAGAAGACGTCCATGAAGCTGAATAACTATCCAAATAAACAGGATTCAGCTTAGGTAAAACATTCTTATCCACAAACAAAAAACCTGTACCGCGCGGACCTCTCAAGTATTTCCGCCCTGTTGCAGTTAAAAAACTGCATTGTATTTTTTTTACATCAATAGGTAACTGACCTACCGACTGACAGCTGTCTAACAAGTATAAAATGCCATATTTCGCAGCAATTGCACCAATTTCTTCAGCAGGGTTTATTAATCCACTATTAGAGGGAATATGAGTAATGGCAATCAATTTAACCTTGTTCGTTATCATTTGCTCAAGCTTGAGACAGTCCACCATTCCATATTCATCCTGTGGAATTAAAACAATGTCAACTTGCTTCTCCTTTTTCAGCTTTAAAAAATTAATAAAGTTCGATACGTATTCAACATCAGATGTTAGAATTAAATCACCCTTTTCAAAAGGAATTGAATAAAATGCTAGATTCCAGGACAGCGATGCATTTTGAGTAAAAGCAATTTCATCTCCACTACAATTAATCAACTTGGCTGCAAGTTCATAAGTTTCGTTCAAGGCAGCTGCGGATTTATCGGCTGTTTCATATCCTCCATATAACATTTCTTCATTTATATAGCTGATCATTGTTTCCCGCACCTTATCAACAGGAAGAGATGCTCCCGCATTATTCAAATGAATTTGATTAGCAACTCCGGCAGTATCCTTACGAACTTTTACAATATCCAACATAAACACTATTAATTAATTAACTTGCAAATTGATTATTTAAACAAACTAATTAAAATTTAGTTTAATTATTTGTTAATAAATTAACACTAACCACAATCCCATCTGTATTAACAGATTAAAAAAGAAAAAGTTACACCTAATCTCTCTTGTTCTTTTACTTCTAATCATTAAATTTGAAGGAAGTAATTTGCATCAAAAGCAAAAAACATTACATTGAGGATCAGGACTATGCAAAAAATCGTATCTATCATCAAAAACAAATACTACCTAACACTGGTGTTGTTTTTCGTATGGATGCTATTTTTAGACCGCAATGACTTTATTTCTCAGTATGAATACCGCCAAAAACTTCACCAAATACGTAAAGACCAGGATTATTATAAAGAAGAAATCATTAAGGTAAAAAAAGACTTAAAAGAGCTCTCTACCGACCCTCAACAGCTCGAAAAATTTGCCCGAGAGAAATACCTTATGAAAAAAGATGGTGAAGATATTTTTGTCATTGTATCCGAAAATGAAGAAATGAAAAACAAATGATGTAGTAATAACATCAAACCTTCAACTCTGTTCATTATACTTTCATCCCATTTAAAGAATCAATGAATCTAGTTAGATTCTGCACTCATTCGTAAATCATTAATTAATTTTTCAACTATTATAGGTAAATTGTTATTACGCAAAAGTATTATCAATGCCTGTACCGAGGATTAAACTGACATAAATCATAATTTTAGTTAAATTGATAATATATCTTTATAAATAACAAAATGCTTAAAATGAAAACCATATTACTTCCAACTGACTTTTCTAAATCTGCCTCAAATGCGCTTGAGTTTGCGAAGCAATTAGCGATTACTCATGATTATAAAATCAAGTTACTGCATATTGTGCAAACTATGGTTGATCCTAATATGCCCCCTGAAATAATTGACGATGTACTCACCACTCAGGAAAAAGAAGCCAGAGAGCATAACGAGCAATTGAAGCGAGAACTTGAAAGTGCCGGCATTGAAGTAGAAAGCATTACCCGTCGCGGTTTTTTGATTGAAAGTGAAATTTTGGAAGAACTTACCCAGGATAATATTAACCTGATTATTATGGGAACTAAAGGTGCGAATGACCTGGTTGAAAAATTATTGGGCAGCAATGCTTCTTCAATCATTGAGCGTGCAACCTGTCCGGTACTTGTTGTTCCCACAGCTGCAAATCCAGGTAAGTCAATAAAGAAGATTGTTTATGCTACACAATTTCATGGAGAGGAACTCCCGTTTGTTGAACGAATCATTGAATTTGGCAATGCTATTAATGCAGAAACAACGGTATTAAAAATAAACACTAATGAAAAGCAAGAAGAGTCGTTGATTAACAAGCTTAAACTTGTGTCTTCAACTCACAAATGTCGTATTGAAACTTATACTGCAGTATCTGAATCAACAGGAATAATAGAATATGCACAAAAATATGGTGCCGATTTACTGGTAATGGTAACACACAAACGCACCTTACTTGAAAAGTTCTTTACTCCTAGCCTTACCAAAAAACTGGCTGAACATTCTGACATTCCTTTACTAGCCTACCACGGTTAAGATAACTCCAACAACATAAATTCGGTACACTTCTTAAATGTTTTAGATTTAAGAAGTGTACCTTATTAAAAGAGTGGCATGCAAAATTAAATCCAATAAAAAAACCTGTAAATACTTAATTTCCCAGCAAACATTTTAGCATTAAGATGAACAAGATATATCACCTTTCAACCTGTAGTACATGCAGTAAGATTATTAAAAACGCCGAATACGCAGGTGTTAAGTTTGAAAAGCAAGACATTAAAACCCAGCCCATAAGTACCGACCAATTAGAAGCAATGATGAAATTAGCAGGATCTTACGAAGCTTTGTTTAGCCGCCGGTCACAAAAATTCAGGCCTATGGGCTTACATGAAAAGACCCTGACAGAAAACGATTACCGTGATTTAATTTTACAAGAGTACACGTTTTTAAAACGCCCGGTTGTAGTTTCAGGAGATAAAATCTTTGTAGGCAACAGTCCAAAAGTTGTAGAGGAAATGATAGGTAAATTAAAGTAAGTTATAATTATTCCAATAAACAAAAGCGGGCTGTTATTTACAACAGCCCGCTTTTGTTATTCAGAAGTTAACACAAGCCAAATCCTCGCTCTTGCATCTTACTTCTTAGATATATCTTTTAGCTCAGCATAGCTACAAAATCATCAAACAAATAACGTGAATCATGCGGACCTGGAGACGATTCTGGATGGTATTGCACCGAAAATGCTTTTTTACCTTTTACGCGAATACCTTCAATGGTACCGTCGTTAAGGTTAAGGTGAGTAATCTCCACTTTATCCGAGGCTTTCACTTCATCAGGGTTTACAGCAAAGCCGTGGTTTTGAGAAGTTACTTCACAGTGATTTTTAATTATGTTCTTAACCGGGTGGTTTAATCCGCGGTGACCATTTTTCATCTTATAAGTTGATATACCGTTTGCCTGTGCTAACATTTGGTGACCTAAACAAATACCGAACATAGGTTTGTTAGCGGCTAAAATTTTAGTTACAGTTTCAACCCCGTAAGGCATAGCACCAGGATCACCAGGACCATTTGAAATAAAATAACCGTGTGGTTTCCATTGCTCCATTTCTTCAAAAGAAGTTTTAGCCGGGAATACCTTGCAGTAAACATCACGATCATCAAAATTTCGAAGGATATTTTTCTTCACCCCTAAATCCAACACCGCAACACGGTAAGCAGCTTCTGAATTTCCGTAGAAATAAGGCTCAGTTGTACTTACTTCTGACGATAGTTCTAAACCTTCCATAGAAGGAACTTCAGCTAACTTTTTCTTTAACTCTTCAATATCAAGAATCTCAGAAGAAATAATACCGTTCATAGCGCCTTTATCACGAATGTGGCGCACCAACTGACGGGTGTCAACATTACTAATGGCAACTACATTTTCATTCAAGTAATATTCCTGAATTGATTCGTCGGCCATTTTACGCGAATAATTTGACGTAAAATTTTTACAAACCAACCCAGCAATTTTTACTGAATCTGATTCAACTTCCTCATCAGAAATACCATAGTTACCAATATGTGCATTGGTAGTAACCATGATTTGCCGATAATAAGAAGGGTCAGTGAAAATTTCTTGATAACCGGTCATTCCGGTATTAAAACATATTTCGCCGGTGGTGGTTCCTATTTTACCGGCAGCTTTTCCGTGGAATACTGTACCATCCTCAAGCAACAGTACAGCAGGGATTTTCTCGAACGTGCTCATTAAGTTGCAAAGGTAGAAAAAATCAGGTACTTTCGCTTGCTTTTACACAAAAATTCCACAAAATGTCAGTCAATACCGAAATCAGACGCATTACCACCAATACCGTTCAGGAAATGAAGATGAACGGAGAAAAAATTTCAATGCTTACCGCTTATGATTATTCCACCGCAGTAATCCTCGACAACGCCGGCATTGACGTTCTTTTAGTGGGCGACTCTGCATCAAATGTAATGGCAGGCCATGAAACCACGCTCCCTATTACGCTCGACCAAATGATTTACCATGCATCGTCTGTAGTAAGGGGGGCCAAGCGCGCGTTGGTGGTAGTTGATTTACCTTTCGGTTCGTATCAAGGTAATTCAAAAGAGGCTCTTGCCTCTGCCATTCGCATCATGAAAGAATCGGGTGCGCATGCAGTAAAACTTGAAGGAGGAGCAGAAGTAAAGGAATCAATTGAGCGGATTATTTCAGCTGGAATTCCTGTTATGGGACATTTAGGCTTAACACCACAGTCTATTTATAAATTTGGTACTTATACAGTAAGAGCAAAAGAAGAAGCTGAAGCTAAAAAACTACTGGACGATATTCAATTGCTACAACAATCGGGGTGCTTTGCAGCTGTTTTAGAGAAAATACCCGCAAAACTGGCCAAAGAAGCGACCTCTTTAGTAAAAATCCCAATCATTGGAATTGGAGCAGGACCAGATGTTGATGGTCAGGTATTGGTTATAAATGACATGTTGGGTATAACAAAAGGATTCCGTCCTCGTTTTTTACGTCAATACTTAAACTTATTTGAGGAAATTGGAGGGGCTGTAAAGAAATACATTGCCGACGTAAAAAGTCAGGATTTTCCTAATAAAAAAGAACAATATTAAACAGTATAGGTTTACTATTAACCTAACTTTACATTTACAAATTAAACCTATTTGAATTTCTATGACCATAAATCCGTAATAAAATTACGGGAATAAGGGAATTGATATGTGATTTTGGATTTACGTTTTCCAATTGAGACACCTCTTGTAATTCTGAAATCTAAAATCTAAAATGATAACGGAATGGGAAAAGGCCTAGCAAATACCTATACATACAAAGACATTGAAGTACTTTACGAAGACAATCACTTACTAGCCATTAATAAGCCTGCAGGTATTGCTGTGCAAGCTGACGAATCAGGAGACAAACCATTAATTGACTTTGTAAAAGACTATATAAAATACACTTATAACAAGCCGGGAGCGGCCTTTGCTGGATTAATTCATCGTTTGGATCGACCTGTCAGTGGTGTTATTTTATTTGCCAAAACAAGTAAGGCGTTGGAGCGCTTCAATAAACTTTTCAAAGAGCGTGATATTCAGAAAACTTATTGGGCTATTGTTAAAAATCAGCCTCCCAAACTCGAAGCTACACTTGTTAATTATTTGAGAAAAAATCCACAAACGAATACCTCGAAAGCATATAATACTGAATCAGAAGTGGAAGGCGCTTTACGTTGTGAATTAAGCTATAAAGTAATTGCCAAATCGGACACTTACTATTTGCTCGAAGTTAAGCCCGTAACCGGACGTCATCACCAAATCAGGGTTCAGTTATCTCATATGGGATGTCCTATACGAGGAGACCGCAAGTATGGTTTCCAACGATCTAACCCCGATTGGAGCATTAACCTCCATGCACGCAAAATCACTTTCGAACATCCAGTGAAAAAAGAGCTAATGGAGATAGTTGCTCCTTTACCTAAAGATCCGGTATGGCATAACTTTGGAATAAAATAATACACGAACTTCAATGAAGTAAAGATCTAGGTGTATTTACATATTACTTGTTTTTTAGACTATTTATTGAAGATTTAAGCTTCAAAACAATTGGCTCATTTTGCTTTTTAATCATTAAACCGAACTGTCCTTTTATGGCTTCATAATATTCCATTGGATAAATCTCCTGATCAAGCTTTAACAAACCTTGAATGTTTAATATTGATAACAACGATACTGATTTTTTTAAACTATAATCAATAGGAAATGATCGCAAATTCTGATTAAACGGATTCTTTGTGTTTCTATCGAAAAATAGGAATTTAAATAAATTATACTTAATGGTTTATCACTGTCAAAATTTAAATCCAACTTTCTTCTTCTTTTTTTCTTAAATTCAGTATTACTATCCTACATGTTATGTTTGAAAAACTATTTCAACTTTCTGCTCATAACACAACTGTAAAAACTGAAGTATTAGCTGGAATAACCACATTTATGACAATGGCCTATATTTTGGCTGTTAACCCTTCCATTTTAGGCACGACCGGCATGGACAAAGCAGCATTGTTTACAACCACTGCCTTGTCTACCATTATTGCCACACTAACAATGGCTTTTTTGGCAAACTTACCTATTGCCGCAGCTCCGGGCATGGGCCTTAATGCTTTTTTTGCTTTTACCGTGGTACAAATCATGGGGTATTCATGGCAAATGGCCATAACAGCTGTATTTATTGAGGGCCTGATATTTTTAGTTTTAACCTTCTTTAATGTTCGTGAGTTAATTATTAACAGTATACCCCAAACCTTAAAAGATGCCATACCTGTCGGCATCGGTTTATTTATAACATTCATTGGACTTCAACATACTGGAATGGTTACTGGCAATACTGAAACCCTGGTAACACTTGGAAAAATGACTGACTCAAAAGTTTGGATTGGGTTAGTTGGTTTACTAATTACAGGAGTTTTAGTATCCTTAAATATCAAATCGGCCATTTTAATAGGAATCATTGCAGGAACAATAATTGGTATTCCATTAGGTATAACAATAATACCTAAAGAACATCTAATTAGTATTCCGCCTTCAATATCTCCTATTTTCGCAAAGTTTGTTTGGAATGACTTATTCTCCACCGACATGCTTATGGTTGTCCTAACGTTTCTGTTTGTTAACCTATTTGATACGGTAGGAACCCTTTTAGGCCTTGCAGCCAAGGCGGGACTGATTGACAAAAACGGCAGTTTTCCTAAAGTTAAACAAGCCTTATTTGCCGATGCATTTGGAACTACAATTGGAGCTATTTTAGGAACAAGTACCATAACGGCTTATGTAGAAAGTGCATCAGGAGTTGCTGCAGGTGGCCGAACAGGGCTGACAGCTTTAAGTACTGCTTGTATGTTTTTTATAGCCATGTTCTTTGCGCCGTTATTCCTCATGATCCCCTCGGCAGCAACCGCACCCGCCCTCATAATTGTGGGTCTATTTATGGTTTCTTCTATCTTAACTATAAACTTCGACGACCTTACAGAGGCCATTCCTGCATTTATGACAATGGTAATGATGCCTTTTACCTATAGTATTGCACAAGGCATTGTTTTTGGAATGCTTTCCTTCGTTTTCATCAAACTGTTTACGGGCAGGGCTTCCCAAATTAGCATTACAGTATATGTAACTGCCATCTTGTTTATACTAAAGTTGTTTTGGGCGTAATTACTTATTTTGATTTAGTTGATCCGCTTTGTCTTTTACGAAGTATAATTGTTTCGTTTTGTTCTTTTATTATCTGCCCAAAGAGCTCTTTAAAATATTGATAATACTCTCGCTCGTATACATCATTACCGAGCTTTAGAACACTTTGAATTACAACAATGTTATCATCAATTTTATAGTCAGCTGAATAAGAGGCATTTCTTTCCGGAAGAACAATTTTCTTATTCTGAGGAACATATTCTACCTCATATCCATCAGGAATACTAATGGCTATGGTTGCACCCAAACGCTTTTTTGTTCCAAACTCTATTGGATATGAACGCAAATGCTGTTTAAAGGGATTTGCCGATAGCTTATCAAACAGATAAGGATTTACATAGATTTTATCGACTACAGTTGATTCTTCATTTTCCATCTCGAAAGAAAACATTGTATTTAACGTTTCAGATAAACTATCAACATTTTCAATTTTAAAGTCACTTATCTTTACTGGAGTAAGTTTTTTCTGATATGCTTTAACATAATCATCCAGTGTCGAAAATCTAGCAATTTCTTTTCGATCATTTAATGCCTGATAATAGAGCTTACTCATCTGACAGGTCCCTTGTACCGACCCATTGGGCTTTACAGCCATATTAATAATAGATTGACTCATATCATAAAAATTTGGAACGAGCTTTATCCATCCTGATTTTTTCAGCACAATTAGTCGACCTTCATTATTGATACAACGCAATGGTAAAAGGCCAAACGGCAGCATCTTTTCAGTAATATCTAATAAATACTCTTTATTGTTGATCATTACTCTTGCCACAACATAATTGAAATCAGTTAATACCGGGTACAGGTTATTAACATATCCATTTTCTCGAGTGGAGAGAATTACGGGTTCGGCCTTCAATCCAGCAGCTTTTAACATTCCAATCAAAAACAAATTGATTTCAGCTACTGAACCTTCTTTTTTACTCCAAATATCTTTAGGTTCATTTTCTGCCAAAACACCATGCTTACCATTCCATGAAAGTTCTTTTTTCAAGAAATCTACAATTACAGTTGCTCTTTTCAACGAATCAGTTATTGTTAAGAACTCAGGCTTTAGCAATTGCTGATAAAACTTTTGATTTTTCTGAAATATCGGACCAAACTTAGGATCTGACAATAACTGTCGTTCCACGTCTTCCCATGTATTAGTAAACTTTTTTCTACTGCCATTAGTATACTGAAATTCTTCAATTTCAAACTCCACTCGAGAAAGGTAATTTCTTAAAGTGGTCATGAATTCTTCAGCTTTTAATGCCGGGACCGAATCCATTGCAACTTGCAAGAATAAACAATCAGCAGCCAGTCGCCCTGGAGGGTTGAAGCATTCTTTTTGCACGGTTGAGGAATTCTTGGTTAATTTCTCCAAACCTTTAAGAGTAATTTTATAGGTAAAATACCCTGGAATTTTCGCCCAATATTCACTTCGAACTTTAGGTATTGCCGCCTGAAAATGCCATTCTTTAAAATTATAAAAGTAATACGGAGTCTTTAGCGTGTATTTATATTCTAGAACTGAGCCTGGTTTTACCATCGGAAAGGTGAACTTTAGAACATTGTATTTGTCGTTTTGCTTTTCCATGACAAAGTCCTTATAGGCCAGTTTCGCTTTTATTATTTTACCATTCTCCAGATTGTATGTCCAAGCCTGGATAGCATCAACCTTTTCTTCCCCAAATCCTCCTACATATAACGGAATTACAATTGTGGACTCAGGCTGACCTTTTTGATTAAAAATTTTCAATTTACCATAATAGTCAACTATTAACATACTGGGATCCTGATCATCAATATAAGATTCTCCAAATTCATCCAGCACGATCGCATTCGCTGATGTATCCTTATCATACTTCTCTAGAAGCAGTTCATTCATTGAAACATTGCCGAATTTATAGGGTATTTCTTTGACAAAAGAGAGGTTTTCTTGGGCAAAAGCGCCAACAAAGCTAAAAACTGCAATAAATAGCAGCCTAATTTTTTTCATAAAGTAGTTTGTTCAGAATATTTAAGGTAGAGTGTAAATATTTATTCAAATGTAAAGAAATGATTGAAAAGCTATTGTATTCGTAAAATAAAATAAAAGTATTCGATACAATTACCGGACACTTTTAAAGCAATAAAACAAAAACGGATTCAGCAAGTACCGAATCCGTTTTCAATAAATATATCTGTCGAACAACTATTTCTTAGCGAACTTGAAGTTTTTGCCAAGGAAACGAGCTGTTGAACCCAATTCTTCTTCAATACGAAGCAATTGGTTATATTTTGCAATCCGGTCTGAACGAGAAGCTGAACCAGTTTTAATTTGACCACAGTTTAATGCAACTGCTAAATCAGCAATGGTGTAATCTTCAGTTTCACCTGAACGGTGACTCATTACTGAAGTATAACCATTATTTTGAGCCAAAGTAACCGCATTAATAGTTTCAGTTAACGATCCAATTTGGTTTACTTTAACCAAAATTGAGTTTGCCACGCCCATATCAATACCTTTTTGAAGGAATTTAGAGTTTGTCACAAACAAATCGTCGCCTACTAATTGGATTTTATCACCTAACTTCTCTGTTAATTTTTTCCAGCCATCCCAATCATTTTCAGCTAAACCATCTTCAATTGAAATAATAGGATATTTAGCCGCCCAATCAGCCCAATAAGCTACTAATTCATCACTGGTAAACTTACGATCAGGATTTGATTTATAAAAACTGTATAATCCAGTTTTCTCATCATACATTTCAGAGCTTGCAGCATCCATGGCAATATAAACATCGCTACCTGCTTTGTAACCTGCTGATTCAATTGCTTGCAATACCGTTTCAATTGCTTCTTCATTTGAACCGATATTTGGAGCAAAACCACCCTCATCACCTACGTTAGTTGAGTAACCTTTTTTCTTCAACACATTTTTTAAGTGATGAAAAACTTCAGTACCCATACGCAAAGCATGTGAGAAAGACTCTGCACCAACAGGCATTACCATAAACTCTTGATAATCGATTTTGTTATCAGCGTGAGCACCACCGTTAATGATATTCATCATTGGAATTGGTAATGTATTGGCATTTACACCGCCAATATAACGGTATAATGACTGATGAGATTCTTGAGCTGCCGCTTTAGCGACCGCTAATGAAACACCTAAAACAGCATTGGCACCTAAGTTGCCTTTGTTCTCGGTACCATCAATTTGAAGCATTAGTTTATCGATAACGTTTTGCTCAAACACATCGATACCTCGTAACTCGTCGGCAAGTTTATCATTTACATTGGCAACAGCTTTAGTTACACCTTTACCCATGTATACGCTCTTATCATTATCGCGAAGCTCCACTGCTTCGTGCATACCGGTTGAAGCACCTGATGGTACTGCAGCACGACCAACAACTCCATTTTCAGTAATAACATCTACTTCTACAGTAGGGTTACCTCTTGAATCTAGAATTTGTCTTGCTTTAACATCTAAGATTAAACTCATAGTTGATTTTTTGTTATTGTGATGTATTTTCTTCTACTCAAAAGAAGCAGCCGAAAGTAGTTAAAAATACTCACATCATCAACTAAGACAGATACTCAGTTTAATATTTATCAACGATAACTTTGAATAATTGCATAATTAACACCTAAAACACAATTTAGTTACACATTATTCAATTTTATAAGGAATTTAAAGTTACCGATTAAGGATTGAACAACATGCTAAAAAGTTTGCTTTATACCCAAGCCTATCGATGTTCGATCAAAGTTAGAGTAATCAAATTTTTCGATATAAGATCCAATCAGGTAAATAGGCCCGTATCCTAAACTTATAAATCCGGTTTTGTGCAAGTAACTATTAACCCCGGCACCACCACTAATATTCCATTTATTCTTTCGGTAATAAGCCCTAAGCATGCCACTAAAATCACCTAAACGCCCAATTTCCTGCCGTAAGCTCAAGTTTACTCTGGTATTATCTCCAAAATACTGCTCAATTTCAGCTCCTGGAATAAATATGTTCTTACTATCATAAAATTGGTAAATATGCTGATAAGTGATATTTATTGCATGTGGAAATGATCGCGAAACACGTAAACTGTAATTGCCGTACGCCGCCATATCATTATCACGATAGCGAGCCCATGCATAACCCTTCTTGAAATAAGTGCCTACAGTAAAACGTTCATCAGTTATTAAACTCAATTCTGTCCAGTAGTTTTTATACCCTGCATAAACATTCACATTAGACAAGCTTTTCGAAAAATCATGGTAATTATGTGATAGGTAATTAAACGCTGTACTTACAATCCAATCCTTCTTACCTAAAATGCTTTTTACTTTTGGTTTATCCGCAATTGTTGTATCTGTTGACGAACCAAGCATATTTTCCTTTTCTCCTACAAGCATCCTTCCGGTAAGAGTCTTATCCTGGGCACTACTATTTATACTGACTAATAGTAATCCCAAAACCAAACTTAGAATTTTTATGGTTTGAAAAACCGGGTTCCATTCTTGAGCGACAAATCGCTTGTGCAAATAATAAACAAATGCAACTAAACGCAATATCATTTGATAAACTGAATAAACAGGATAGAGTAAAAGAATAATACCAGGAGAAACATTGAGCTTCATTTTATTAAAAATGGTAGAGAAAAGTATTACTTCAAATACAGTATAAGTGCAGTACAGCATAGTCAATTGCTCCCACTCACGCCAAAACAACAAACAGCAAAAGGAGATAAATTTAAGAGGATCAAGCACTAATGATACGGATTCATAAGCCATTTCGTAGCGAAGATAGAGTGGCGAGTTCCGGTTAAGCATTACCTTAAATAAAAGAGGAAAGCAATGAAACAAACCTCCCCACCAACCTATAACCCGCTGGCGTGTAAGGGATTTAAAAGTTTCAGGCACATCGGTATAAACAACACTTTCAGAGAAAATAATATTTCCGTCATTAATCAAGTCAATAAGCGTTCGCTGTAGATCTTCACCACTAAACACACCGCTATGCACTTCAGTTAAATACTTAAGTCGCTCTGTCTTAAAAACTCCGGCAGCTCCACTAATACAGGATACAGATTGTGTTCGGTTTTTACTAGCCCTGCCAATAAGCATTGATTTAGCATATTCATACTTCTGCAAGTTCACAGCCAGCCTACTAAAAAAGCCTCTACCAATATTATAAGGTTCAATATTAAAGGCTATACCAGTTACTTCATGAGACTCGAACCGATCAACAGGAATATGAAAATTATTTTGCAGGTAAATATCAGCATCAACAATCATCAAGTACCTGGTAGTAACTCGTTTCATTAACCACTCAAGCTGATTGGCCTTTCCGGCATTTTGACGTTTGAATAAGTTCACTTGATCATAACCAGCAGACTTTATTACACCATAGGTATTATCGGTACTACCGTCATCAACTATGTATAACTGATTTTGTGAAAATCCATTTCTCAAAAACGATTCAATGGTCCGTACAATATGTCGCTCTTCATTAAAAGCCGACATAATTACCGTAATATCCTTAAAGGAGTTTTCTTTGATAGGAATGCATGAGCGTCGGGTTGCTTCTACCAGCATTTTAAGACCATCTACAAGAACAATAATGAGGAGAGAAATAAAATAGACTTCAACAGGAAAAGCAAAAATCATTAATAATCAAACTTTTAAATAGCAAAAAGGCCGCAAAAGTATAATTATTAATTTAATCTTGTGAGCGTTCTACACAATTGAGAGCAAAGCCCAACCTTCAATTAATTCATGAAGTTTTGCCAAAATTTTCACTAAAAGAAAGAGTTGTTTTTTAAAGTAGCGGAATGTTTTTATAGGTAAAACAGGAAAAAACTGTCGTTTATTTTTATCCTAAGTTATTTAACTAAATATTTAGTATTTTTTTTAAAAAAAAGCCACTCAATTAATCTGGCAAGCATCAAAAACAGACTTTCACTGGTTAAAGTTTCCATTTATACTTGATCCCGATCATATATTTTGGGAAGATATAAATGATAACGAATTGCAACTATTCGAACTACAACAACAGCAACAGCAGCAGCCACCTCTGCATAATGACGCTCAACATTAAGACTGAGCAATAGAAAGAAAACGACCCCTCCGATAATACACGCTGTGGCATATATTTCCTTTCTAAAAACGTGCGGAATTTCATTGATCAATATATCACGTATTACCCCTCCAAAAGCACCTGTCATAGTGCCTAAAGCCACGCATAATCCCGGATGAAGTCCAAAAGCCATACCTTGCGCAATACCTGTAATTGTAAAGGCCCCTAATCCAAATGAGTCGAAATAGAATAGTGGTTTCTTCAGGTGCTTCAAATACGGTTTAGCAAACAAAACCACTAGGTATGAACCCAATATAACTGTAATTGTAGTATAATTTCGCATCCAGGCTACCGGAGTGTATCCAATTAATACATCACGTAAAGTACCTCCTCCAACAGCGGTTACAAAAGCCAAGATCAAAACCCCAAATATATCAAGCCGTTTATTCATTGCGGCCAGCGCTCCTGAAATGGCAAATGCAATGGTACCCAAAATATCAAAAACGGTTAAAATTGACATACTTTCTTTCATAAGCCTACGGTCATTCCATAGACAATTAATTCATTAAAAAAATTAACAACTTATTTTACGACTCTGAAACTTCCTAATAATCACCGTTTCGTTTCCGAACAAACCATTCAATGCTCAACAATGCTAAAATCAGCCCAAATAACCATTTCAAGTTAATTAACTCGCTAAGCTGTTTGTCTTCATAAGTAATCGTTTTAATGGTTTCTTTCTTTGTTATAATTGAAGCCAATTGGGCAATATTATTAGCAGTTACCATTTCACCGCCGTTATTCTTAGCTAAATTATACAGCAACTGATGATTAGCTGTGGTTTGCAACTCTTCAATATTTAAAGCATTAATGATAAAAACGCCTGTAAATTGATGATCCTTATCCCCTAACCTAGTTTTAGCAGTGTAACTGTATTCGCCAACAGGCAAAACTCCTGCATTTAGGAAGTATGCTTTTTCAGATTTACTAAATGAGAAATTATAGTTCTTTCCGTCTTTATTTTTCAAAATGATGGTTACTTCCGGATCATTTACCGGCTCATAACTATTATTATACAATTCGGCATTAAAAATAATTGACTCATTCTCATCAAAAACCTTCTTAAGTTGTGTAACTCTAAACTTTCGTTTATCATCACGAGCAGTAATGTACTGAACAGTTTTTGTAAGAAACTCATTAAATGCTTCATGATTTCCAGTTTGCTGAAAATTAGCCAATCGCCAACGCCACAAACCTTCACCAAACAAATAACCATTTTTCACGCCGTTATTATCCGTAAAGCTTAACAAAGGCTCTTCCGTTTTTACAGAGCCAATTTGCTGAGTAAGTAAAGTTCCTGTTTGATTTTTCAATTCAATTTTGGCAAAAGGGGAGCTTAACGGCGGGTAATCCGTAAATTGCTTTTGCGCCGCTTCGGAAAAAGTAAACTGAAAAAAATCACCTTGAAGGACTGGCTGCGTTTCATTATAACTGTTTCTGAAATTAGTTATAACGACATTATTTTGGGTTTTATTAAACAGATCAATATAGGTTTGATTACCAATTATATACCAAACTGGAATGCCCGATGCAACAACTTTTGAAACTATACCAGTATTATTGGCATCGGCAGAAGGTAATTGGTGTAAAATAATTAAACTATAATCACCTAATTTTAAACCCGCCCCTTTCTCAGCCAACTCAATTTCCACTTCATAGTTTTTGTTGTTTTCAAGTGTTTGTTTGATGGCTCCCAAATCCGGGTGTGGAGCATCTGCCAAGACTAAAATTTTTTGGCGAGAGTCAAGAACATCAATAAAGATGCTTTGGGCATTATTCTTTGTCGTAATTTCTCCAGAAAGCGGTTGAACATTTACTACATATTGCTGCGTACCTGCTTTATCGGCCTCCAAATCAATCGTAAAAGATTGTCTGTAATCAGCAGAATTAATAATCACATCCTTTACAAAGCTTACTTTACCTGCGTGTGTAACACTTAGTCTCGTTTTTTGCCCCTGATAACCAATTGCTGCTACTGTTGCATTGATACGAAAACTATTTCCCAAGTAAGCTATTTTATTATACTCAACCGAGGAAACCAAAACATCGCGTTTAGGAGTAGTATCACCTAAAGCAATTGTAAATACAGTAGTATTAAAATTCAACTTCTGGTAAACTGGATTTTGCCCTCTGTTATACAAACCGTCACTGGCAATAATAACAGCTCCTACATTCCTATTCGTATATCTGCTATTGAGTTCATCAAATAACTGACTAAAATCTGTCCTTTTAGCCGAAAAATCTGTTTTTAGGCCATCTTCTAACTTATCTCCAAAGGAAAATATTTTAACCTCATAATCATTAGTCAACTTTTCTACTAGTTCTTTTAAAGCTAAAGGAAGAGCTGTTGTATAACTTGCTTTATCTTTAAAAAGCAATACAGAAGATGAGTTATCTTTTGCAATAATGATAAGTGGCTTTTCTACAGAACGCGAGATCGTTTTTATGAGTGGGGCAAGCAGCAAAAAAGCAATTATTGATACAGTGATTGCACGTATTGCAAATAATACTTTACGTGAAAGCTGCGTAAACGAGTTAGATTTATGATAAAGCAGCCAGGCGTAAGCCAAACCGAGAAACAAACAAGGAATAATCCAAAACGGCGAAACACTACTAAAGATAATCACTGAAAATTCTTTTAATGATAAATGTATGCACGATATCACACTCAAATTTTACCGAGAGTCATATTTGCTAACAGGGTTTTAAAATATTAAAAAAACCTGCATTCTGGAAACTCACTTACAAAATAGCCATCATTTTACAAACCTAAGTACCAATGAAGTTACTTATCGGTTATTCAACAGTGTCAATCCAATTGGTTGCAACAAGTTTATTTATCTTCTTTATACTTCTGGATGGCTTGCGTTACGCTTTTATAACGAACCGGTTCGCAACTGGTTAAAGAAATTAACAAGTAAAACTCAACAGCAAAAAGATAAAGCGCTAACAGCTGGTTAAACATGTCGCAAAAAATCAAAGTCAGTTATTAATAGACTGACTTTAATTTCCTTCCATAGCTACTTTGAAGTTTATTGATTAATAAGTATTTTACTTTAAGGAAAATATATTTCCTAATACGCTCTATGAAAAAAAGATTAAAGCAATACAGCAGCTTTCTTTTTATAGTAATCCTTATTTCAGTCATTTTTTTTATCCTTCCATTTTATTCTTCTGCCCAGAAAAAGAAAATATCATTAAAAGATTCGTTAGACCACACTTTTGATGTGAGTGATTGGTTGATTGACGCACATGGATTTATACCCGTTCCCAATATTATTACCGAGCCCTCATTGGGCAACTTCGGACTTGCGATAGTTCCCATTTTTTTAAAGCCCAGGACACCCTATATCGACTCTATCGGAGATAAAAGAAAAATTAATCCTGTATCTCCTGACATTACCGGAGCTGCACTTTTTTATACTGCCAATAACACTTTTGGTGCAATTGCTTTTCGTGCTGGAACCTGGAAAAAACAGCGTGTTAAATATCGGCTCGCAACCGGCTATGCTGACATTAACATGGATTTTTATAGAACCTTAGCAATTGTTGGCGAACAAGCATTTGAATTCAATTTTAAAACATTTCTATTTTATGGCTATGGATTAAAACAACTGAAAAACCCTAAATGGCGCATCGGCCTCCAGGATTTATTATTATTTACAAAAGTGGGTTATGGCGGCCAGTTACCCGACTTTGTTCAGCCTAAAGACATTAAAAGCACTGTTTCTTCCCTCGGCCCGGTAATTGAATTTGACAACAGAGACAATGTTTTCACACCTAACAAAGGGTTGAAGGCTCGGATTGATACCTATTGGTCGAATGATGTTATTGGCAGCGATTATAACTATTACCGTATTAATTATTTCATAAATGCTTATAAACCGTTACTACCTAACCTGACCGGAGGGATCCGACTTGATGGTCAACAAGCTTTTGACGACACTCCATTTTACCTACTACCCTATATAGACATGCGAGGAATCCCAATAAACCGCTATCAGGGGCAAGCTGATATTTTAACTGAAGCAGAATTACGTTGGGATTTCAAGAAACGCTGGAGCATAATGGCTTACGGTGGAACAGGAAAAGCTTTTGACAATTGGAATGACTTCGGATCAGCAGACTGGGCTTATAGCTATGGTACTGGCTTCAGGTATTTGATGGCCAGAAAATTTGGTTTACGCATGGGAGTAGACATTGCCAGAGGCCCCGAGCAATGGGCCTACTACATCATTTTCGGTAATTCGTGGTTTAAGTAGATGAAAAAAATTAAGCCGGTTGAAAGCTTACCCTCCCAACCTACTTAATTTTAATATTTTGATTCCATTTCACCCTGCTCAAAAAACGAGGCGGAGCTAAAAATTAATCCTTACCTTAGAAACTTCTTCAAAATTCGAAAGCACTTTTGAAAGTGAAGAAGTTTCTTTAAGTAAACACAACATCAAAAACCATATCTTTTAACTATGACAACAGAAAGAGAACAGCTTATAGAACTAAGCAACAAATTGTTTATTTATACTGATTACAAGGAATGGCAGAAACTTTTAGATGAGGTCTTCAGCGAAACTGTGCATTTCGACATGTCAACCTTGGGAGCCGGAAAGGCTACCGATATTTTAGCCAAGGACTTATGCGAACTTTGGAATAGGGGTTTTGAAGGTATCGATGCAGTTCATCATCAATCTGGTAATTTTTTAGTAACTATAACCGGAGACCAAGCAGAAATTTATTGCTATGCAATTGCCACCCATTTTAAGGAGGCTGCCAAAGAAGGAAAAGTTCGCGAATTTATAGGAAGTTATAACCTTGGGGCTATTAAATCACCTAAAGGCTGGCGATTAAATAGCTTTAGATATAATTTAAAATACATCAATGGAAACATTGAGCTTGTATAGTACCATGCAAAGCAATCTGCAACACCTGGATAAAAGGGAGGGTCGAAATTCATTTGAACTTCGACCCTCCCTTTTATTTTAAAATACTATTTTACAGCAAACTATGATTCCATACCACCACAAACAGCGATTGACTGTCCGGTGATGTAAGCACTCATATCAGAGCCCAAGAACACCGCTAAATTAGCCACGTCCTCAGTTTCGCCCATACGTTTTAAAGGAATAGATTCGGCCCATTTAGCTACCTGATCAGCCGGCAATACATCAGTCATCTCTGTTTTAATAAAACCAGGACAAACTACGTTTGCGCGGATATTACGTGACCCTAACTCTTTAGCAATTGATTTGGTAAAACCAATAATACCAGCTTTTGAAGCGGCATAATTAGCCTGACCAGCGTTACCTTGCAAACCAACGATTGAACTCATGTTTACAAATACACCAGAACGCTGTTTCATCATTGGTTTTGAAGCAGCTTTAGTTAAGTTAAAGATTGATTTTAAATTAACACGTAACACTTCATCCCATTGTTCTTCTGTCATACGCATTAACAAGCCATCTTTGGTGATGCCGGCGTTGTTTACAACAATATCAATTCTACCAAACTCAGCAACAATATCATTAATCAATTGTTCAGCAGCTGTATAGTCAGATGCATCTGAACGATAGCCCTTTACTTTAGTGCCAAATTGTTGTAATTCTTGCTCTAAAGCCTGTCCTTTTTCAACTGATGATAAGTAAGTAAACGCCACTTGTGCACCATTCTTTGCATACAATTCGGCAATTTTTCTACCGATACCTTTAGATGCACCAGTAATTAGCGCTACTTTTCCGTCAAGAAGTTTCATACTGTTTAGATTTGAGAATGGAGATTTGAGGTGAGAGACTGACTTCCAAAAATATTGGAAATGGTATGAGAAATCATCAACAAACAATGTTCTCCAATACAATAAAAAAAGATATGCGATGTGTCTCATATCTCACATCGCATATCTCCTATTTGATTTTAGATTTTTCCAGCTTTCTTAAGTTCATCAGCCATGGCTTCGCCAATTTCGGCTGGAGACTCAACTACACGAATACCGCACTCTCGCATAATTTTCATTTTTGCAGCAGCAGTATCATCAGCTCCACCTACAATAGCTCCGGCATGACCCATACGGCGGCCCGGAGGCGCTGTTTGGCCTGCAATAAAACCTACTACAGGTTTACTTCCATTTTCTTTAATCCAACGAGCAGCCTCAGCTTCCATTCCGCCTCCAATTTCACCAATCATGATGATACCGTCAGTTTCAGGATCGTTCATTAATAATTCAACAGCTTCTTTTGTTGTAGTACCAATAATTGGGTCACCACCAATACCAATTGCAGTTGATTGGCCTAAGCCTTGTTTTGTAATTTGATCTACCGCCTCATAGGTTAATGTTCCTGATTTAGAAACAATACCAACGCGACCCGAAGCGAAGATAAAGCCCGGCATGATACCTACTTTTGCTTCACCGGCAGTCATAACGCCTGGGCAATTAGGACCGATTAAGCGGCAATCTTTGTCTTTTAAATATTCTTTAACCTGAATCATATCCTTGGTTGGAATACCTTCAGTAATACAAATAATCACTTTAATACCAGCAGCAGCAGCTTCCATAATAGCGTCAGCAGCAAATGCAGGTGGAACAAAAATAATTGACACATCGGCACCGGTTTCTTTTACCGCATCTGTCACAGTGTTAAATACAGGCAATTCAAGGTGAAATTGTCCGCCTTTTCCAGGCGTTACGCCACCCACTACGTTTGTTCCGTATTCAATCATTTGCGAAGCATGAAAAGTACCTTCGCTACCGGTGAACCCCTGAACAATAACTTTTGAGTTTTTATTAACAAGTACGCTCATTTTAAGCTTATTTATGAAGTGTTTTGTTGATTCGTTACTTACTGCTTGGAAAATCTATTCTTAAGAATTTCAAATGGCAAACCACTTTTACAGGCAGGATTAAAAGTCCGGTGCAAAGCTAAGTTTATTTTACCAATGTGCAAGTGAGAATGAGTAGATGTACAGGTAATTTTCCTTTTTTAGTTTAACCGTATTCCTAATAATCTCTAATAAATAAAAAGTGCGCAGACAACCTCTACAAATAGGTTATCTACGCACTTTTTAATATTCACTTAAGCCTTACTTTCTTTTCGCCTTAAGTTCCATTGTTTTCACTTCCTTGCCATCATCCGTTATCATGTACATCTCCATCAACTGGGTATTAGGATCAGGCCATTTCATTACAGATTTTGACTTACAATCTTTGCCTTTAGCAGGATCATAACCTGACCCCATGCAAGTTAGCGTCTTGGAAGCCTCATCCCATTGACCTTCCGACCACATAATGCCTGTTCCCATATTGTCAATCCAGGTACTGTAGAAGGTTTTTTTGGCATTATCATACGCTGTAGTTGCAATACCTTCAAATGGTTGCCCCATGAACGTTCCTTTGTAGGTTGATTGCTGATAACGTCCACCTAAGATCATTTTGTTAACACATGTACCAGTACTTTTGGTAGGAGGAGCATCGGGAGACATCCAGGCGGTCATTTCATAGGTCCATTCACCATTGTCTTTAGCTAGCATCTTATGAACCTCCCCTGGAGTCATGTAGGCTTGCCAGGCTTTCATTGCAGCATCCTTTTCAGTAGTGTCTTGTGCTTGCACTTTATAACAAACTGATAACAGTATTGCTAATGCAATTAATAATGCAGACTTTTTCATATTTAGTAAAGTTGGTTAGCTTAAATTTACAAAATCACCACAAACAAACACAAACAATTTTCTGATAATCAACCACATGAAAAAAAACATTTATAAACAAAAGGGAGCCACTTTAGGCTCCCTTTTGTTTATCTTCAAGAATAGCACTTTATACTTTTATGCCTACTGAATTAAATTGTAAGTCATACAATCGCTTATAAAAGCCATTCAATTTCAACAACTCCTGATGATTTCCCATCTCTTTAATTTCTCCTTTATCTAGCACAATAATTTTATCAGCATTTTGAATCGTCGACAATCTATGCGCTATAACAATGGTAGTTCTACCTTGCATTAATTTTAAAATAGCGCTTTGAATAAGCTCTTCGGTTTCAGTATCAACCGAAGATGTAGCCTCATCTAGAACCAAAATTTTAGGATCATAAACCAATGCACGAATAAACGATATTAATTGAGCCTGTCCTGCCGAAAGAGTAGCACCTCGCTCCATCACATTATAATCAAATCCACCGGGCAAACGTTTAATAAATTCTTCTGCTCCTACAGCCCTGGCAGCCTCCTCAATTTGTGATCGGGTAATTTCATCATTATTTAAACTGATGTTTTTGTATATGGAATCAGAAAACAAGAAAACATCTTGTAAAACGGTAGCAATGCACGAACGAAGGTAGTTCAAGTCATACTCACGTATATCCACCCCATCAAGCCTCACAGAACCTTTTCCAATCTCATAAAAACGATTTAAAATATTTATTGTTGATGATTTTCCAGCCCCTGTAGCTCCTACCAATGCAAGCGTTTCTCCAGGCTTAATATCAAACGAAATATCTTTTAAAACCCACTGTTCATCGTTATAAGCAAACCACACGTTCTCAAATGATACCGCTCCATTCAAATGATCAGGCTTCAACGTTCCGGTATTGGGAGTTACTTCATCAGTATCAATTACTTTAAAAACCCGCTCAGCACTCACCATCCCCATTTGCAGGGTATTAAATTTATCAGCAAGTTCTCTTATTGGTCGATAAAGCATGTTGATATACATTATAAAAGACACCACTACTCCTGGCGAAATTTCATTATCTATAATTTCTTTGGCCCCCCACCATACCAACAAGCCAACCGACATGGCTGAAATTAACTCCACCACCGGAAAAAAAATAGAATAATACCAATTAGAACGAATATGAGCTTTGCGGTGCACACGATTAATGCTTTTAAACTTGTTAAACTCCTGTTCTTCCCGTCCGAACAGCTGAGTAACGAACATTCCTGTTATGTGCTCCTGCAAAAAGGTATTTAAACGAGTAACCTGCTGCCTAACCTCCTGAAAAGCTGACTTTATAGCTTCTTTAAAAATGTATGTTGCCACAATAAGCAGAGGCATTGGTGCCAATACAACTAATGTTAATGTTGCATCGGTATAAAGCATAAAGGCTATTATAGTTACTATTTGCAAAATATCACCAATAATAGAGATTAGACCTTCCGAAAACACATCGGCAATGGTTTCCAAATCAGAAACAGTACGAGTAATCAGTGTACCAATAGGCGTGTTATCAAAATACTTAAGACGAAGGTTCATTATATGATTGAACGTGTCTCTGCGTATGTCTTTAATCACCGACTGACCTAGCCAGTTTGTGCAAAATGTATGATTATATTGCAGAATGGTTTGAATTAAAATGACTCCGATCATCAATCCGGTCATTTTCATCAAACCATTCATATCATTATTAAGAATAAAATGATCAACAGTATATTCAACCAAATAGGGTCGTAATGGAGCAACAAGAGCCAAACCAATAGTTAAAATTACCGCCCAATAAAAAATCCCTTTATAGGGTTTTGCATAATTAAATACTCTGCTGGTAAGTTTTAAATCAAGAGCATTGCCCGTTACAGCCATAAATAGTTTTCAAATTAGATTTTTAAAAATAAGAAATGATAACCGGTTAATTGTTAAGTAGCAAAACTGTTAAATTGTTTTTAGTTATTGATATATGGGTAGGTAATGGTGGTTAGAAACAATCCTTCTGCAGGCACTGATTCTCCTGCTTGGGATCTACTTTTACTTTCCAAAACTTGCTTTACTTCATCCATCGACAATTCTCCCCTGCCAACCTGAAGTAAAGTACCTACAATTGCTCTTACCATATTTCTTAAAAACCTATCAGCGGTAATATGAAACACCAGCCCGCCATCTACTTTGACCCATTCAGCCTTGGTAATTTTGCAGTTGTTAGTAAAAGTTTGAGTATTGCTTTTACTAAAGCAGCTAAAATCAGTGTATGTCATGATTAGTTCCGCAGCTTTATTCATAGCAACAATGTTTGGATTATAATTCAACAAAAAGCCAAACTCCTTTTTAAACGGATTCTTATCAAAGTAAACATGATACTCATACGAACGGCTTATGGCATCAAAGCGAGCATGTGCCTCAGGTGCCACCGAAATAAATCTCTTAACAGCAATATCGTACCCTACCAGAGCATTTACCGCCTTCACCAGGCGCAAACTATCAATTACCTTTCGAGTTTCATCACTGGACAGTCCACTCTCTTCCTTCTTACTTCTGACATCTAATAACTGTCCTTTGACTTCTGTCGCAGTATCAAAATGAGCAAAAAAATTAGTGGCATGCACGCCAGTGTCAGTCCGTCCGCAACCGACAGTTTCAATTTCTTCACGCAACACAGTTGTAAGTGCTTTGTTCAACACTTCCTGAACACTAACTGCATTGGGTTGAATTTGCCATCCATGAAAATGAGTGCCTTTATAGGCTAATTCTATAAAATATCGGTACTTCGTTTGTTCTTCCATTGATCCCGCAAAGATAGAGAAATCACATCTTCCACTAATCAATCAAATTTCACGAATTGAATTTGTTCAAATCTGTCCAAATTCTCTAATTCGTTTTTATATTTGACATCATGATACAACGTATTCAATCAATTTACCTAGCCATTGCTTTTGTGGCCGCATCAGCTTTATTTTTTGTACCTGTAGTAAGCTTTGTCGACATGGATAATAACGGACAAGGTAGTATTAAAGAATTGGTAGAAATTAAAACCTCTGGCAAATACATTATGTCAATGGCCGGACCAAACCAGGTGGAAACCTATATTATTGGAATTGTCCTAACCATTGCAATAGCTGCCATGGCCTTAGCCACCATTTTTTTATATAAGAACAGAAAACTTCAAATTAGCTTATGCTGGATTAATGCATTTATTGCTTTAGGGTTATCTGTTTTCATGATGATGAAAGCTCAACCTGAAAGCATTGGCAACGTTTCTAATTGGAGTGCCAAAATTGGCTCTTATCTATTTACTGTAATTATCATTACCTTGATGCTTGCCTTACGTAGCATCAGAAAAGACGAAAATCTAATACGATCGGCTGATCGCTTGCGTTAATAAGCATTAAAATTTCAAATACGCGAGAAATAAATTAACTTCAGAAAATGAGGATTATCAACGATTTGATAATCCTCATTTTCTGTTTTTAAGCCTTTCAAACAGCTTTTTAAAACCCAAACAAGCTACCCTAGCTTTAATTAAAACCAAATTAAATACTGAAAATCAAACAACTACACTAAAAACAAATTTCGTTTTTAAAATAAAATAACCTTACATTTGCACCTGTTTAAAAAACACCCGATGTTTATCGGGATAGGTAGAGAGGTATTTTGATCTGGCGATCATTCCCTTTTTAAATCCCAAGCTACCCTCCTGTTAACCATTCGGTTAAAACTTAAAAAACTTGATGAATTTATTTGAACAATTGGGCATTGGCCCCAAAACTGTCCAAGCTATTACTGAGCTGGGATTCGAAGCGCCTACTCCTATTCAGGAACAAGCAATCCCGGAACTTTTAAAAGGCAATCGCGACTTTGTTGGACTTGCACAAACCGGAACCGGTAAAACTGCAGCATTTGGCTTGCCAATGCTGGAGCTTATCAACCTTGATTTGCGTCAGCCACAAGCGTTGGTATTATGTCCAACCCGCGAACTTTGCTTACAAATTACTAACGACTTAGTAAATTTCAGTAAATACCTAGGCCAAGTTAATGTTGTAGCTGTTTATGGCGGCGCCAGCATTATTAACCAAATGCGCGACCTGAAACGAGGAGCTCATATCATTGTAGCTACCCCAGGCCGTATGTTGGATATTATCAACCGCAATGTTATCAACTTTGATAATGTTAAAATCTCTGTATTAGACGAAGCTGATGAGATGTTGAACATGGGTTTCCAGGAAGACATCAATGCTATTCTTTCTCACACTCCTGACACTAAAAACACTTGGTTATTCTCGGCAACTATGCCAAATGAGGTACGTCGTATTTCACAAAATTACATGACCGACCCATTTGAATTAACCGTAGGTAATCGTAACGAAGGTAACGCCAATATTGAGCACGAATATTACGTTGCTAAAGCACGTGATAAATATGCTGCTTTTAAACGTTTAGTTGACTTTAACCCTGAGATTTTCGGTATTGTTTTCTGTCGTACCAAAATTGAAACCCAGGAAATTGCTGAAGCTTTAATCCGTGATGGATACAATGCTGATGCTTTACATGGTGACTTATCACAACAACAACGCGATAAAGTAATGAAACGCTACCGCGATCGTTCTTTACAGTTATTGATTGCTACTGATGTTGCTGCCCGTGGTATTGATGTTAACGATGTAACTCACGTAATCAACTATTCACTTCCTGATGATGTAGAAAGCTACACTCACAGAAGTGGACGTACTGCTCGTGCTGGTAAAACTGGCGTTTCTATGGCTATTGTTAATAGCAAAGAAATGGGTAAAATCCGTCAGATCGAGCGTATCATCAAAAAGAAATTCACTAAATGTGATATTCCTAACGGATTTGATGTTTGTGAAAAACAATTATTTGCCCTTATTCACAAAGTACACAACGTACAAGTGAACGACCAGATCGATCAGTACCTGGAACGCATAAATGCCGAATTTGCTGATGTTAGCAAAGAGGATATCATCAAACGTTTTGCATCCTTAGAGTTCAACCGTTTCCTTGATTACTATAAAAACGCTCCTGATTTGAACGCCCGTGTAGACGAGCGCGAAGGTCGTGAACGTGGTGAACGTGGTGAAAGAGGTGATCGCCATTCAATGCGCGGTGGAGCCGGTAAGTTTACTCGTTTATTCGTTAACTTGGGTTCTCTTGATGACTTTACACGTGGTGACATGTTACGTTACATTTGCGACAATGCACATGTAAGCGGTAGCAAAATTGGCCGTATTGATGTTAAAGGCGTATACTCTTTCTTCGAGATTGAAAGCGATAATGTTGACAAAATCTTTGAAGGCTTTAAATCAAAAGACTTCAATGGTCGTCAGGTTCGTATTGAGATTTCCCAAGATGGCGACCGGAAACGCGAAGAACGTCGTTCGGGCTTTGGCGGAGGCCGTCGCAGTGAAGGTGGAGGTGAGCGCCGAGGAGGCTTTAGTGGCAACCGTGATCGTGGCGATCGAAATGACAGAGGCGAACGCAGAAGTTTCAACGGAGGCAATCGTGAACGTCGTCCTTCAAACAGCAATAGCGACGAAAGAAAAGGTCGTTGGTAATCTAATTAGAATATCTTTCCAAATCATACAGACTCCGGGAATCCCCCGGAGTTTTTTATTTTCTAAGCTCAAACAAAAGGCGAAAAGTAAAACTTCCCGCCTTTTAATTCCTGTATTATTTATTCCAAATCGTTAGCTCAATTTCTCCGCCAACAACCTAATTTCCATTCGAGGCGAGATGTTTTCATACAAAATAGCATAAACAGCTCGACTAATTGGCATATAAACCTTGTGAACCCGGTTAATCTCATGTAAACATTTTACGGCATAATATCCTTCAGCCACCATATTCATTTCCAGCTGGGCTGATTTCACTGAGTAGCCCTTCCCTATCATGTTTCCAAAAGTTCTGTTCCTGCTGAATTGAGAATAGGCAGTTACCAACAAATCCCCCAAATAAGCTGAGTCCTTAATATCTCTATCAATAGGATGCACCGCATCTACAAACCGTTTTATCTCCTGTAAACCGTTTGCAATCAATACAGCTTGGAAGTTATCTCCATAACCTAAGCCATGACAAATACCACTAGCCACAGCAAAAATATTCTTCAGAACTGCAGCATATTCGGTTCCGTAAATATCATCTGAAATGGTCGTCTTAATATACCTGTTAGATAAAGCAAGCGCAATAAGCTCGGCTACTTCATGATTTTGAGAAGCAATTGTTAAATATGATAATTTTTCAAGGGCAACCTCCTCCGCATGACAAGGCCCTGTAATTACCGCTATACAACTCAATGGAATATTATAACGCGTATTTAAGTACTCTCCGATAATCAAATTATCTGAAGGCTCAAACCCCTTAATGGCTGAGACTATTATCTTGTCTTTAAAATCTTCCTCTGTGAGCTCAGCAATAGCACTTTTCAAAAAAGCGGCTGGTACGGCCATAATAATCACATCTGCAATTGCAACCGATCCTTTTAAATCGTCTGTAATATTTTCAGGCTGAATGTTTATCTCAACAGAACTTAAGTACCTGGGATTATGCCTGTACTTTTTTAAATGCTCGATATCTTCAGGATTTCGCATCCACCAATAAACAGCATGTTTCCTGCTATTATCTGTTAACATTTTCACAATTGCGGTAGCCCAACTTCCTCCGCCAATAACTAGTATTTTCTTCTCTTCTGTTGACATTATTTAAACCGAATTATTTAAGATAGAAAAAATTAGATGTCCTTCTTCAACTTAAATGCTTCTATTAATTTACAAACTAAACTGAAATAAAAACCTACATAAACTTAAATGATGCAACACAAATGCAACTAAGCCGATGTAGGTATTCCCCGATAACTTTCGGAAAAAGCAAATTGCACAAATAAAAATGGCCCAATTTTACATCAAATTAGGCCATTTTAAACTAAAAATTAAAAACTATTTTTTCTTATCGCTAGCAAAAAGCTTGTCTTTTTCTACTTTTTTAACCTTGTCTCCGTTTTTAAGTGTCTTAGAAACTGCTAGATAAGGTGCCGATATCACTTCATCTCCATCTTTCAAACCTGATATAATTTCAATATAAGAATCATCCTGAATACCAGTAGAAACATTAACTGATTGAGCCGCTCCATTACGCATGACAAAAACTAAAGCTTGTACCTTTTCATTTTTATCAGCTTTCTTTTTATCATCTCCGGCTGCTTGTTGAGGCATTTCATCCTTACTCTCAGTCTTTTTCTCTGCTTCACGAGTAGTTACCGACTGAATTGGAACTGCCAACACTTTAGTTACCTTGTTAGTTTGAATATCAACTGTTGTAGACAACCCCGGACGGAATGGTGATTCCTGCCCTACCTTTAATGATGCTTCATATGATGAAGGCAACAAACGAACTTTAACCTGGAAGTTAGTAACCTGATCAGTAGTTGCCGTTGAACTGGCTGTAGAAGCGGAATTAGCAATTGACGTAACGATTCCTTTAAATTTCTTACCTAAGAATGCATCTACTTCTACATCTGCCGTGTCATTAATAGAAACACGGTTAATATCGTTCTCATTTACGTCTACAACAGCTTCCATGCTTTTCAGATCTGCGATACGCATAATTTCAGTACCCTGCATCTGGGCGGTTCCTAAAACACGTTCGCCTTTTTTAACGCTTAATAAAGAAATAATACCATCAATTGGTGAGTAGATTGTAGTTTTAGCCAAATTCACTCCTGATTGCTGTAAGGAGGCCTGAGTTGACGCCACACTATACTTAGCAGCCTGAACGCTTTGTTTTGCAGCGGCAACGCTTTCTTTAGACTGTTCATATTGCGCTAAGACTGCATCATATTCTGATTGTGAAATAACTTTTTCTTTAAATAATTGCAGGTTTCTTTTGTATGAAGCCTCAGCATTTTTAAAACTGGCCTCAGCTGAAGCCAACTGGGCTTGACTATTAGCTAAGTTAGCTTTCACCTCATTCACCATCGCTTCGGAACGACTGTAATCGGAAGCATAAAAGTCAGGTCGAATTTTACATAGGAGCTGACCTTTTTTAACACGTTCGCCTTCCTTTACATAAATTTCAATCAACTCTCCTGAAACCTCCGGGCTTAATTTTACTTCGACTTCTGGCTGTATTTTACCACTGGCAGAAACGGTTTCAGTAATTGTACGACGAGTTACCTGATCAACACCAACCTCTATTTCATTTTTGCCTCCAATCCAGCCTTTCTTCTTACCAACAAAAGCAACAGTAATTAACAGCGCTATAGCACCTAACAAGTACCATAGAATTTTATTCTTCTTCTTCATTTAGTTTCTAGTTATTGCTACACCTATATATATATTTCTTATAAAGTTAAGGGCTTTCCTAAATAATAATCAATTACTTTGCTTTTAAAAACCATATCGTATTTTGCCTGCAAAGCCTCCGATTCAGCTTTACTGTAATTGGTTTTTGCAATATTTAAGTCCAAGCTATTAATCAAACCAACGTCAAAACGCTTTTGACTAAATTCATAGGCTTTTTTAAGCGATTCAAAAGAAATTTGAGCCGATGCATACTTTTTCTCTGCAGCTTTTAAATCAGCCACTGATTGCGCAATAGTTTTGTTTAACTGATTCTTGGCAAGTACTTCAGAAGCTTTAGTGTTTTCATAACTTATTTTTGCCTTCTTAACCGAATTTCTAGATTGAAGTCCGTTAAAAATTGGAATGTTTAAACTCAAGTTAATTGACTTACCTAAAAAGGTGTTATACTGATCTTTGAAGGTTGGTCTATAATCAGGACCATTAGGATTAGCCGGATCAACTGGCAAATAATAGTTCCAAGAGTAATAAGAACCCACATTGGCACTCAGGTTCAATGATGGATAAAATGCTCCTTTGGCAACACTTACAGCTCTTTCTGAAGCCAAGGATTGATATTCTGCCACCTTAATACTTGGGTTTATTTTCAAAGCTTCATTGTATACATAAACTGCCTCGTAAGCACTTTTAGAAGCCTCTACCATTGCAGCATCGCTTGGCCGAATTATTCCGAATGTTTGTTGCGGTTCTAAATTGAGCAATTGTTTCAATTCTAATGAGGCAATCTCTAATTGATTTTGAGCACTGGTTAGGTTGGTTTCATCGTTTGCCACCTGTGCTTTAAATTGCAGGTAATCTGCTTCAGTAATAGTACCAACGTCAGCCTTTTTCTTTGCGATTGCCAATTGCTCCTGACTAACTTTAAGCTGATTAGTCAAGTTATTAACCTGTTCCTCCCCAAACATTGTTAACAAAAACTGATTTACAACATTTAAAGAAACATCCTGTTTAATTTTCTCAACATAAGTCTGGTCAGCCATCAAAGTAAACTTTGTTTGTTTAAGCTGATTTAGTCTTTGTAATCCACCAAAAATTTCCCAATTGGCACCAGCTCCGTAATTCAAGTTATTAGTTGTATTGTTTGAATAAGCATACGTAACTTGATTTACACTTCTTCCAAAGTTATTATACTGAGAAATATTAGCATTAACAGTAGGAGCCAGATTCAACTTCGACTGTGAATAATTCACTTCAGATATTGCTTGGGTATACTTTGCTTGTTTGATATTGAGATTATGCTCCAAAGCATAGCTCACACATTGCTCCAGTGTAAATTTATCTTGAGCATAAACCTTATTAAATAGTAAAAAAATCGAGGCTACAAATAGGATAATTGGCTTCTTCAAGGTATTCTAATTTTATGTGGCTGAATTTATTATAATTTTTCTTTATTGATAGTTAAAACTAATTACTCTGTAGTAATTTTTTGGTTACAGCCTGTTAAAATTTGCCGAAACCTACCGCAGCTTGAGCAAAATCAATTAAAGATCCAGCACTCAATCTTGAAATTGACATTGCATTAATTGAGCAGGTGTTAATCAATCTTATTTTAAATGCTTCCGAGCTGTAAAAGAATGTGAACATCCTAAAATAAAATTGGTCTCATTCTTAAACAAAGAGAATCACCCTATAATTGAGGTAATTGACAACGGCATTGGAATACCTGCTGAGATTAAAGACCAAATCTTCATTCCCTTTTTCACAACTCGCAAAAATGGCTCGGGTATTGGATTAAGCTTATCTCGTCAAATTATGCAATTAAACAAAGGCTCCATCGTTGTCGACTCAAAAGAAAATGAAGGCAGTGTGCTTAGGCTGATGTTTAATTGCCCCCCCGTCTTTAGCTCGTAATGATTAAAGTTCTACCTTTGCAGGCATGTACCCGGTTAAAACACCCTACTTAATAAAAAAACTTTATCCTTCACTTACCTGGAACTTAAACCGGGCAGAAAAAACGTTGTATATCACCTTTGATGATGGCCCTATCCCTGAAGTAACTCCTTTTGTTTTAGAAGAATTAAAAAAATATAATGCAAAGGCTACTTTTTTTTGCATAGGCGATAACATTCGTAAACATCCAGAGGTGTTTAATCAAGTTGTAGAAGGCGGGCATTCAATTGGCAATCACACTTATAACCATTTAAATGGTTGGCAAACACCTACAGCCGAATACGTGAAGAATATAGAAAAGTGTAATTCCTTGATCAATGCTCAACTATTTAGGCCTCCCTATGGCAAAATTCGTCCAACACAAATCCACAATTTGAAAAAAAACTACAAAATTATCATGTGGGATGTTCTAAGTGGAGATTTCGACATAAACCTGTCTCCGCAAAGTTGTTATGAAAACGTAATTAAGCATGCTGAGAATGGCTCCATTATTGTATTTCATGATAGCTTAAAAGCAGCCCCCCGTTTACGCTATGTTTTGCCCAAGGCATTAGAGCATTGGAGTAGTAAAGGTTTTAACTTTAAAGCCTTATAACTATTGTTTAACCCCTAAAGAGTCGATCTTAACAACATCTGCTTTAAACTTCTTATAACGGGTATTTATGTAATAATATAAATCGTACTGATTTGCTGACTTTAAGAAATCGTACTGAGGCCGGCTGTATTTAACAAATGCGTCCAATTCCTTTTCATCAGTAATTTTAGAAATGCGCCCAACCAGTTCAGCATTGTAATAATTATCAACAAACTTTTCCTGTTCGTAGCTTTTAAGTCGATTTTGAAAACTGCGAATATTTTTTCGCTTATTTCCGCTGTATAAATATTCAATAAAAGTAAGCGGATGAAAAATAGCCGTTCCAACTAAATTTCCGAACGACTTATCTTTATAGTTATATACCCTTGCGAAATCCTGCCTTTGCTCCAAAGAATCTGCCTTGTACGATTTTTTACCTGAGACCATCACTTCAGGCAAGTACAAGTAGCGAGCCTGCATGTAAATATTCTTATTTAGAAAATTCACAGATTTGTCGATAATGAGTTTCTGGGTTTCAAAGCCTAATGCTGAAAACAGAATTGTATCCCCGAGATTCACATAAACACGGTAATTTCCTTCTTTATCAGCCGTAATTTGATAGTTAGCCGTCTTGTTAAAAATTTGTGCAAACTCCAAGGGTTTGGCCTTATCACGATCGTAAATCTTACCCGACAAAAGACTTTGAGCATAAGTCGCCCAACTAATTGTAAGCAGAAAAATAACTATAAGCCCTTTTTTCATTTTTGACTCCAACTACATTCCATAAACTCTAAACATTCAAATATAGTATTCATCAAACAAACTATTTCAAAGGCAGCAAGATCAATAACATTTATAAACTTTTATTTAGATACAATAAGCGATGGTTTTATTTCCATACTATAACATTCAATGATTTTTAATCTACAAAACAGTTTTTTAAATTCAATAAAAACGCTCTCATATGAATAAAACATTTCCACTTAAAAAACTGGGATTAGGTATCTATGCGTTCATAGGTACGCTTATCTTAAACTCATGCTACCCAGACAGCGATGTTTATGTTGAAGATTTAGATGTTGTAGCAACCATTCCTAGAAAGGATTACAACTTTAAGCAGCATAAAACCTATACGCTCCCTACGCGTATCCCAATTATTAAAGGAGAAGCGCCATTGCCAGGGGACACCCTGCTTGCTGCAGTAGCACAGCCTATTTTGGCCGAGATCAGAACTCAGATGGCCAATTATGGTTATACAGAAATTAAGCCTAATAACCCCACAAAACCTGATGTTGCACTTACAACTGCTGTTTTTGAAACCACTTATGTTGGCGGATATTATAATTATTGGTGGGATTACTGGGGCTGGTGGTACTGGGGATACTGGGGATACCCTTGGGGGCCGGGCTGGTATCCTGGCGGTGTTTACTATTACACTTTTGACACCGGAACGTTGGTAATGAACATTAGTTCTCCAGAAGCAACAGCCGATCATACCACAAAAACCATATGGCTTGGTGCAGTAAAAGGAGTTTTAAACGGGACTACCTCTAACCTTCCACGAGCAATTGATGGTATAGGGCAGGCTTATGCTCAATCTCCTTATTTAAAAGTTAATTAACCCCACATCAAAACAACATGAAACATTTAATATATACACTTTTAATTGCGGTTGGCATGATTAGTATTATGGCCAGCCCCTGTAAGGCACAGCAGTATTATTTCGGTTTTTCATGGAATACAGCTTTGCCCATGGGTTCAACCAGTGATTATATTGGAAAATATAGTGTAAGAGGCGCAGGCATTGAATGGGGTGGATTTGTGAAGCCTCAAGTTAGCTTAGGCCTAAACATTGGATGGAATGTATTTTACGAAGCAAAAGATCGCAATACTTACAACTTTGAGGGAGGAACAGCGATTACCGGTACGCCATATAATTACATCAATGCAATTCCTATAATAGCTAAAGCGCACTATTACTTTAAAGAGCCTAAGGGAGAAGTAATGGTGCCCTATTTGAGCCTTGGTTTGGGCACCACATGGCAAAAGGAAAATACCTACTTCGGCATCAATGGATTTTATAGAGACGGCTGGATGTTTGGATTGTTTCCTGAACTAGGATTAGTTTATAAAATAAATCCACTTTCTGGCATAAATTTTAATGTTAGATACAATTATAATTTTGAAACAGATCAGGTAAATGAACTTAGCTATCTGGGATTTAACATTGGCTTTGTTTATCGATATTAAAATTTTGTTTTTCCTTTTCTTTATATAACTAATTAACTTGGCCCGTCGGGAGACACGCCAAGTTATTTTTTATGATTACATACCATGATTTTGAGAAGATTGACATTAGAGTTGGAACTATTCTTGAAATTGATGAATTTCCGAAGGCTAAAAACCCATCTTATCAGCTAACGATTGATTTCGGACCATTAGGTATAAAACGATCATCTGCACAAATCACCAAGCTTTATTCTTTGGAGGAGCTAAAAGGCAAGCAGGTTATTGCTGTTGTTAACTTTCCAATTAAACAGATTGCTAACTTTTTCTCAGAATGTTTAGTACTTGGTATTGTTGGAAACGACAAAACCGTTACCTTACTTCAGCCTGAGCGTAAAGTTGAAAACGGTCAACGAATTACCTAATTCAACCTCAGAGGATAATCATCTATCATTCATTAAACAATACAAAAGCATTCTTTATTTGTATACAATTAAAAACTATCAATCTCAAAAACCAAATTGATTGAACAGTTTCAATGTTATTTTACTACGGAATAGTTTCTGCAAGTACAGTAGAAACTCTGTAATTGTGCGCTATTTTATATTCCCTCTAACAAAGCTTACTGCATTATTAGCCTTTCTCATCTTAATTCAGTACGCTTGTGGCAATAGTCAGGTTAAGCCTGGCCATATTGTACACCGTGTGCAACATGCCATTGATAACGCAAGCGAGGTATTAACCTTTTCAATAGCCGATGATTTATACCTGGCTATTGATACGGTTCAGTGCGGATTGTATAAGATTTGGCAAGGAGGATTTTCTCCTTCAGACTCAATAATTACAGCTAGTGGTGATATTTTCTTTGAAAATTATTTAATTAGCAGCGACATAAAATTAATTGACAGCAGCGGTTATGGATATAGCCCCATCGTAAAATTTAAAGGATATAAAACCGAGAAAAGCAACCTTACGCTTACTTATGAGGTAAATGAAAACGGCCATAATTTTTTAATTAAAGAGCAAATTAGTGGGGAATTACAAGACTCCGACTTTAAATTAACTAGAAGATTTTTACCATTTAACACCAATAGCAGCAGTCATATAGGCATCTATATACCCAACTCATCTTTAAAAAAGCCAATAAGCATTGAATACCATAATGGCATTTTAGCTTCGGGAGTTGACAACCTGTTACTTCCTGAAAAAAACGGTTCATGGTTTATCCTGTCATTTTCAAAATAATACAAACCCTTGCCTTTTTGCAATATTGTAAATCATCCGTCATATTAAAGGTATTAGAAGATTTTTAGCAGTTAATTCCTATCTTTGCCCATAATTTAAAAACAGCTTAATTAGCTAAAAATCAATAAAAACAGATAAAACATGGCAGTATTAGTTGGAAAAAAGGCTCCTAAATTTATTGCTCCTGCTGTTATAAACGGCGAGGAGATTGTTGAAGATTTTTCATTAGAACAATACATTGGTAAGAAACACGTTTTGTTTTTCTTTTACCCTAAAGATTTCACATTCGTTTGTCCTACAGAACTACACGCATTCCAAGAGAAATTGGCAGAATTTGAGAAACGTAATGTTGCAGTTGTTGCTTGCTCAACTGACACTGAGCAATCACACTGGGGATGGTTACAGGTTCCTAAAAAACAAGGCGGTATCGAAGGTATCACCTATCCGTTAGTTGCTGATACCACCAAAGCAATCTCTACTAATTTTGGTGTTTTAGCTGGCGAATACGAATATACAGAAGAAGGTTATTTAACTGCTAACGGCCCAATGATTGCCTATCGTGGTTTATTCTTAATTGACAAAGAAGGCGTTGTTCGTCACCAAATTGTAAACGACTTACCATTAGGCCGTAATGTTGACGAAGCAATTCGTATGGTAGATGCGTTACAATACTTTGAAGAAAAAGGTGAAGTTTGTCCTGCAAACTGGAAGCAAGGTGAAAAAGCAATGAACGCTACATTCAGCGGTGTTGCTTCATACTTCTCAGAAAACTAAGAGTCGTAATTGACACATAGAAAAACAAAAAGGAGCTAATGGCTCCTTTTTGTTTTTCTAAACTTTATAATCAATTTAACTTATAGAAGTACGAACTCTGGAAGTGTAAGCACGCAGAGCCTGTGGGAATGCATCACCTGTTTTTTCCATTTCCTGTTTAATCCAGATAGCGGCTAATATATGGGTTAGCTGTTCGCCTTCATCATCTCCTTCCACTTCAATCGAAGGTATTTGCTCCTCCATTAATGCCTCTTCAGTCAATTGTAGGGTAGCTAAATCGTAAGCCTCAACTAACTTTTTTATTGCAGGTATTTTCATTATTGAGCAATTAGGTTTTCAATCATTTTTACAACAACTTCTTCTTTTGAACTTGCCGAACTCTCTACCAATTCTCCATTATTAAAAGTAGCAAAGAATGGTAAATTATCCACACCCGCAAGTTTGCGAGCTGTTTCATTTTCCTCGGCGTTAACATCCAAAAAGGTTATTTCAGAAAAGCGCTCATCATTAGATAAACGTTTAAATTTAGGCGAAAACAATTTGCATGAGCCACACCAATCGGCATAATACTTTACTATAACTTTACCATTGGAGGTTAACGTATCTTTAAAATCTTGGTCGGTACTTACAACTACTGCCATAATTATCATTTTGTATTTGAATTGCAAAAGTACGGATTACATTAACTTAGTAAAAACGACAAGACTGGTTTAATAGGCATTAATAGAACAGTCAAACAATAATTTAAAATTATTTCCTTTTTCCTGTAGCACACCTCCAATGGCATTCGTATAGGTTGATAAATAATTTGAAAATATAAGCCCATGAGACTTTTATCCTTTTTATTAACAGCAAGTGTAATCACCTTATCTTCATGTTTGGGAGAGGGAGACATTCCGGAGCCTGTTATTTACAATGATTTAACCATAGATCAAACCCTTACCCCAACTGAAACAACAGTAGGAGAAACCTTTGCTTCAAAAGTAAAAGTAACATTACCTAACCCATGTTATAAGTTTTCTGGTTTTGAGGTAAGAAATGTAGGCTCAAATAACCTGGAAATTAGGGCAAAAGGCCAAAACATAGCAAAGGCAGGAGAAGCCTGTGCTGAAATGTTAGTAACAATTGACACTACGCTTCAACTTAAATCAGTTTTAATGGGTAAATATTTCTTGAAATTCTACAACAAAGACAATTTGCTAAAAACCGATACGATTGAAGTAAAAGAAAAATAATTTTTGTAAGCCAACACTACTAACACACTTATGAAAACAATAAAACAAGCATTATTGATCTTTTTTTGTTCATTCTTATTTTCATGTGAAGACAAAGAAATTGAAGCTTCAGTAGAAAAAATGTTAACCGGCACATGGGAATGGGAAAGTACCGATGGAGGTATTGCTTTTAATATCCATCAATCGCCTACAACAACAGATAAAAATGTGCTACTGATTTTTAAACCGAAGCGACATTACTCAATATTTGTAAACAACAAATTGGTCGAAGAAGGTTCATTCACTTTTACAAAGCAAAAATGCATACACAACCATTCTGAAAAACCTGTTATCCAACTTAACAAAACAATCAATACAGAACCGGGTGTCAACATTCCCGCCGTAATAAAAATGATTGAAAACCTGGATGAAAATACCCTCACTTTTTCAGATGAGAATTATGATGGAATTGGAAGCTCCTTCAAACGAATAAACAAATAATCTCATACCGAAGTTGCAATTCCGACCCTATTGTTCTAGTTAACAAACATTTGTTCAAATGATAAAAGGCTGCTCATTGCAGCCTTTTTTATCGTTAACCAATTTATATATTAAACCTGAGCGGTTTGCTCATATACATTTCCAAAACGATCGGTTGCCCTAACGGTTATGCTTTTTGCACCAGAAGAAGGTGTTGCTATAAACAAATGATCTGTTTTAATTGGTTCCACCCATTTATGATAAGCCGGTATTGCTGGCCCTTGATACAACTCAACAGTTAGTGGATCATAACCTGTAATGCGCTGCATTTCACCTTTTAAAACGCCATCTTCCAACCATTCAATTTTCCATTTAGGATCCCAATTCCAAACATTAGCCATAATACTATCGGCATATTCTTTATAAGCACCTTTTGCGTGAACCATTAGCTGGTAATCTTTTGATTTACCGGTCGACTTATAATACCATTTAACATTATCACCGTCAACCTCATAAACACCATAACCGTTTGGCGTTCCATCCCCACAGAACGGACCGCTCCACCAGGCTCCACAAACAGTACCGTGATTATGCTCCATCAATTTATCATTAACAATCACATGCTCATTCCAGTGGGTATGGCCCGATAAGATATGAACATTATATGGTTCAAGAATATTATATAGCTGTTGGCGATTAACCACAACCCCACCCATGCTTTCTTCCATTAATCCATTACGTCGTTTATCACCCGAATCAGTTGGAATATGAAGGGCAACCATAACGGTTGAACCATGTGGGACATTTTTTAAATCTTGTTCTAACCAGCTTAGCTGATTTTCAGTAATATAACCGATATATTTTTTCTTGGCCCCAACAAAAAACACATCATCTAAAACCACGTAATGAATTTTACCCCGGTTAAATGAATAATACGTTGGACCAAACTGCTGTTTAAATGTTGCAGACGACTGTTCATCACTCCTAACCCCTTCTAAATCCATATCATGATTACCTAACACTTGAAAGAAAGGAATACCCGAAATAGCTACTGCTTTTTTATAATCAGCAAATAGTTCAAAACGATCAAAAACTAGGTCTCCACAACCAATACCATGAAACAAAGCATCTTCTCCATAATTTTTAACCAGCTCTCTCAAGTCGGGTGCCGAAGTGTTCAATAATTGATCGGCATCTGACCGGGACTGAATTTGCGGATCAGCCCAAACAACAAACTGATGTTTATGATCAGACTTTGTCAGTTTGGTAAGATTAAAATCGGCATTAAAAACAGCTCCACTTTTTTCAATCGGCTTGTAAAAACTAGCAACCCAATCAATATGTTCAATTTTATAGCCTGATGGCGTTGATATATAAACAAATTGCGCAGTTTTATTGCTTAGCAATTGGTAGTTGCCTTTGGTATCAGTTAGGACAATATTAATTCCGTCGGTAACTGCAACTCCACCAACTCCCTTGCCTTGTTCAAGCACTCGACCTTTTAATGTAATAGCAGCAATATCATTTAAGCTTCCTTTGGTAGTAGCAGCATTTACAAGAACAGTTGGTAAACTGGCAACAGCACCCAACAAACCCATATTTTTAAGAAAATCTCTTCTAAACATTTTATCTTATTTAATTGATAATTAATGAGCACATATCAGAACCTTTTGATCAAAAAACAGAAAGCAACCCCGCATGCGCTCAGTGAAGTTTTACAGCTCAATTTAGTATCGGACTATTATTTTTTTCCCACCAAACTTTGGTATTGATATCATCTCCACCCATTGATTCAACCGCTTTCTTATAGTTCTCGTAGTTGCTCGATTGTACAGTTGAAGGATATTTAAATCGAACAGGCATTACTTTATTATTAACCATACCATCGGCTATCGGCAATTTTGGCAAACCAGTACGACGATACTCAAACCATTGCTGATAATCATTAAAGTACAATGAATAATACTTTTGAAGCATAATGCGCTCAAGAGTTCCATCATAAGCTGTATAGATTAATGTTTCGGCGTTGGTAAAATAATCAGCAGGCATTACAGCTCCCCACTGCTCAATAGCTGCCTTCACCCCTTTTTCGTAATGACTTTTAGCATCACCGGAAGTTTTTCCTTGCTGCGCCAATTCAGCCTTAATAAACTCTACTTCTGCATAGCTCATAATAACCGAAATCATTGGAGCCGTAACCAAAGCAATATTTAAGTTTGATGGTTGATATTTAAACTGCGATTCATTCCCCGCATACCCGCTCGGAATGCCCTTGTAACCGATAGTGGTTTTACCATCAGTACTTTTGGCCTGTGTATTTAACTTGACTAAACGCGGATCTTTAAAATTATTAAGGTTATCTATAAAGAAAGCTCCAGCCGAAACGGAAGTAGTAAAATCAATTGCGCGACCCCAAGGGGAAACATTAGGGGTTACACCCGTAATTTTCAAAATTGCAGCATCATCGTTTTTAGTAAAAACCGGATACTTTGCGGCATCATTAATAATGGCTGCCATTTTGATGAATGAGTTCATTTCGGCACGCTTTGAAACACGCAGTAACAAACGTAAACGCAACGAATTACAGAACTTTTGCCATTTCAACACATCATTTGCATACAAAATATCAACCCCATAGCTCATTTTTTTTGACACATCGAACAAACCGTTTGCAGTTTCCAAATCAGTTAAAATCTTTGTGTAGATTTCTTGCTGCTTGTTAAACTTAGGTTGAAAAATTAGCTCATCACCTCGAGCAGCTTCGTCCATAGGCACATCGCCAAAACAATCTGTCAGCAATGAATAAATCCATGAATTCAGTGTTAAGGCAATGGCTTTGTAGTTATTATCCTGAGACGACTCAGCCGCAGCCAACATCTCTTTGGTATTCACCAACCATTGATAGTAAGTTTTCCAGGTTGAATTGCCTGCCGCTTCTGAAACATTGTAGCGATGTACGCCTCCTGAAGCACTCGGGTAAGGCAAAGCTACTTGCATTAATTCAAAGGTAAAGTCATCGCTTCGGGCAGTATTAAAGCTTGCCAAATTGTAAATAATCGGGTTAAGTAAAGTTCCCGGACTAATTTTATCAATGCGGTTAGGATCTTTATTCAATTCTTCAAAATCAGAGGTACATGATGCGCTAATTGTACTTAACGCAATCATTAATACAGCTATTTTCTTTATAGTTGATTTCATCAGTTCTTGTTTTAGTAATTAGAATTTCAATGTAAGGTTCATACCAAACGTACGCGGAGTGGGTAATTGTCCCATTTCAACACCTGGCAAAATTGTTGAACCGTTTAATGCGGCAGTTTCGGGATCGAACATTGGGAAGTTTGTGGCCATGGCTAAATCACGACCATAAAGTGCAACACTAGCCTGGTTTACAAACACTTTGTTTAACCATTTTTTGGGCAGATTATATTCTAACCTTACTTCTCTTAATTTCAAGAATGAAGCGTCAAATGAGTTAGCTTCAACGTTTGCTCGACGATAATAATCAGCATAGTAGTAACCAACGGCGACTTTGGTAGTGTTAGGAGCATAGGCTCCATCAGCATTCTTCACAACTCCATCTCCAATAATATAACCCTCTTCACGACCCACCAAAGTATGCTTTAATTTACCTTGCTCACTCATTTTATGGTGAGTTTGGGAGTAAATCAATCCGCCATACTGACCATCAACCAAAATACTTAAACGGAAGTTTTTGTAGGCGAATTCGTTGGAGAATCCACCTTTCCAATCGGCGTAAGCATTACCGATGTATTGTATTTCGTCAGGACGGGCAGGCAATCCATCTGTACCATAAATAACTTTACCTTCTGGAGAACGTAAAAAACCAAAGCCATAGATATCTCCTGTTGAGCCACCAACCTTAGCAATCAACGTAGCATTTCCTCCATAACCTATTACCTGTTGATCAATCATTCCTTCTGCCAGCTCAAGCACTTTATTTTTATTTTTCGCCCAAGTTATTGTACTAGACCATTTAAATGCTTTATCAAAAGGTTTTACATTCAACATTAACTCAACACCCTGATTTCTAACTTTTCCAGCGTTTAGAACCGCCGCAAAGTAACCGGTCGATGGCTCCAAAGGCACATCAAGAATTTGATTTTGAGTGTAGTTATTATACACTGTTGCATCTATCCCTAGTTGGCCACCAAACATCCGAACATCTAAACCTGCTTCATAACTTGTTGTTAGTTCTGGCTTAAAGTTGACATTGTATAAGGTAGTTGAAACTGAACCGGAACCAGGAAACTCACTTGCTCCATAATATTTACTAGTTTTATACGGATTAGTATCATTTCCTACTTGAGCAGCAGACACTCGCAACTTAGCAAATGAAACTTCCATCGGAAGCTTAAAAAGCTCGTTCAGAATAAAGCTTGAACTTACTGAAGGATAGAAGAATGAGTTATTCTGTATTGGTAACGCACTGGACCAATCATTGCGTCCGGTAAAATCTAAGTATATCTTACCCTTATACCCCAACGATGCCATACCATACAAACTGTTAACCATTTTATTTTGAATATTGGTTGACATAGTTGGTGAGTTAATACCATTAGAAAGTTTGTATATTCCTGGAATTACTAATCCATCAACATAACCATTAACACCATTATATTTACGACTCATTGTGTTGCCCCCTACAGATGCTGTTAGATCAACTATTGACAAGAATTTATCTTTATAGGTTAACAAGCCGTCAGTATTCACCTCATAATTTGAGATATTCTGCTGTTTGAAGTATCCATTTTGGAAGTTTGCCGTACTAAACGGACGTTGCTGAGCACGGGTTTCATTATTCATATCAATACCCGAACGCACCATTAAGTTTAACTTAGGAGAAAACTCATACGTTGCCGACACATTACCAACTACCTGATTATTATTCATTTTGTTGGTCATCTCGTACGCAATTACATAAGGGTTATCAATAAACGTACTGAACGGGTGGATTTGATCAACTTCATATTTTCCATTTTTCCAACGAGGTGCATACCATGACAAATCAACATTTGGGTTTTGGAAAATCATGAAATACGAAATAGACTGATTGTTGTAACCTGTTGCCGGTAAGTTATCACTCTGCTTATTGGTATAGTTCACCTTTGAAGCTATTTTCAACTTCTCTGAAACATTATAGTTCAAACTCACAGCAGCCGTAATACGCTTAAAACCGGTATTTGGCATTATCCAGTTATTTTTGGTATGCGTTAATGAAGCTCGTGCCGATCCCTTTTCATTTCCTCCTTCTAAAGAAATGCTATTGGTAATTGTTGATCCGGTTCTCCAAAAGTCGCTTATATTATTTTTATAAGGTTGCCATAGGACGCGATCCACACCTCCGGCTTGTGTTGCTGGATTATACTGAAAATAAGACTGCCCATTAAATTTCGGACCAAAAGCACTACTTGTTCCTCCGGTACTTGCTCCATCAGCTGTTGCTCCATAGGAATAATATAAATCTTTAGCCGGGGTAAGTGTTTTTCCTACTCCCTGACCATATTCATGTTGGTAATCAGGCCATTTTAACACATCGTTAAAACTGGTATTTGAGCTTACTGTAACACCTAAGCCTTTATTTTTACGAGCACCCGACTTGGTTGTAATAATCAAGGCCCCATTAGCTGCCCTGCTTCCATAAAGTGCAGTAGCACTAGCTCCTTTTAGCACTGTTATAGCTTCAATATCATCTGGATTGATATCTGAAACACCATTCCCAAAGTCAATTGGAACATCATTACCAGAGCCCGCGCCATAAGCGTTGGTTACCCCAGCACTTGTCATACTGCTACTCATGGGCACCCCATCCAATACGATCAGTGCATTATTTCCATTAGGGTTTAGCGAGTTGTCGCCACGTAAAGTGATACGTGTTGAATTTAATGGACCAGAACCGGTTGAGATCAAATTTAACCCTGCTACCTTACCAGATAACGAACTTACCCAGTTATTTGAACGGGCCTCAGTCACCTGTTTTGAGTTAATAGATTGGGCTGCATAACCTAATGCCTTGTCCTCGCGCTTGATTCCTAATGCAGTAACAACAACTTCACCTAGTATCTTTTCTTCTTCATTCATTACCACACTAATTGTGGTATCCCCATTTAATGGTTTTTCAATTGTATTGTAACCAATACTTTTAAACTCAATAGTTGAGTTCAACTGACTTAACCCGGCAGTAAGTTTTAATGAATACGAACCGTTTATATCAGTCGCTGTTCCCACTTTCGATCCTTTAATTGAAACAGTAACACCCGGCAATGGGCCATTCTTGTCGGTAACAGTACCTGAGATGGTTGCAACCTGCGCCTTAACATTACTTATAAATCCTATTAAGAATAGAATCATTGTTAAAACAGTCGCACGGTTTTGCTTAGTAAAATTTAGTTCCACTTTTTATTATAGCTTGATTTTGCCGCGAAACTATTCTCACAGTATTAAGTAATGACTAATACTATATTAACATTTAACAACCATTAGGTATATTGATCGTTACAATAGGTTACTTTTCTTAACTTTTTTATATCAATAAAAATCAAAGAAAGCTATAACGATACCTGAGTCATTTTTTTCAAAGTAAACAATAACATTAAATAACGGATCGTTAAGTTAAACAAAGGACAAAACGAACCGCTTAAGTTATTTTTTATTATTTTTTAAGGTAGACACAAAATAAACATACACCCATATCGTTATCTTAATACTCACGCTAACAAATGATTATATATGGTAGAAACTTTTACTCAACAAAATTCCAAATCAAAATTGCGCACTCAAGAAAAAATCGAAGAAGCTGAAATGATGGAGCAATCCCTGGCAGCGGAAGAGGCTATTACTGAAGGATTTGAAAATCTGGCAAGTATTAAAGAAGCCTTGAACCAAGTTATGGTAGAACCTAGCCGGCAATCGGTTGAGTTCATATTAAGTTACTCGAATTCAACCCGCAAGTAATTCAGCTTTTCACAGTATCCGTAGAAGGTTTAAGTCATTTAAGAATGGCTTAAACCTTTTTTAATTGAACAACTATATACCTAAAATCGTTCCTTTATGTATTTAAATGGATAATCAGGTTCTTTGTAACCTTCGGCGGATTGGCGTTTAGGCAATTTTATTTTCATATGCGGAAGGCTTTCATAAGGAATATGGCTCAGTAAATGAGAGATTATATTTAAACGCACTTTCTTCTTATCGTCGGAGCGGGCAACATACCAAGGTGCAAAACCAGTATCCGTAGCTAAAAACATCTCATCTCTCGCCCGTGAATAATCATACCATCGATTATACGATTTAAGATCCATTGGAGAAAGCTTCCATATCTTCCGGCCATCGCCAATTCTAGACTCAAGTCGGCGAGTTTGCTCTTCCTGGCTAACCTCTAACCAATATTTAATTAGTATTATTCCCGAATCAACAATGGCTTTTTCAACCAGAGGCACAGCCTTCAGGAATTTCTTAGCCATTTCTTCCGTACAGAAACCCATCACACGCTCAACCCCTGCCCTATTATACCAGCTTCTGTCAAATATCACAACCTCTCCCGCCGCAGGCAGGTAGGGAAGATAACGCTGAATGTACATTTGGCTTTTCTCTCTATCAGAAGGAGCTGTTAAGGCCACTACTCTAAAAACACGTGGACTAACACGATCTGTTATAGCCTTTATGGTCCCACCTTTTCCAGCACCATCACGTCCTTCAAATACAATACATACCTTTAGACCTTCTTGTTTGACCCACTCTTGAAGTTTAACCAATTCTACATGAAGCTTCTCCAATTCATCCTCATAATCTTTACCCTTCATTTTCACATTCTGTTCAGGTTTATTCTCAGATTTCTCTTTCTTTTTTTTAGCATCCTTATTTTTCATAACCAACTAATTTATTTAAACTTAAAACAACCTTAAACTATCAACCATTAATTACCTTTTTCCTCATTAAACTTTTTAACTGCAAGTTCAAGACTAAAATGCATTCGACTTAACCCAAGCGTTTCACTAAGCGATGAACGATTAACCATTTCCAACACTGTTGGATTAAGCCCAACCAGCCACACCGAAATACCGGCATTACTTAGCCTTTTCTCTGCTTCGATAAGCATCTTTAAAGCCGTATACTCAAGATCAAATACCCCACTAAAATCAATTGCAATTACCCGAGGCTTATACTTACTAAGCAAGGCATTAATCTTTTCTCCTACCCTTGAAGCATTTAAAAAGAATATACGACCTTCCGGCCGGAGGATTAATAATCCTGGATAGGTTTCATCTTCAGGATGCTCCACTGATAATGGCCGAAAAACATTGCTTCCGGGCTTACGTCCCAGCACTCTTAAAGGAGGATCGGCTACTTGTTGAGCAAGAGCTATTAACGAAACAATAATGGCAACAACGATTCCTTTGAGTGTGCCAAACAAAACCACCCCAATCAATGCAACTAAGGCCCAAATGAATTCTGTTCTTCTTATTTTTAATATTTCCCTAAAATCCCTGGTTTTGATCAAGCCTATAGAATAGACAATTACAACTGCGGCCAGAGTAGCCTGAGGCATACTCCCTAACAGTGGAGCAATAAAAAGCATGGTTAACAATGCAATTCCAGCTGTGACCAATGCAGAAACCTGTGTTTTAGATCCTGCAATACGATTTATAGCAGTTTGAGAAGTTCCTCCACCAGAGGGCATGGCCCCAAATATTGCACTACCTGTATTTGCCAACCCTGTTGCCAACAATTCCCGATTAGCTTTAATTGGAGGTTCATCACCTTTTGAAAAGGCCCTGCCCGCGGCAATAGTTTCTGTAAAACTCATCAGAGCTATGCCTAACGCTCCACCCCAAAGCTGACTTACCAAGGATACATCTGGCCAAACTATTGAAGGCAATCCTTTGGGAATGTATCCCACCTGCTCTATTCCAAAGCTTTGCAAATGAAGAACCTTCATAATCGTTATACCAAGTGCTACAGCAATCAGAGGGGCTGGCACCTTGGGAAAGAAGTGTTCTAATCCCATTAGCAAAATAATCATAATCACCCCTAACGCTAATGTTGGAATGGATGACTCTGGCAATAGTTGTATTATGGATGACAGATTATGAATAAAAGAGCCTTTTGAAAAGTGAATCCCAAGCAACTTTGAAATCTGATCAAGAATGATAACCATCCCAATTCCTGCCTTAAACCCTATAAGTACCGGTTCAGATATAAAATTGGCAATAAACCCCAAACGCATTACAGCGGACAGCAAGAGTATTATCCCAACCAAACATGTTAAGGTAACTAAAGCAGTAATTAATAAGTTGGGATTATGAATCGTATTCAAATCTTCTAGTTCTGTTGCAGTAAGCACGGCAATAGTTGTGGTAGTACTTACACTTAGAGCCCTAGAAGTTCCACTAAGTGCATAAATTACCATGGGGATTAGAACTGTATACAACCCTACCTGAACAGGCAACCCAGCAATAGTTGCATATGCCATAGCCTTGGGAATAACCACAGCTGCTGCTACTGACCCAGCTATTACATCAAATCTCAACCACGACTTTTCATAATTAGAAAGCCAACTGGGTAATAAACCAAACTTATTCGCTTTATCAGGCATAGGCAAGATCAATCAGACCCTATGGGTATCTTTTCTACTATCAGCTATCCAAAACAACAAACTGAAGTACAAAGAGGTAGTTAGAAATTTAACAAATTAGCGGCAATAATCAAATTATGAGACATCATTAATTATGCCTGATTTATTTTCTTCTAAGGAATAAAAAGAACCATATCTTTGAACATGCTCAAAAAAGATCGTTATACAGCTTTTATAGATTATTTCTCCGAACATCAACCCAATGCCGAAACTGAATTAAACTATTCCAACCCGTATGAATTATTAGTAGCGGTAATTCTTTCTGCACAGTGTACTGATAAAAGAGTAAATATGGTAACGCCTGCGCTTTTTGAACGTTATCCAAATGCCCAATCATTAGCAGCCACCACTTCTGACGAAGTATTTACTTATATTAAAAGCATTAGCTACCCTAACAACAAAGCCAAACATCTAGTTGGTATGGCCAAAATACTTGTTGAACAGTTTAATAACCAGGTGCCATCGAGTGTCGAACAACTACAAAAAATGCCAGGGGTTGGCAGAAAAACCGCAAACGTTATTGCTTCCGTAATTTATAACATGCCGGCCATGGCCGTTGATACTCATGTTTTTAGAGTTGCTGCCCGCATAGGTTTAACAAGCAATGCAAAAACACCATTGGCTGCTGAAAAACAATTGATAAAATACATTCCAAAGGAAAAAGTGCATGTGGCTCATCATTGGCTCATTCTTCATGGACGCTATACATGCTTAGCACGAACCCCGAAATGCGACACTTGCCAACTCACCTTCTTTTGCAAATATTTTGAGCAAAACTTCTTAAAAACGCCTAAACAAAATAGCAAAACCTTAACTTTTTGAAAAAAAATTTAGCATTTTTAAAAAATATTATTCTATTTTTATCTCACTATTTTTATTACCTGAAACTACTTGATAATGAGCGACAATAAACTTGAAAAACTAAAAGCTTTACAGCTTACCCTAGATAAGCTTGAAAAATCATACGGTAAAGGAACCATTATGAAATTGGGCGATACAGCTATTGAGCCTATCGAAGCAATCTCTACTGGTTCTTTAGGACTGGACATTGCCTTAGGCATTGGCGGATTACCGAAAGGTCGTATCATTGAAATTTACGGTCCAGAGTCATCGGGTAAAACCACTTTAGCTATACACGCCATTGCCGAATCGCAGAAAAAAGGCGGCATTGCAGCTATTATTGATGCGGAGCACGCTTTTGATAAATTTTATGCCAAAAAATTAGGTGTTGATGTTGACAACTTATTGATCTCACAACCCGACAACGGTGAACAAGCACTAGAAATTGCTGACAACTTGATACGTTCAGGCGCCATTGATATAATCGTGATAGACTCTGTTGCCGCATTGGTTCCAAAGGGGGAAATTGAAGGGGAAATGGGTGATTCTAAAATGGGATTGCAAGCTCGTTTAATGTCGCAAGCATTACGTAAACTTACTGGTACCATCAATAAAACAGGTTGTTGTTGTATTTTTATTAACCAATTGCGTGAAAAAATTGGCGTAATGTTCGGCAACCCTGAGACTACTACGGGAGGTAATGCCTTGAAATTTTACGCATCTATTCGTTTAGATATTCGTCGTACCGGTCAAATTAAAGACGGAGAAGAGGTATCAGGTAACCGTGTAAAAGTTAAAATTGTAAAAAATAAAGTAGCTCCTCCTTTCCGTTTAGCTGAATTCGACATCATGTATGGTGAAGGAATTTCTAAAGCGGGTGAAATCATTGACCTTGGAGTTGAATATGAAATCATTAAAAAATCAGGCTCATGGTTTAGTTATGGTGACAGCAAATTAGGTCAGGGCCGCGATGCTGTAAAACAGTTAATTTTAGACAACCCTGAATTGATGGAAGAATTAGAAACTAAGATCCGTGAAGCAGTTACTGGTGAAAGCCTGGCCGCTAACGAAGCTTAATTCCACCCATAACGTTATTTTTACAAAACCTCCGGAGCAAACATGTCGGGGGTTTTTTATTATTCTATCCGCATTATTACCGTTTTCAATACCTAAGCAAAACCACTTCATTAAAGTTGCCTTTCTTTTTTCTAAATCAAGTTTAATATTTTTATCCAGCCAGTACACATTGGCAACCAAACCTAAACTAAATGAGACTTTTACTTTCCTTATTCGTGCTAGTTAGTACGTGTATTCTTTCTACGTATGAAACACATGCTCAACATCGTGGAGTAATTAGTGGAATAGTTAAGGAAGCCAAAACCCAACAAGTTGTTGAAAGTGCTGCTGTTTCTATAATGAACACTCAAGACTCAACCGTTCGTGGTACTTTTTCTGACAAAGACGGTCTCTATACAATCAAAAACCTTCCTTTAGGAAACTATAAGTTATACTGCAATTTTTTTGGATATAAAACTATGAGTCGCAGTTTTTCGATCACCAAAGAAAAACTAGAACACAAGCAAGACCTTCTTCTCGACTCAGCCATTATTAGTCTAAATGAAATAACAGTTGTTGCAGAAGCCCCTCCGGTGGTATTAAAAAAGGATACCGTTGAGTACAACGCCAGTTCTTTTAAAACAAAAGACTATGCGCCTGTGGAAGAGTTAATTAAACAGTTGCCTGGAGTAGATGTGGGAAAAGATGGCAGTATTACAACTCAGGGGCAAAAAGTGACTGCTGTACTGGTAGATGGAAAACCTTTCTTTATAAGGGATCCAAAAATTGCAACTCAGAGCTTGCCAGCCAACATCATCAATAAAGTTCAGGTAATAACGGTCGATCCTGAAAAATCTGAAAATGGACAATCCGGTTTAATCATTAATCTTACGGTAAAAAAGGATAAAAAGAAAGGAACATTTGGCAACCTATCTGCAGGAGCAGGCAGTAATAACCAATACAAAGGTAACTTAAGTCTACACCGATTTAATAATGAGCAGCAGTTCTCCTTGCTATCAACTGCTAACAATGTTAGTTCAGAAGGAGGCATTTCTAACACTTACTCAGTGGGATTAAATATCAACACCCCTCTTAGTTCAAAGACATCATTATCTCTTGGCTACTTATATAATTCAATGGATAATAATAGATCGAGTCAACTTTATAGAAGCACCCTACTGTCAAGCGGTTCTTTATTCTATTCAGATCGGTCTACCAATAATTCCAGCAACCAAAATCATTCGATTAATTTAAATTTCGAGTACCAGATAAATACATTTAGCAAAATAAACATTGCGCCTAGTATTAGTTTTAGGAAAAGCAATTCTCTTTCAAGCAGTTTATTCGAATCATCAAACACTGAGGGTAAAATAAACGATGGAAATCGTTCCATAAACTCAGGCATGAAAACACCTGATTTTAGTAATAATATAAACTATTCTACAAGGTTTAAAAATAAGCGAAGACGGCTGAACTTAAATATTAGAAACAGTTACAACTCAAACGAACAAACCGGTCTCAATTATTCGCTAAGCAATTATTACTCTAGTGGATCATTGAAACAAACGCTTATCAACCAAAAAAATGCAGATAATAGCAGTTCAACAAACCATTCGATTAATATGTTGTACACTGAACCTATCTCTCAAAATCATTCATTGAAATTTGCCTATGATTTTAATAACAGCATAGAAAACAGTTCGCGAAATACATACGATTACAATGAATTAAACAACGAATTCGATTTAACCAACGGTTTAATGAGCAATGAGTACCGAAATCGAACCAATTACAACCGAGTGGGAATAAGTTTTAATAGCACTAGAAACTCTTTGAACAATCCTATGGAATATTCAGCAGGTGTTTCTATTCAAAAAACAGATTTAAAGGGGAAGTCATTAACAAAGGACAGCACATATACTCAAAACAGGATAAGTATCTTTCCTCAAGCCAGTTTAAATTATAAAATTTCAAAAAACGAAAGTATAGGATCTGACTATAGGGGTGATATTCGCCAACCGTCTATTTCAGAATTACAGCCTACGCCCGATAATAGCAACCCATTGTATATACGAATGGGAAACCCTAATCTTCAGCCTGAGTTTAACAACATGCTTTCTATAAATTATAGAAACTTTGATCCTACATCAAACCAAAGCCTCTTTGCTAACCTTTCGTTTTCAACCATCTTTAATAAGATTACCTACAACAGTCTATTGGATATAAATACTGGTAAGCAGCTGAGTAAGCCTGAAAATGTTTCGGGCAATTATAATTTTAATTTCAATGTTAACATGGGAGTTCCCATTAAAAACCTGAAAACCAAACCAGGAATTAATGCGCAACTTAACAGAAATACAACCTATATAAATGGGTCCAAAACAACAACTTTAAAATCAGGCTTCGGAATACTTTACAACATTAACTACCGCTACAAAGACTATTTAGACCTGAACATGAACTGTAATGCAAATTATAGCAATTTACAGTATGATCAACCGGGGTTAAAAGATGCGAATTACATTAATTTCTCATCAAGCGTTAATGTCTCATACTACTTGCCAATGAATTTTGCTTTAAATACTGATTTAACTTATTCAAAAAATGCCAATCAAATTCAAACAGCAAAAAAGAGCGTAACCTTATTGAATGCAGGAATTTACAAAGAGTTCTTAAAAGGTAAACAGGCAAAACTAAGCATAGATGCTTATGATTTATTAAAACAAAATACTAGCATAAACCGAACAATCACCAACAATCAGATTGAAGACAGGCAATCCAATAACTTACAACAATACTTTATGTTAAGTTTTACTTACAGGCTTAATAAATTTAAACAGTCTCAATAGAGATTCTTTCCGGCATTAAGATCAATTAGCCTATCATAATATATTTAACGAATAATTAAATTCAATAAACATCCATTACTAAAGCTTAAATTTGACGATCAATACTTTCCTTAATGCATCAACTTAAAACATTGATTATTGAAGATGAGCCTGCCGTTAGAAAAGAATTAGAATGGCTTGTTTCTCAAGAAAAGAATTTAATTCTCGAAGCGACGGCAAATTCGGTGGAGAAGGCTTTACAAATCATTAAAGAGATAAAGCCTGATTTAGTATTAATGGATATCCAGTTAAAAGATGGCACCGCATTCGATATTCTTAATCAGCTAGAAGAACCTGCTTTTCACATTATTTTTATCACAGCGTATAATCACTTTGCAATTAAAGCCATTAAGTTTGGCGCATTGGATTACCTTCTAAAACCGATTGACAACGAAGAATTTTCAGCCGCAATTCAAAAGCTGCACAAAACGAAAAAAGCTGATTATATAAATCAAATCAGTATCCTAAAAGAGCAGGACCAAACAAAGCTCATCGACATGGATACCAGAGTCTGTATTACTTCTATAGACTGTTTACAGATGATAAAGCTCAATGAAATCATCTATCTTTCGGGCGAAGGCTCATATACACAAATACATTTGGAGAACCATAAAAAGGTAACTGCTTCTAAGCCTTTAAAATATTACGAAGAACTTTTGCCAACGGAATTCTTTATACGAACCCATCAATCCTACATCGTGAACAAAAACTTTATCGACAAATACCTAAAAACAGGCGTAATGGTGATGAAAGACCTTTCTGAAATTCCCGTAGCTACGCGCAGAAAAGACTTTATTTTGGACCAGTTAAGCCTCTTGAAATAATGAACAGGGCGTTTGTGATTATTTTTCTGCTTCTGTTAGCTTCCTGCCAATCAAAACCTAAAAAAGAGAATGTTGCTCCTCAGGATTTATTAAAAAAACTGGAAAGCATAAACGATAGCATAGAGCAAAACCAACAAATCGACAAGCTCGGCCTATGGACAAATCAGCTCAAACAGAAGGAATTTTCAGAAAGCAGTCCGTGCCTGGCTTTTATTAATTATAATATTGCTAAAAACCTGGCAAAGGTTTCAACCGATAGTGCCAAATACCATATCAATATTGCGCTGGAGTTGATTGAACGTGAAAAGGAATTTAATGCACTAAAATTCACCATTTTTAATGGAGCTGGCATGATTGCCGAATCTGAAGGCAAATTTTATCAGGCTGTTTATTATTTCAATAAATCTGCGGCCATCATAATGAATGATGATTTGCTTCAAAGCAAGCCACTGGCGAAAGTAATTTGCCTGCTAAATGCAGCCCAAGGCAACAACAGAATTCACCAATACCAGAAGGCTGTACAACAAAACCAACTTGCGCTGAAGTTTTTAAAAAAGCTCCCAAACAATCATTACAAATACTACTTCAGAGCTTACTCTCAGCTTTTTACTTCCTATGTTGAAAGCAGAAGTTACAATGCTGATTCTTTACGGTTGTATTTGAAAGAATTGAGAACTATTTCAAGTAAAACCCACGACTCTATACAGCTAAGATTTACTAATGAACATACCGGGAATTACTATTCATTGCTTAATCAATATGGTACAGCCATTCCTTATTATAAGCTGGTAAAAGGTTATGACAAGCAAAGTTTATTGGCCAATCCACAAAAAACAAGTGCGGCAAAAAACACTTACACCACCATTGCTAATCTTATTGATTTATATGTTCAGACTAAACAGTTTTCAGAAGCTGCACAGCTAATAAATGAGGCTGATGAACTTGAAAAGCAATATGCTGATTGGTTCTCCTTTTATGAAAAGGCTCTGAATAAGCAGGCGAAAGCACATTATTATTTCGCTATTGGCAATGTTGACGAAGCTCGAAAAACAACAGATAAACTTTCGGAATTAAAAGATAACAACCTGAAAAACTCAGGCATACAAGCTACTGAAGAAATGGCAACCATTTACCAATTGCAGGCAAAAGATCGTTCTATCAACACTCTCAACCGTACAATAGATTACACCACTCAACGTCTTGAAAAGAACAAACTATTACTTTTCATTATTGGGCTATTAGCATTATTGGCAGTTTCCTGGGCATTGCTGCTATATTTCATTCAAAAACAGAGAAAACAAAAACAGGAAAGGGAGAAAATTTTACTGCAACAGCAATTGTTAAGAACCCAGATGGAGCCGCATTTCATCTTTAATACCTTATCTGCATTGCAAAGTTTTATTCGCTTTGATGATAAGGAAAAATCGATAAAATACCTCAGCCAGTTTAGCAAATTACTCAGAAGTAGCCTTGAACTCAGCCGTCAAAACTACGTACCACTTAACGAAGAACTGGAGGCTATAGAAAATTACCTGAGCTTACAGCAAATGCGATTCGAATACACCTTTGATTATGAAATTACCAAACCCGAAACAGATACTTCTACGATATTGATTCCACCCATGCTGATTCAGCCGTTTGTAGAAAATGCCATTATACATGGCATTGGGCACCGCCCAAATGATGGAAAGATATCGCTAGAAATTCGTCCAAATGAAAACCAACTATTGGTAAAAATTACTGACAACGGAAATGGCTTTGGAAAAACAGTTAATGAAAAAGTAAGTCATCAGTCTTTATCAGGAACAATTGCAAAGGAGCGACTGGAAATTTTAGCAAAAGAAAGTAAGATGAACGCTAATGTTGATATCGTTTCAAATAATCAGGGAACGTGTGTTTTATTAATTCTCCCGATAAAAAACCTTTAGGACTTAAAACAGATTTAAAGTAATTCTTAACGAATAGCCGGTAATCCCTTGCGAATTTATATCAACTTAAATACGCAAGGGATTTTTGTTGAGGTTTGTGCTAACAAGCTAAACTTTAACCCAAAAATGCATTCAAAAAATTGCCACGTATATTTTTCACTAAGCTTCTTGTTTGGCATCTATTCCTGCAGCAATGGAAATCTTTCGAACTCTTCCTCCCAAAAACAATCTTCAAACTCTTCAACACAATACGCATCAAAACAATCGGCCTCACATCTACCTAAAGAAGCTGACTCTGGAAAATTCAATTTAACCCATTTTTTACAAGAGAATAACTATAGCATACAGTATGAAAGCAAAGGTTTCCTAAATCAAGATCAGTTCAAAGACAAAGTATTGGTTTTGCAAGAAAACAGCCAAGAAGGCAACTACCTCCCAAGGTTGACAATCATACTATTGGGACAAAAGCAAGGTTTCAAATTATACAAAAGAAGTGAAACCGTTATGCCTGCCGAATACACTACTGAAGATTATAAAATCTTCGACACAGAAGACGTGAGTATTGAAAAAGGGAAAATTGCATTTGATTTATATGCCCTTGGGCCCAACGGACATATCTATTTCGATTATATCTGGAAAGAAGATCAATTAATATTGAATGAATTAACGGCCTACTTTATGGGTGCAGGCTCTCATTCCGAATATTCTTATCTGGCTAAAAATGAAACGGAAGGCACCTTAACAGAAACTGAAGTCAATACAATGGAAGAAAGCATGCCTTCAAGCACGCATACTAGCGCTATTAAATTAAAATCACCGACCAGTTTTGAAAACTTCAACTATAGCAAGTTACTGGAAGACATTATGCAACAAACTGGCAATAATTAAAAGATCAGCTATGACAAAATGAAAAGAAGCTTACACATCTTATTATTAGTATTAATGGTATCCTTTAACGCATGTGCTCAAAAAAATAAAGCTTATGTAGGGTATTACCATGGCTCGGGAGATCATTTACTTTTAATGAAAGACAATGCCTATTACATAGTTGCCTATGCTACAATAATTTGGGGATCATGGAAAGTAGAAAAAGACCATATGGGAAGGGACCTAATTGTATTGAGGCCGAAAAACCCTGAGTATTTTTTTGATTTATACGGAAGATATAATCCTAATATAAAAGCAGGCTATAAGGTAAAATTTAATGGTTTTGAGAAAAAGGAAACCTTCATTGGCATGGCTAATACTGATACGATGCAACGCGTATTTAATATAGATCCTAATTGTTTTAACCATCCTTACATTCATCTATTCTCAGAAAAACCCACTACTATTTCTTTGGTTGATGCAGTGTTAGAAAACAGCTTTGAGAAACAATACAGCCCAAGGGACACTTATACATTTTCTTTAGGTAGGAACAATGATTTTATTGCCGTTTATCACAATCCAAAAGATTACCATGAGGAAATGCATTTATTCATAGAAAAAAAAACCAAAAAAATTGAATTGAATGGTTCTTCCCACGGATTTAAAAACTTGCCGATGGATAAAAAACTAAAAAAGGAGATTAATGAGATTATTCAGTTTGCTGCAAAATTTAAAAACACAAAAACGCTCTACTGCAATCCCTCTTATAATGATTTTGAGGATTCATCAATCAACATTGAAAAGGATTATTCATTTAATGAGGCTAAAAACGCCTATATCTCTAAATATAATTATGAAAAAGATGAAGATATATACCCACAAAAAAAGGAGGACGCTTACCATTCAAGAGGAGTTTTGTTTAAATATGATAAAATAACCCCAAGCAACATCACTTTTAAACCCTTTAAAATAAATGAAAAAAGCCTTTTTACAGCTAAATGTGACAATGAGAAATAAAACAATAATCGTAAAGTATCTTTTCCTGCTACTGAGTATTGCAGCAATTTCTTGTACTCAAAAAAATAAAAGTGTGCAAACAAAGCCTTTCGAACGTGAAAAGCTAAAAGGATATTTAAATAAGGCGGAAGATAGGTGGATTTGCGAAGATTCCACCTATGAAGCTGATTCTTTTAGCGACAGTCTCTCGCAGTATGCATCTGTTATGAAAATGGATTCTGATAGAAATCCTTTAGGAATGGGGCTTATAAATAGACAAGGAGAAATCATGGTCCCCATTATTTACGACGGTTTAGGTGTAGGATTTGTAGATAGCCTATGCCAAGTGAATAAAGCGGATAAACTAGGGTTGGTTAATTTTGAAGGAAAAGAAATTGTAGCACCTACCTATGAATACATTTCTTATGCCGAAGATGGACTTATGCGAGTGGGCAAGAATGATCTGTACGGAATGATTAACCTGAAAGGCGAAATAGTGATCCCCCTAATGTACAAGGACGCCAGAATTGCAAACGAGGGAATGATCGCCGTAATGATTGATCCTCAAAAATGGGGATATATAAATCACAAAAACGAAATGATTGTAAAGCCTGAATTTACTTTCATAGATAAGTTTGAAAACGGGAAAGTGATTTTGCAAAAAGCTGACGGAGAGGACTACATTGTTTACAAGGACGGGCGAGTTGAGAAGAAATCGAACCCTTAAGTCATTCACGTGCCAAAATGAGAAGAATTACTTGTATAATATCATGCCTCTTAATGCTAACGGCCTGTTCTAAAAAAACACTTCTTACGTATAACCCCGAACCAGATGCAGAGCTGTATGCCATTAATAACAAGGAACAAGTTTCGTTAGTATTTTTTACTGTCGAAAATGCCGACGAGTTAGCGGATCATGTAGCTGTTTATAAACGATTTGCTGAAGCTTTTAAAGATACAGAAGAGGTACTTGTATTGAATATCAACAAAAACAATGTCATCGAATTTAAAAATTATGGCTATTACTATTTTCACAATAAAGGCCCTAAACCAAAATGCGGAATGATATTGTCAAATGGTGTAGACAATCCAATTATCGAAACCAATCCCCAGAAATACATCAAAACATACGAAGTCTATTTCAAAGTACCATTTAATGACAAAGTGTATTATGGACAAAAGCGTAAAACCGAAATTGCAGAACGTCAAAAAAAATCAGAGCAAACACTAAAGTCAAAATTTAAGGTAGATCAAAACTATGCAACTCAGTTTATAAAGCACTCCAACTCTTCGTTTTACCCTAAGAGCTCTCAAAACTTAAACTGTCTCAACGGAAAAGTAACTATTAAAACTTTCCTGGATAGCGCCAAAACCAAGAAAGGTGCAGTGCAAATTGAAACCTTATATGATAGAAACGGGCTAATGAAATGTTACTCGACATTCATTAATGGAGAGTTGTTTTCAGAAGACATTTATTATAGAAATGCCTACAACTTACTTGATAGCATTGTTAAGATTGACAATAAAGGTTCACGATCAAAAAGTGTTTTTAAATACGAAAAGCACAGATATTCTATCATTACAGTAGATGAGAGAACCAAGATGCACTCCAATATTTTTTACTTGAACAACCAATTTCAATGCTTTAAGAAAGAGACTTTAAATGACAATGGAGATGTGCTAACAGTTGCTCTTCTTACTTATGATAATTGGGGGCGCATTATTGAAGAGACAACTGAAAGTCAAAAGATTAAATACGAATATAATCAACAAGAAGACTTTTACTCTTCAATGAAGTTATACAGCACAAAGAGTGGTGCATTATTAACCGAAAACACACGGAAGGAAGAAAAATGCATGGTAGTTTATATATCAAAAAACAATGAGAAGCTTTTATCAAAAACTATTTCATTAAACAACTCTAATGGCTGTACCCAAACCGTATATAATTATAACGGTGACAATAAAATAAGCGAAGTGTACGAATATTTTTATGAGAATTAATTCTGGTAAACTATTATGAAAAAGCTAATCTGGGCACTGCTTTCTTGTCTATCAATGGAACTTTCGGGGCAAAATATTGCACCAAAGGACAACTTCTATCGCTTACAAATCTTTTTTGGTGAACCCAACGGAGCCATGATACTTCAACAAGTATTGACTTCAATCTATCTACCGGTTTAAGAATGATCAGGCTATTACCTAAACTGCAAGATTTTCATCCTCATGATAATGATCTGTATTGATTGCACCACAATTAAAGCAAGAAATGTTTAACTCAACTTCAAACCAATGAACAAAATAAAACTAGTCCTCTCTTTTTTATTGATCATAATTGGTCATTTAGCTATAGCACAGAAAAGCTCTGTTCCTTCAGAAAAAGCTATAGAAGAGTTTTACGACGCCATTTTTGCTGATAACAATGAGAAAGTAAAACAATTACTTGTCAACAAATATTTCCCTGCATCTTATGAGCCTCGGAGCAAAACCTCACCGTTACGTGCGGCTATTTGGCAAAAAAACATTACTGTAATAAAATGGCTTGTAGAAGGTGGGGCTAATATTAATAGTAAAGAACAATCAGCTGTTATAGAAGCGGCAGAGCGAGGTGAGTTAAAGATTCTGGAGTATTTGATTAGCAAAGGCGGTGACATTAAGAACACCGAAGCCTTTAGTAAAGCTGGGGCGAATAATAATTATGATTGCGCCAGGCTCTTATTACTTAAAGGCGCCAACCAGGAACTAGGCTCAATAGATGGTAAATTAAAGGTACTTGAAACAGCTACAAGACGATCAGATTACGAAGTTTTGAATGTCCTAAGACTAAACAAGGAGGAGATAAACGCTAACAATTGTGAGGGTGAAACCTCACTGATAATAGCGGTAAAAATGAACAATGTTTCAATGGTAAAATACCTTTTGAGATTAGGGGCTGATAAAAACAAACCCGAGACTTATGATTGCGGTGACGACATTTACTATGGCGAAAAACCAATTAAAATAGCAAAGAAGTTAAAACACGTAGAAATAGTTAAGCTACTTAGTTAATACAATGAACTATCAGCATCCGTCATTTCGTTATTTAACTATTTTGTATTCTGCACTTCTAATTTTGGGTTGTGACAATGCCAAAACAACTGTCAAATCTCAGAATAGCGCCCTTGTTACAGACACTGTTAAAATAACTCCAAGTGTATATAAAAAGGCTGAAATTGATTCAAATCATTTAAATAATACTGAATTCGATTTAGCTAAACTTACAAGTCAGGATTTAAACATGGTCTCTTTTTTACAGGAGGGTGAAAAGCTTGAACACTATAAAGATGGAAAACCTCTCAAGCAATACCTAGAGCTAGAAGTAATTGACCAATCGCTTTTTGAAGCAAAGAAAGTCTCAAGTGTAGATTTCTTACTTGCCGACACCTTAGCCCTCACCAAAAACGACGGTGTAATTGAACTTATATGCAAGAAGAATACCGTGCAATATGTCGATAAGCCGGATGCAGAAGAGGACCGTCAGGTTTACAATTATGTAGGGCAAATAGAGTTCCTGAATAAGTATGTTATTTCTGGTTCTTACTGGGAGGATTCGGATTATAAACTTATCGACAAAACAAGCGGTGAGTCAGAAACCTTCGGAGACTACCCCTTTATTTCAGCTGATAAAAAGAGCATTGTTTGTATTAAGCCCAACCCATACGAAACTACAGGAGACCTCGAATTATACTCTATCAACAACGGAAAGATGAAGTTCATTATGGGAGCAAGCTTTACCAATTGGATGCCTGCTACTGAAGAAGACGTTGCCTTCTGGAGCACTGATGGTTATTTCTATTTTGTAGCCTTTCATTCAAAGGAATTTTGGCACCAAGATGGAAAATTAAATGCTCAGTACCAATATCTAAGACTGAAGGTTCTGTAGGCACATATTACCTTTACCATCCTCTTACTAAAAATCAACCAATTAACCAAAAATGAGACCATTATTCATTGTTATATTTTTGCTTGCTACGAAAATAGTTTTTGCACAAGAACTCTCTGTTCTCAGGTACAACGGAGAGTTAGTTTATGTATCCCCAGTGGCCAATAATCTTAAAGGAAAATTCTTATACAACAATGAGGTACCCACTCCTTGTCTCTACCAATATTTAGATAGTTCAGGAATAGAGTATTTTCCTAATATGGTGGTAATTAACGTTGAATATGAAGGCAAGAAAAATGAGACGGGCGGTTATATTGTTAACAACAACTATTTTATAAGCAATGAGAAGGATGCGAAGGTAAAGAATAGAAATTTTCAGGATAAAATGCAGACAGATGATTCTTACTACAAGAATGCTAAGTTTGATAATATGTCTCGTTATTTCTATCATGATAAGGAGGCTAATGCAACGTTCAACATCTATACCATTGCAGCAGAAACGCAAACAAACTTCGATGAAATCAATTCAAAGCTTTTTAGCATTTATCAACCAACTTGTTTAGAGCCCAACTGGAAAGACAATGAGTTGATTTGCCTTATACAAATGACCCAAGATAACATTGAAGAAGCAGTAACAATGACTCAATTGGTCTCTAATCAAAGTATGCCCGCTCAGGAAATTTGGATGCACAAAGAAGATGAAAAAGCAGCTGTAATACCTGAATATAATCCGCAATTCAGCAACATTAACAAGCCCGAAATTTGCATCAAGGCATCAACAATAAGTGCAAATGACGAGAGAACAGAAATATTGTGGAACCATTTGATTACTTCATTTTGTGGATACTACGAACGCTTTGCAAACGGAAATGATACTAAATCTGCAAGGGTATTTGAACAACTCAAGAACGAATACACCAATGGAATGAAAACACATTACTACAGCAAAAAACAAATCGACGAGTTAGAATCACTTTGTTCAAAATATCAATCCATGTTTTTGAAAGTGGCGAATAAGCATGCTGAATAAAAGATCGAGAAAAAACTTTCCATATACCAAAAAACATTAATGATGAAACATTTACTTACTGCACTACTTACACTAATGTCTTTAGTCAGTTTAGGGCAAAATAAAATTCAAAAAGAAATCAACTATGTACGTAGCTTCCGAAAGGAAACTAATAAAATTATAGTAGAACTGGGCAATAGCCCCAGACTTTGCTTCCTGCAAATGAAGAACAACCCCAATTTCGCAAAGTACGCGGCACTAATAAAACCGTATGGGCAAAAAGATTATTTCAAAAGCAGAAAATTATTTGAGATAGGAATTGAGGAGAAAACAAACAACATAAAATTTCTTAGAGTTTTAGGGAAAATTGAGGAAGAAAAATACAAACAACTTCAACCTGAATTTGACATTGCTGTAGCAAGGGCTACGGCAACAGGAGAAGATGAAAAATTTTATGATGAGGCATTAAAACTATTCAACAAAGGGAAATATGATGCCGCAATAGACACCATTAACAAAGCAATTGTAATAAACACACTTCACCCTGACTTTCATGAACTCAAAGCGCTTTGTTTGGGTAATTTGAAACGCTACCAACAATCAACAGACGAAGCAACGTTTGCACTTGAAATGGACCGCTCAAAGCCAGAATTATTCGAAATTATAGCCAACAATTTTTATTTATTGAATGACAACGAAAATGCAATTAAGAACTATGATAAAGCAATCGAATACGAAAGAGAAAACAATCCCAGAATTTACCACAATTATATAAAATGCCTGATCGATGTACCCAATCCCCAAAGAGCAATCGAGGTTTACAAACTATACCTATATCGCATAAATGAACTAACCGCTCCCGTAGGTTATGAAGATAATTTCCCCAGCGATTTAGAGTTTTACGCCGGACAAGCCTATCAACAAGTCGGAGACTTAAATACGGCTCTCAAAATTTATAACAGACTAATTGTAATTCTTCCTAATGTTTATGGTTACTATGCTCAACGCGGAAGGCTTTATCAGCAAAAGAAGGATTGGTTAGAAGCTATCCGAGACTTTGAAGTTGCCATGAAGTTAGATACCACTGAAACCATTTTATTAACCAACATGGCTCAGGTGTACCAGGAACTTCATGATTACAAAAAAGCAGAAGGAGCTTATCTAAAATACATCAATCATAATCCAGATGATGCAATACAAATCAGTAACTATGGTTACCTTTTGCTTGATGCAGAACGCTACAAAGAGGCTCAAAAAACATTTGAACAATCATTTAAAATAGACCCTCAGAGTATTGACACTCATGTTGGCCTGATACTATCAGCCTATTTGCTGGGTGACACAAAGAAAAAAAAGGAATATATCGAGAATGCCAAACTACAATTTCCAGAAATCCCGATCAATACTTCCACTTTAAACAGTTTGATAAAAACCGGCAACTACTACTATTCTGAGAAAATAATTAGTGCTTGGGAAGAAGCAATTGATCAATAATCCACAACAACTTTATAAAATGCAAAAGAGTAGGTACTTATTCAACTGCTTATTTATGCTTATTACACTTACGAGCACCTGTTTTGCCGGGGGGCTTTCTGCATGGGAAGAGTGTACTCCTAATGGCAACAAACTTTACCATGATGGAGAAGCAGGTGGACTAATAGAACTAACAGTAAAGGATTCAAGCATTTGGTTTAAGCACTTTTACTTTTACAAAAGACATATCATTGCAGAAATTGATTCTACATTTTATATCGTTAATGAAAAGAATAATACAATAGAAGAATTTAACAATGAGTCAGATTTTAAATCTACATTGAACAAAAAGAAACTGATTCCAGTTTTTATAACCCGATGGTATAATGTAAACTACGGCATTGATAAGTTTTGGATTCCATTTTCCCTTGTTCTGCTTCCTATTCCTTTTTTAATGCCAATTATTTGGTTGCTGTGTTTAATTAGTCTTCTTTTTAAATCGAACAAAATACTTTTATTGAGAAAATTAATTGTGTTTGGCTATCCCTTAATCGGAATTCTAATACTGATTATCTACAACTTTCCGCAAAGCTTTTAAAACCATGAACAAATTCTATAAAAAGAGGTACCCATTATCGATAATCCTACTATTATTTTTTGGAGAGGCCTGATATAATTATTGCACTTGCTTTACCATGAAAAAGCAACTATTTATTTTTTTATTCTTTGGCTTTAATAGCGCATTTCTGCATGCCCAGGTGAAGGATACTGATTTGTATTATGGAATTTCAACTGGCACATGGTTCGCGACGGGAGGAAACTGTTTACTGGGTAACCCTGTTTTACTTGGCATAAATGCTGATATTAAATTAGAAAAAAAGCTTTGGGGCTTGAATGTCGATTATCTGATTTTCCCTAAAACACAACAGCCTCTCTACCTTCAACACAATAATGAAATTATTGAAAGAAACAAAGCTTCTGGCGCACAAATAACCCTGGAATATGACGCACAACTTTTAGCTCGACAGCATTATATTCTTACGGCAGGAGCCGCTTTGGGTTATGGAAACATAATTTACTATAATCCTGATGTAAAAACTGATATAACGAAGCATAGCGTTGTAATAGCACCGGTATTGACAATGAGGTTTGTAAGAAAACGAGCTTTCTACCAACTCAAGCTTCAATATAATATTGCCAATTACAATCACTCAGCCTTACAAAACGTCAGCTTAAGAGGAAATGCCCTAATACTAAAACTATGCATTGGAAAAGGAAGCTAAAATTAAATGAACGATATACAATGAATACCAGTTTAATCATTAAAAGCCTGTTATTAATAATTCCGTTGGTTGTAATCATGCTTATTTTCTTGCACGAAGAAGGATCATCTTCAGGCATTGGTGGAGGCAGTTATAATTTGGCAAAGCTTTATTATGCATTTTTTGCAGTCGGGTTTCTGATAATCTATGAAATAATTCTGCTGATAAACGGAAAGCAAGAAAATACTGTTTTGCACATCATTGCTTTACTTCTTTTGATTGGGCACATTATCTATGGATTGGCAAAATTTAATTAACAATTTATGAGAAAAAAAACGGCTGTTCTGTTTCTAAAATATATAATAGGTTTTAATCACATACATACTCATTTTAATTATGAGAAAGAACTTTTCTTGTGTTCTTTAGATCTAAACAAATCGAATTTAGTGTTTCCACGAGGTTAGATATACAAAGTAATTGTCCAATTAGTAAGTAAATCTCTAATAGTATCCGAAGTTTTACCTTTTAAAACATTTTCATTTATAGAACATTTAAATAACTTTGGCTCAATAAATATTATCTATTAAAGAACAAAACTTATCTATTTATTAAAAATTACACCTATTATTAAATTTTAAACAAACACTGAAATGAAACTAAAAATCAAACTAGCACTTTTATTCATCTTCATTGCGGCAAGTACCCAATTAAAAGCTCAAAGCTCAACATTTTTAAAAGGAGACAAAGTATTAAATTTTGGTGTTGGTTTAGCAAGCACCGGCTACTCGGGAAATGGCTATAGCACTACTGTTCCTCCTCTTTCTGTTTCTATGGAGTTTGCAGTAAAAGATAATTTATTCAACGACAGCAAGTGTGGACTTGGTGTAGCTCCTTATATCGGATATGCCAGCTACAATTATGGTTATAACTTCGGCTTTGGAGCCACCAAAACAAAATTGACTGATTTAGTTATTGGTGTTAATGGCAATGTACACTATGAACTTGCAAAAAAATTAGATACTTACGCCGGACTTATGTTAGGATATGAAAACGTATCATGGAAAGATTCTGGTTTCAACTACGTTGCAGGAAGCGGAATGTTTGTAGGTTTAAACATTGGCGGTCGTTACTACTTTAACGATAACTTGGCTGCAATGATGGAACTTGGATACGGGGTAACCTACCTAAACTTAGGCCTTGCTCTTAAACTTTAATCGAAATCATTTTTTATAAAAAAAGGCGGTCATATCATATTGGATGACCGCCTTTTTCATTGACACTATTTTGATCTTTGATTTACTCAGGTTTTATTTAGAAGCTTGTAATCTAAACAATTTCGTTTCATGGCTTTCAACGGTTCCGTTCCATGATTTGCCTTTACCAATCATTTTATTTAGCCACAAATCATTTATTAAATAATTACCGGTTAAACCAAAGGCCTCCAGGTTAATTTTAATTGTTTGCGTTTTATCACTTCTGTTAAGTATAGCAATTGCAATATCACCATTACTCAACGGCTTCATTAGTACGTCATAAGTTTCAATTTTTATTTTCCGCACTGCAGGTTTTCCTAAAGCATCCTGATTAATAGCGATCACTTCTTTATTCATCAAAATACGTTTAGTTACTTCGTTCATTGTTCTAACATCATTACTTGCAATCAAAGGAGAAGACATCATTGCCCACAAACTCATCTGACTCCTATATTCAACATCGGTACAACCTTTACCTCCCAATTCGCCAGAAGGACCTTTTTTGCCATATAAACCTGCCATCAGCATATCCGGATCATTCCATCCTCCTGTACCCGCGTACTGGGTTAACTCAACATTAATATCGTAGATATCCATAATACCGGCTCCAAGTCTGTGTAAATCTGACGGTTTACTTGCAAGTTGTGAGCTCTTCCATTTATCACGTATATCCGCAGTAGTTCTCCATAATTGTCCTCCGGCTTCTTTGGCCCAAAGCCAAGGTTGTCTGTCTCCCCATTCGCAAACGCCAAGAACAATTTCCCTTTTGCTTTCGCGTAAGGCATTGGCCATGGCGGCATATCTTTTCTTTGCTGTTTCCGTATCTTCCGGAGCTCCACAATAATCATACTTCAAATAATCAATGTCCCAAGAAGCAAATGTTTTAGCATCTTGTTGCTCAAAATTCAAACTAGCCGTATAACCTGCACATGTCAAAGATGCCGCATCAGAATAAATTCCTAACTTAAGACCTTTACTATGAACGTAATCAGCAAGAGCCTTTATTCCAGAAGGAAATTTCATCGGATCTGGAATAATATTATTTCGATTATCCCTCCCTCCCTGCCATCCATCGTCAATAAAAATATGATTATAGCCTGCTTTGGCCATTCCTGAACTGACTAATGCATCTGCAATCTCTTTAATATCTTTTTCATTGATGTTATCCGCAAAATAATTCCAGGTCATCCAGCCCATTGGCGGGGTTTGTGCCATATTTTGCCCCTTACCCAAATAAACAAGACAGCAAAACACTGCTGAAAAAAAATACTTTTTCATAAAATTATAGTTTGTATAAATTGAAATAGTAACAAATTTATATTTATTGTTAATTTTTATTAATAAAATTTAATTTATAACCATTCAAATGCAGAAAATTACTGCCAATAATCATTTTTAAAATATAAAAAACGTATTTGGCAAACATTATACGTTTACCTAATAATACTTTTTAGCTACCATCCTAATTATATAAAATCTTTTATGTAGCAACTTTAGTTTTGCATTCATTCTTTTAACTTGCAGCACTAATAAAAATTTATGTTTAAAAATTATTTAAAATATACATTACTGGCTGGAATGCTGGTGTCTTCGGTTTCTTGTCAACAAAGTGGTAAATCAGAAGAAGAGAAGTCAACCCAAAATTCAGGCCATGTAACCGAAAAACCGATTGATTCGACTACTGCAAATGCAGCAACAGAAAATGCAGCAAATAGAAAAGAGGCGTCTGTTGCAGAAATTTTAGCTAAAAAAGAAGTCCCTATTCTTTGTTATCACCAAATCAGAGATTGGAAGGCATCAGATTCAAAAGCGGCAAAGGATTATATTATTCCAGTAAGCACGTTTAAAGCTCATATGAAAATGCTTGCAGATAGCGGTTATCATACTGTTCTACCTGATCAGGTTTATAACTATTTAGTTTACGGAGATCCGCTTCCTACAAAACCCGTAATGTTAACTTTTGACGATACTGAAGAAAATCAATTTTTAGTTGCCAATGAAGAACTAAAAAAATATGGATATAAAGGAGTTTATTTTATCATGACAGTATCTATTGGCCGTCCTAAATACATGAGCAAAGACCAGATAAAAAAACTATCAGACGAAGGCAACGTGATTGGGAGTCATACCTGGGACCATCATAACGTTAAGAAATACCAAGGACAAGACTGGGTAACTCAAATTGAAAAACCGACTAAAACACTTGAAAGCATTACTGGTAAAAAGATTGATTATTTCGCTTATCCATTTGGATTGTGGAACAAACAAGCTTTCCCGGAGTTAAAACAAAGAGGTTTTAAAGCTGCTTTCAGCCTTGCTGATAAAAAAGATCAGGAAGATCCATTATTTACCATTCGCCGCATCATTGCAAGCGGTTACTGGAGTGCCAATACCTTAAATAAGACAATGAATAACAGCTTTCATTAATAGAATGAAAAAAGGCGAATCATATTAAACGATTCGCCTTTTTGTTTCATCATTTTCGATACTTTACGATTTATTCAACAAGTCTAATAAAGTTGCTTTCAATTTCGGGTCGCTTGGACGCGGCGCATCAACATTGATGATATTACCGTTTCTATCAAACAGCATGAATCTAGGAATACCGTTGATGCCATAGGCCTTAGCAATTGTTGATTGATGCCAGCCACCGGCGAATAGCTGAACGCCTTCCATCTGATTATCGACTAGGAATTTCTTCCATTTCTCTTTGTCTTTCTGCTCATCTACCGAAACACCTATAAACACGACATCTTTCCCATGAAACTCCTCCTCTACTTTTTTCAAGTAAGGAATTTCCTTATTACATGGACCGCACCAGGTTGCCCAAACATCTACCAATACAATTTTACCCTTGAAATCTGAAAGTGAAATTTCTTTACCTGAGGCATCCCAGCCAGTAAAATTAATAGCTACTGTGCCTGGCTTATATTTCTGCAATCCTGCTTCAATTTTCTTTACACGCTCTTTTTGATCATCAGCAAGAAAATACTTGTTATAGGCATCGTATAGCTCTTGGTAATTGGTATACGATTTAACAGCAGCCATCTTGCTTAACACAAATTCGCCTTTCAAAACATCGTTTGAAATTCCAGGCAACAGCTTTTCCCAATTGCTATTGTAATAGTCTTGACTCTTAAACGCTACCAGACATCTCAACAACGTGGTGCCGTAAGGAAATTTTAACAGCTCTTCATTTTGCAAATAGCTATCGGCGTTAAAGCTTTTCACAAAAGCAGTATAGTCATTCGGATTTGGCTTTGATGCACGTGGAGAAATCAAATAGGCCATGGTAAAATAAGCCAAATCATGATTTATGGTGCTTTTCATTAACTGATCAAAATTGGCATTGCCTGTTTCTTTTCCATCCATCCAATTTTGTGATTTTTCAACCAGGCTTTGTAATTCAGGGAAGAACCCTTGCATCCTTCTTCCACCACGATTAAAATAAACCGATCTGCGTTCAACCTTGTATGCTAACTTATACCATTGGTACAATACCTGGTTCTCCTTGGAATTATTCCCGGTGAGCACATAGGCAGAGTCATTCAACTCAAGATTGATCTTATCATCACCTTTTGCGTAAATCTTGTATTTATCCAGAATTTCATATTTATCCCCAAAGCCAATAGCATAATATCCTTTGTACTCAGGTTGAAACTTTAAGTTGAATTTGCCCGCGGAATTAGGCATTGTTTTCGCGATTTCTTCAATACGGCCCATAACCACCTTAAATAGCCTAACATCATTCGGCTTGGCGGTTTTTGACACCCCGTTAATTTCTGTGTATTGAGCATTCGCAGAAAAAACAGCACTCAAAAGGAAGGCAAAAAATGCACAATATTTATTCATTGTTTATTGATTTAATAATTCAGTAAGGTAAACTTTCAGTAATGGGTTAGACGGGCGCTTGCAACAGTTATTGTTGACCATTTTGCCATTTTTGTCCAAAATCACAAATCGTGGAATTCCTGATCTGCCGATTTTTTCAAAGAATGGATCTTTTTTACCCATGATAAGTTGATGCTCATCGGTCTGATTTCTCTTCTGCAAAAAGTTTTTCCAAACCTCTGTATTATAGTCGCAAGAAACAGAAAGGAAAGCAATGTCCTTACCATGCATTTCATGCTCCATTTTCTTTAAGAAAGGCATTTCTGCAATGCATGGCCTACATCCAGTATTCCAAATATCGATATAGATAATTTTGCCTTTATAATCGCTGATTGAAACTTGTTTGCCATTTAAATCATGAAAAGCGTAAGCACTCATATCAGTACCCGTCGGAGCAGATTTGTAATTATTCAGGTTCATGGCAAGTTTGCCTTTCATTGCGTTTAATCGGGCAATGTTTTTTGGGTCCTTAATCAAAGGCAAAGCTTCTTTCAATTCTTTATTGAGAGCGAGGTCTCCATTCGAAGCAGAATAATTGATCAGGGCAAGGATAAACTCTTCCCTCAATTTTGGATGATCAACGGCATTTCCAAAATCTGCTATCCAGGTATTGATGCTGCGTACTTTCAACTGACCGGCTCTCATTTTGGCAAACATCAGCTCAGTGACAGTTTGGTTCCAGTTAGGATGAATTGTAATTTCAGGAACCAAGCGTATGTTCAGATCGGCAAAATTCACCTCCATCATATCCGGAGTACCACCATGCGCTTTGTATTCGATTACCGGACCAAATACCTTATCCAGATATTTCCCTTGTTCATTGCCCAATAAGATCGCTTTGTTGCGAATAACCTCTTCATCACTTGAATTGTGAATGGCCTTTACTCGGTCATTATAAGTTTGGGTGAAACTGGCAACCGAGCCTTGGTAGGGCATCGATTTTTGAATTTTATATAGAAACTGATTTAACCCACTTCCCTTACCGCTCATTACCACCTGATCTTTTTCCATATTGATTGAAATTTGATCCCCCGGCCTTAAGTACATTTCCACTGCGTCCAAGTTGGTCGAATTGGTTGACAACACGTAAAACCCAGGCTGCTTTAGATTCATTGACAACTGAAATTGGCCGTCGGATTCGATGGAATCAGTGATCTTAGTTTCACGCATCCCATCGCGTCTCGACATCAGGACCGATTTAATTTCTGAGCCTTGAACCGAACCTTTCACTATAGTTTTGATGCCGTCTCCAGCGTAAGCTTGGATTGTAAACATCACCCCAAATGAAATGATGGCAACTTGTCTTAATATCTTCTTCATTGTTAAAATTCAAACTAAAAAAATTGATGGGGCTGTTCACACTGAAATGACAGCCCTATCTTTATTGATTAATTTAAGTTGCTATACTGATTAGTCTTCTCAATTTCAGCTATGATTCTATTTGAACCAGAAAACTTCTCTGTAATAAACAGTAAATAACGAATGTCTACGCAGATTACTTTGTGAAGTTCTTTTTCGAAATTGAACTCCCTTGTCATCGATTCCCAGTTACAGTCGAATACCAGGCCGATAATTTCCCCATTGGCATTCATCATCGGACTGCCCGAATTTCCGCCCGTTACATCACCATTGGTTACAAAACAAACAGGCATATCATCATTTATCGCGTAAGGGTCAAAGTCTTTGTTTTGCCAAATGGACTTCAATTTTTTATTCAAATAATAATCTTTAATTGTTGTATCGGCAGCTTTGGCAATCAACCCACTGAACATGGTTTGATAAGGGATTGTCTTACCGTCCACCTGAAGGTCTGTAACAGTTCCGTACGAAAGACGAATAGTTCTATCGGCATCCGGATAATAGCGACCTCCTCTAAAATCATCAAGGCTATTTGAGTAGATAGAAGCGTATCTGTTTAGCTTGTTTGAATTAGTAGAGTTTATTTTGAAAATTTCTCTACGCTTATTCTCAATCGATTCGTTTAATAAAATCGCAGGGTCATTTTCAATCGGCACGGATGGGTTCTTTAACCAATTTTGAAGTCTGTCAGCATCCGCAAAAACTGAATTTTGGAACAGGTCGTCAACATATTGATCAATCGCTGCTTGAGAATGAAGGTTTCTTATAGCAAAAATATCGGGCAATAATTGCTCAGGGATACTATCTGCCATTAGTTTAAGCATCGCCTTGGTCACCTTCTTGTCGACATCTGCATTGAAATTTTTATAATATCCTCTGGCTGTGTTCGAAAGGTCGTTTTGAAGAGTTGGTTTGGTTTTCAAATTCTCTACATAGCTTGTATATGATTTCGCAAAAGCTGAAAGAAATTGAATCATTTCGCATGAGCCGAAGCCTTCGACATAATAATTAAGCGCCTTTTTATACTGCGCATTTGCTTCTGTTCCTTTTTTCAGATCCTGCAATAAAGTGACATAAGCGTTTTTCTTGCTTTCATCTTGAAAGGCCCATTTCATCCACTCCTTTTCATAATTTTCTTTTCGGGAAATGATATTTAACTTATCTACCCAAAAGTTCATGCCTACGGCATTCTTATAATAGTTGGCCGAGGTGGCATATTTTTCAGCATATAATTGTTTAACAAGCGGACTTTTGTTCATTTCAGCTTCCAGGATGGATTGACGAAGTTTACGGGCCGCTATCATTGCCGAATTAACCACATGGGTTTTATCCCAAATTTCTGATGAAGAAGCGTTTCGGTCGGACATAGCAGGATAACCCATTGACATAGCAAAGTCACCTTTCTTATATCCCTTCTTTGCTATATGCAGATAGTTTTTAACCGCCAATGGTACATTGCTTTTTGAATAAGCCGTAGGCGCTCCATTTTTATCTGCATATACCCTAAAGAAAGCAAAATCAGCGCTGTGGCGAGGCCACATCCAGTTATCAGTTTCACCTCCGAACTTGGCTACATTTTTAGGTGCTACACCTACAAAACGTACGTCTTTGTATTGCAGTTGAAGAAAAAGAACAAATAGACTGTTGTTCTTATATGGCTTGATTAGGACCTTATATTTAGGATACTTTTGCTGATATTTTTTCGAAATAGCATCTATTGCGCTTTGAATGTTATTAGAGCCGGGAGTTCCATTTTGCAACTGAGCCTTTACCTCTTCAGAAATATTTAAAATCTTTTTATTGATGGTAACTGTTAAATCATGAATAGGAAGTTCCTGCTCAGCAGTATTGGCCCAAAAACCATTTTGGAAAATATCGTTTGTTGGAGAAACATACTGCTGAATAGCACCGTAAGAACAGTGGTAATTTGTAAGAATTAAGCCTGAACCTGAAATGATAGAGCCGGTACATCCCGAACCAAATCCAATTACCGATTCACTCAATGAACCGTCTTCACCGGTAATTTTTTCAAGGGGAATGTTTAGTCCCATTGCTTTCATCTCCTCAGCATTATTCTTTTTTAACAAGGCCAATAGCCACATCCCTTCATCTGCACGTACCTGAGCAGTGAACGACAATAAAAAAGCTATCAGCAATGACCATTTGGAAATGGTTCTCTTATACATTTTTATACTATTGAATGGTTTAAAAAAGGAAAAAAGTTGAGTCCCTTGGAGCACCTCGGGACTCAACTCGACAAAATGTTGTTTTTTGTCTAAGGCAAAATCGAATGATTATCCTTTAGTTTTTTGAGCAAAGATTGATTCCAACACTTTATTTAACGCTTCGCCTCTTACTCCTTCAGCGATAATTTTTCCATTTGGATCAATAATCCAAATGGCAGGAATGCCATCAATACCATATTCTTTTGCAACTGGTGACTTTATACCACCCACCAAGTCAGATGCATTGTGCCATACCAAACCATCTTTCTCCAATGCACTCTTCCATTTGTCCAATTCATGATCTAATGAAAATGAAATCACCTCTAAACCCATAGAATGGTATTTTTCATAAATTTCTTTCGTATGCACGTTTTCCGCACGACAAGGCACACACCAAGACGCCCAAAAGTCAAGCATTACATACTTTCCGCGGAAAGATGAAAGCTTAATTTTTGACTTACCATCCGGTTGTAATACAGTAAAATCAGGGGCGATTGCACCTGGAGCCGTCTTACGGATTATATCAGCACGGTGCTTCATTGCAAGATAATATGGGTGCTTAGAAAAGTAGGGGGTAAAGTTTTTTAGAACAGCATCAATCTGATCATATTTCATCATCATTAAAGGAACCTTAGCCAGGTACAATGAAACAATTGAATTCGGATAATTCTTGATCAACGAATCTGTATAGGCCTTTTTTTCGGATTCTGCTTTCTTGAAAAAAGCAGCTCTTTCTTCCTTAGAATATTGCTGGCTATTCATCATCACCTGATTTCCCTTCATGGTTTGTGCCAGGGAAAACTTCTGGAAGTTATTCCAATGTTCGTTTTGAGGAGTTCCCTTCACTTCACAAGCGTAAAGTTTGTTTTTATTGCCAGTAATTTCAATGTGACCTTTTTCAGCCACGAAATTAACACCCATTCGAATCCCTTCAATTTGCAAATCATATACTTCATTAGCTAATTGAGAAGGAAGCGTAATGGAGAAATTTCCGTTAGCATCTATTGTAGATTGCTTTAAGATTTCTCGCCCCCCATGATCGCCATGGTCACGACCAACAGTTATTTTTGATGCTTTATCTATTCCATTGATCTTTCCACTAACTATGCAATCTTTGCTTTGTGCAAAACCTTGCAAACTCAAAAGGGAAATACCAAGTGTTGTGAAGTAACACTTTAGTTTATTCGTTTTCATACTATTTATTGTTAAAGGTTAAAAGTGATGAGTATAAACCGTAATAAGAATTCTTATATTCTACTGATT